>NZ_JAGDQK010000018.1:0-194579 GCF_017498755.1 Bacillus sp. XF8 | reverse complement strand
ACTTCTAATGAAAACTTTGCCATAAAAAAACTACACCTCCAATTGTTAATTGTGTCTAACAATTGGGGTGCAGTTCATGATTATAAGACTGCTGGTTTTTTTATGATTAAACTGTATAGCGCTCATCTTCTAAAATTTTCGCAGCAATTTCACGTTTCTTTGGAATTACGTTAAGCGGCGTATGACGAGTGAATTTGCGAAGCGCTGATAACATCATGCGTAGCATATCACCATTTTCAACTGCAATAATTGTTTCTTTCGCATCTGATTCGATTTGATTGAACGCTTCTTGGCAGAATACTTCAGTGTATAATACTTTTTGTTTATTCTTTTCAAGACCAGTTGCTTTGATTGCTTTTTCTGTACGAAGAACAGCAGATTCCATTGCATATAAGTTGCTTACGATATCTGCAATGTTAACAAGAACTTCTTGTTCTTTATCTAATGCTTTACCGTATTTTTGAACAGCTAATCCAGCTACCATTAAACCGATTTTCTTCGCATTATTTACTAAATATTTTTGAAGTGCTAATGGCTCATCGCCTACTTCTTCTGGCATCATCATCATTAACTCTTCTTGTAATTTTTGTGCTTTTTGCAGAAGTGGTAATTCACCTTTCATCGCTTTACGTAAGAACGTACCTGGGACGATTAAACGGTTAATTTCGTTCGTTCCTTCGAAAATACGGTTAATACGAGAGTCGCGGTACATTCTTTCAATCTCATACTCTGCCATAAATCCGTAACCACCATGGATTTGAACACCTTCGTCTACTACGTAGTCTAATACTTCAGAACCAAATACTTTATTTAAAGAGCACTCAATTGCGTATTCAGCGATAGAAGCTGCTACAGCTTTACCATCTTTTACTTCTTCTTCAGTTAATGTGCTCATACGGCTTTCAAATAAACCTACTGTACGATATACAGAACTTTCTGCTGCATATGTTTTCGCTGCCATATTTGCAAGTTTTTCCTGAATTAATGGAAAGCGAGAGATTGGTTGTTTAAACTGTTGACGTTGGTTTGCATATTGCGCTGAAATTTCTACGGCACGTTTCGCAGACCCAACTGTACCAACACCCAATTTATAACGACCGATATTTAAAATGTTGAAAGCAATGACATGACCTTTACCAATTTCACCAAGTACATTTTCTTTCGGCACTAATGCATCTTCTAAAATTAACGTACGAGTTGAAGAACATTTAATACCCATTTTCTTTTCTTCAGGGCTTGTAGATACGCCTGGATATTCTTTTTCTACGATAAATGCTGAGAAGTGCTCACCATCTACTTTTGCGTATACGATGAATACATCAGCGAACGCTGAGTTTGTAATCCATTGTTTTTCTCCGTTTAACACGTAATGTGTTCCTTCTGCATTTAAGCGTGCTGTTGTTTTCGCGCCTAATGCATCCGATCCAGAACCCGGCTCAGTTAATGCGTATGCAGCTAATTTTTCACCTGTTGCTAGTAGCGGTAAATATTGTTTCTTTTGCTCTTCGTTACCGAATAATACGATTGGTAAAGATCCGATACCAACGTGAGCACCGTGTGTAATTGCAAATCCACCAGCACGAGCGAATTTCTCTGCAATTAATGCTGAACTCACTTTATCAAGTCCAATTCCGCCGTACTCTTCTGGTACGTCAGCTCCTAATAAACCAAGTTCACCAGCTTCTTTTAATAAGCGAACAGAGCGGTCAAACTCGTGTTGCTCTAAATACTCAAGCTCTGGTAGAACTTCATTTATGATAAAGTCCTCTGTCGTTTTCGCTATCATTTTATGCTCATCGCTATAATCTTCCGGTGTAAATACTTGATCAATCGTAATCTCATCAACTAAAAAGCTACCGCCTTTAACTGCATTTCCCACTGTTTTTTCCATGAAAATTTCCTCCTTCATATTTTCATAAGCCGCTTCTCTCATTTCAAGAGAAGCTGGCTCTTCCTTTATTTTTTACATCCTTTAATTGCTTCCACTCTTTATTTATCTAGCCCCGATAGCTAGAACGTTCGGTTGTTTCCACTTTTTATAGTAGCTCAAACACCCCAGCAGCTCCCATTCCGCCGCCGATACACATTGTTACAATGCCGAATTGTTCGTTGCGTCGTTTCATCTCATGAATAAGAGATAATGTTAATTTTGCTCCTGTACAGCCAAGTGGATGTCCAAGTGCGATTGCACCGCCGTTTACATTTACCTTTTCTTCATCTAAGCCAAGCTCACGAATAACTTGAATCGATTGAGATGCGAATGCTTCATTTAACTCAAATAAGCCGATATCAGATAGCTCTAATCCTGCTAATCTTAAAGCTTTTGGAATCGCTGCAATTGGCCCAATCCCCATTACTTCTGGCGGTACACCAGCTACTGCAAATGAACGGAATTTCGCAAGTGGCTTCATGCCATCGCTCACTGCTTTTTCACGATCCATCAGAAGTACGGACGCTGCACCATCACTCATTTGTGAAGAGTTACCAGCAGTTACAGAACCGCGAACGTTAAATGCTGGACGTAATTTTCCTAAGATACCTAATGTCGTATCTGCTCTTACTCCTTCATCTTGTGAGAAGACGATTGTTTCTTCTTGAATTTTATTATTCGCTGCAACAGTACGTAGCGTTACATCAACAGGTACTGTTTCGTCAGCAAATTTCCCTTCCGCTAATGCCTTTGCTGCACGCTGATGGCTTCTTACCGCAAACGCATCTTGCTCTTCGCGGGAAATTCCATATTTCACAGCAACCTGCTCTGCTGTATGACCCATGCCCATATAATATTCTGGAGCCGCTTCTACAAGGCGGCTATTTGGACGAACGACGTGTCCCATCATTGGCACTAAACTCATCGATTCAGCTCCGCCAGATAATACAGCTTCAGAGTGACCAAGCATAATGCGCTCTGCACCGTAAGCGATACTTTGTAAGCCTGAAGAACAGTAACGGTTAATTGTAATAGCCGGAACATCATAAGAAAGTCCTGCTAATCCGCCGATATTACGCGCCATATTTAAGCCTTGTTCTGCTTCTGGCATCGCACAACCAAAAATTAAATCATCAATTGGTCCTTCATAATTATTTGCACGCTTTAACGTTTCTTTTACTACTAACGCCCCTAAATCATCAGGACGAACTGTTTTTAATGAACCTCTCTTTGCTTTACCAATTGGCGTTCTTGCTCCCGCAACAATGACAGCTTCTCTCATGAACGATATCTCCCCTCGTTATTAGTTACGTAATGGCTTTCCTTTTACAAGCATGTGCTGCATTCTTGCTTGTGATTTCATCTCACTTACTAAACTGATAAATGCTTCACGTTCCACATCTAATAAATACTGCTCATCAACTTCTGTTCCGTACGGTACTTTTCCGCCGGCAATGACATATGCGAGCTTTTTCGCAATGTGTAAGTCGTATTCGGAAATGTAACCAGATAGATGCATTGCTTCAGCTCCAAGTAAAAGCGTTGCATATCCTGTCTCACCAACAACAGGTACCTTTTTACGAATCGGTGCTTTGTAACCCGCTTCATATAAAGCAAGTGCTTTTTGTTTTGCATCATATAATAAGTGATCACCATTCACACTAATACCATCTTTATCGCCTAAGAAGTTGCGAGAAACAGCCTCTTGCGCTGATGTAGATACTTTTGCCATTGCGACTGATTCAAACACTTTATTTGCAACCTTTTGCAGGTCAAATTCTACACCGTTTGCCATTTTGTTTAAGTGTTTAATGTATAGCTCTTTGTTACCGCCACCGCCGGGGATTAAACCAACACCAACTTCTACTAATCCCATATACGTTTCGCTAGAAGCTTGAATGCTAGCTGCTGGTAAGCAAACTTCTGTACCGCCGCCAAGCGTCATACCATATGGCGCTGCAACGACTGGCTTAGAACTGTACTTAATTTTCATCATTGCATCTTGGAAGTTTTTCACGACCCACTCAATTTCAAAGTAGTTATCATCTTGTGCTTCCATTAAAATCATCGCAAGGTTTGCCCCAACGCAGAAGTTCTTCGATTGGTTCCCGATAACAAGTCCTTTATAATTCTTTTCCACTTCGTCAACAGCGTAATTAATCATTTGCGTAATATCCATACCGATTGCATTACTCTTTGAATGGAATTCTAAGCAAAGGATGCCATCGCCTAAATCGATTAAGCTTGCTCCGCTGTTTTTCTTTAATACACCATTTTTCTCTTTTAATTGTTTAAGCGAAATCGCCTTTTTATTACGTTCGATCAGCTTATATTCACCGTTATCGTAGTAATAGCTTTCGCCATTATCATGTTTATAGAAAGAACCAAAACCTTTCTCTAACATGTCTTTCACCCATGCCGGAACAACTTGGCCGTTCTCTTCCATCTTTTGAACTGATTTTTCAACACCGATTGCATCCCAAATTTCAAACGGACCTTGCTCCCAGCCAAATCCCCATTTCATCGCTTGGTCAATTGCGACAATATCATCTGCAATTTCTTTATGAAGCTTCGCTGAGTATAAAAGCGTCGGTGTGATAATATTCCATAATAGCTCTCCTGCACGATCCTTCGCATATACAAGCGCTTTCAATTTGTTCGCTAATCCTTTTTCTTGTTTGCTTAACTCTACAGAAGCAGCTTTTAATTTTTTACGAGCTCCATACTCCATTGTTTCAGGATTTAACTCTAAAATTTCTTTTCCTTGTTTTAAGAAGAAACCTTGACCAGTTTTACTTCCAAGCCATTTTTTATCAAGCATATCATGCATGAAAGCTGGTACTTTAAATACATCGCGTTCTTCTTCCTGTACATTTTCATATACATTGTTCGCAACATGAACGAATGTATCTAAACCAACAACATCTAACGTGCGGAACGTTGCACTCTTTGGACGACCAATTAATGGCCCTGTTACAGAATCCACTTCCCCAACGCTATAGCCCCGCTTAATCATTTCTTGCAATGTTACAAGTAAGCCGTACGTACCGATGCGGTTTCCAATAAAGTTTGGTGTATCTTTCGCGATAACAACGCCTTTTCCAAGAACGTCTTCGCCAAATAATTTCATAAAGTTTAACACTTGTGGATCTGTTTCTTTTGTCGGTATAATCTCTAGAAGTTTTAAATAACGTGGTGGGTTAAAAAAGTGCGTTCCTAAGAAGTGTTTTTTGAAGTCATCTGAACGACCTTCTGCCATTTTTTCAACGGAAATACCTGATGTATTTGAGCTCACAATCGAGCCAGGTTTACGAACAGCATCTACTTTTTCAAATAGTTTCTTTTTAATATCTAAGTTTTCAACAACAACCTCAATAATCCAATCTACATCAGCAAGACGCTCAATGTCGTCTTCTAAATTCCCTGCTTCAATCAGCGCTAGATTATCTTTCACTGTAAGAGGAGCTGGCTTTTGCTTTACTAATTTTTGTAGTGCCCCGTTACTAAAACGATTTCTCACACTTTTATGTTCTAATGTAAGTCCCTTTGCTTCCTCTTCTTTTGTAAGCGCCTGAGGTACAATATCAAGCAGTAATGTTGGTATACCGATATTGGCTAAATGTGCAGCAATCCCTGAGCCCATTACGCCAGAACCGAGAACAGCAGCCTTTTTAATTTGGAACATCCATTTCTCCCCCTATTCTTGAATGAATGCTCATTCAATTTTTCGACATACGTCGCAATCAATGAGTGAGCCTCTACTAATAAATATATGATACTGTTTAAATTTTCGCAATATATTTATTGATAAAATTTTCTGAAATAAATTTTTTTCTTTTGTTTGGGTACTCTATAATTGTGTATTTTCTTGATAAAATACGCTTTTTCCTTTTTAGAATTTGACAAAAATGGAGGAATATATATGGGAAAACTTAAGAAAGACCCTTCAAATGCGGGTGTTAGTGCTGCAAGTGTAACAGGAAATGCAGGACCGGTGGATCGCGGCATCGAAAAAGGTCGTCAAGGTAACAACCAACAATACAAAAAGCATAACATGGGTGAAAAATAACGCTATATGCGCTTGTTCAAAAAGAAGGATAACGAGAGCCGAGCAGTTCGAGGCGCGGAAGCCGGGAGGATACGGAGTGTAGGTGAAACTACATGAGTACCGGACTGGCGACGTAACGAAGAAAGCGGGCAGCTATCTTTACCGGACTTTTTGAACTTCCGCTATATTTTTGGGCAGAGAACGTGGCATAATGAGTATTGGGCTGCTTTTCTGCCCAATTTATTTTGTATATACATAATGCGAAACAAAAGAGGGACTACATAATGAAACGAACAATAGTCATGATTGTAATGATTGCCACACTTTTTACAAGTATGATCTTCTTCTCCTATGCACAGCGGCAAAAAGACGTGCGAGAGAATCAGCCTGCTATTACAGGGAAATACGGCATTACAATTGATGCCGACACTGGCGAAATTCTATATGGAAAACGGGAACAAGAACGTTCTTACCCAGCTAGTGTAGCAAAAATGATGACAACTCTTCTTTTACTAGAGAATGTGAAAAAAGACGAAGAAATTACAATTACAGAAAATGCGATAAAAACGGAGAGTCAAAGTAAGAAAATTAAACTTCGCGCGGGTGAAAAATTAAAAAGGGATGAAGCATTGAAACTAATGCTGATTATCAGTGCCGATCCAATCTCTGAATCCATTGCAGAGCATATTGCGGGATCAAAAGAAGAATTTGTAAAAATGATGAATGCAAGAGCAAAAGAACTTGGGACAAAGCATGCCACTTTTAAAAACGCGAGCGGAGCTGATGCAATGGGCAATAAGGTATCACCTTATGACATCGCAATCATTACGAAAGAAGCTTTGAAATTCCCAATAGTGCTTGATTATATGAATACAATGCACACAACATTACATACTTCACAGCGGTCTCCAAAAATCGCAAACTATGGCCGTGAAGAACTTTACGATGATCCATATGCAATTGGAAGTAAAAGCGGTTTATCTGCTTTAGGAAAATACACGGTCGTAACAGTCGATGAAAAAGACGGTAAACGAGTTATTAACGTTGTACTGTCTTCTACTCGTACTCAGTTATATCCAGATACGAAAAAGATGGCACATTATGCATTCAAGCAATTAAAATAACCAAGGAGTATTTAGACTCCTTGGTTATTTTTTGATCATTCCTTTTAAAACGAACGCAACGTTTGCTGGACGTTCTGCTAGGCGGCGCATGAAATAACCATACCAGTCATTTCCATATGGCACATAAACACGCATTTTGTAGCCTTCTTTTACAAGCTCAAGTTGACGTTCTGTACGAATACCATATAGCATTTGGAATTCAAATTGATCACGTGAAATATTATGTTCCTCAGCAAGTTTCTTCGTATATTCAATAATTGCTTCATCATGTGAAGCAATTGCAGTATAATTTCCATTTAATAAGTGCATTTTAATAATCTTTTTATAATTGTCATCTACATCTTTCTTGTCTGGGAACGCCACTTCTTCAGGTTCTTTATAAGCCCCTTTTACAAGACGTAAATTAGGACTATATGCATTTAAATCCTCGATGTCTTTTTCTGTACGATATAGGTAAGCTTGAATAACAGTACCGATATTATCGAATTCAGATTTTAATTGCTTAAAGATATCAATTGTTTTCCCGCAACGCGTGTAGTCTTCCATATCAATGGTAACAAACACACCATTTTCTTTTGCAGCCTCTAAAATGCGGCGCATATTATTCATTACGATGTCATCTGAGATGTCTAATCCCATAGAAGTCATTTTTAAAGAAAGCTGTGAATCAAGTTTTTCGCGTCCAATTGCACGGATTGCTTCAATCGATTGGCTTGCCATTTCATTTGCTTCTGCTTCATTGTCGACGAACTCACCTAAATAATCGATTGTCACACAAAGTCCTTGCTGATTTAATTGTTTAATAGCTGCAGCAGCTAAATCAATTGTCTCCCCTGCGACAAAGCGCCCTGCACCAAAGCGTAAACCGTACTTCTTAGCCAGTTTTGTTAGCGCTTTATTTTTTGACAAGAAAAGAAACGAATTGCGCATTAATTGTTCCATGTAATTCACCCCTATGACTGTACTTTATCTGTTTTTTACCCCTCTTCAAAATTATATCATTGTTTAAAATTATTTGATACAAATAATTATTTAGATAATTTATAAAATACTATAAAAATGTTTAAAAGCCTATAATGTCGCTTTTAAATATTCATAAAAATTTTTCGACATTTAAAAAGAAACTAGAGAAACAAGTGAATAACTAGCCTAAAATAAAAATTCGACAACACTCGTCATACCTCTTACTTCTCCCTATAAATTATACAAAGATATTAATGTGACTGAAGATGAATACAAATATAACATCATGAGTGTACTTAATTCCCTCCTATAAAAATCGAGTGGAAAAGGTGGGAGAAGATTTCTGTTGAAATAAGCATAGAAAGTGTAAAAACATAGGATCCTAGTTTCACTTTAAGGTATTATCCTGTACAGCATATACAATTTTGTCGGGGCGAAAAATAATAATTGGAGTGTGAAAAATGACAAAAAGAATAAATGCGCAACAAGTTCGGATTAAACCTTGGAACGATGCCAATCTTACTTTACTTCGTCTTATGAATACACCTGAGATGTTAGAATACCTAGGAGGTCCCGAAACCGAAGAACAACTCCTCGCTCGTCACGAACGGTACCTTAGGATTAGTAGACTTGGGACCGGACGTATGTTTAGCATCGTCCTACTCCCGCAACTCGAAATTGTTGGTAGCGTTGGCTATTGGGACAACTACTGGCAAGAAGAGACCGTGTATGAAATTGGATGGAGTGTCCTACCAGCATTTCAAGGTAGAGGAATCGCAACAAACGCCATTGAACAAGCTATCGCTCATGCTAGACTGGAACAAAAGCACAGATTCATGCATGCCTTTCCTTCCATCAGTAATCCTGCTTCAAACGCTATTTGCCAAAAACTCGATTTCTTATTTATTAGTGAATGTGATTTTGAATATCCGCCAGGGAGTATCATGCAATGCAATGATTGGCGTTTAGAGATAGCTCCGACACCATAAAGCAATTCCTTTATAGATAGTTATTTTGTCGCGATAAAAGAAAATTTACATGTTGTTGGCTAATTTAGTGGAATAGCGATAATCAATTTAAAGCTTGGGGATTATTTTTCCTAAGGCTTTTTTGTTAGAGAATTACAAAATAAAAAAGCATCTATCTTTAGATGCTTTTTTCAATCAAAAAACTATTTTTCTTTTTTCCATGATATTTGAAATTCCCCACCATGTTCTTCCGTTTTAATCTTAACCTTATATGTATCATCTTTAGGTACTTTAATATTATTTTCGCCTTTTCCATTATTAAGCTCTAATATTGTATTATCATTTGAATCCACAACATAAGCAATTATAGTTCCTTGTTTAGTTTTATCATCAAAAGAAAATATCCAATTCTCACCTTTTTTAACTTTCATATCTTGAGTCGCAGAGCCAGTAAATCTTTTATACTTCCCAGACATACCATCTGAAGCACCATGAACTTTACCACCAACGATAGTTCCTTCTCTTGTAAAACAACCACTAAGAACTACTAAACATAAAACAAATAAAATTGTATTTTTAAAAATTTTCAACATCATTACCCCTTCTATTCACAATAAAATTTTCATAATTAAAGCTTATAAAAATAACTATAATAAAAAATATATATCCTAGTGAATATAAATTTTTAATATTATAGTTATAAGTTCAAATTATTATTTTAAATCTTCACGTAACTTAATTTCCTCTTCATTTATGTAACCAGTAAAAATAACTTCTGATATGTGTTCATGATTGAAAAACATATTATATTCACTTGAAATATTTCCAATAGGATAATAACAAGCTACATAATCCCAAGTTTCCTTAGTTTTTGAATCTTCTTGTTTTCTACCATATATCATCAAAGGTTGTTCCCATGTTTTAAATTTCACAACTGAACCGATGGGAAGTAATGTATCTTTCTCTGTTTTTTCCATTATTAAATATATTTAATAATAACTAAAATATCGGTTACAAATAATAAAAATTTATAAAGAAAAGACTTTTTAATTAAAAAGTCTTTTCTTTAAATATATATGTATTAAAATCTATATTTTTTTACTGTACAAGGAATAGTTACAATGTATAAATCTATAGCATAAATTGTAACTAAAATTCCCTTTCCTTCAGCTTCTAACTTTTTATTTAGTTGAGATAAATGCTCTGAAACTTTTCTTTTCCCCCATCTTCTAGGAAGCCATTGAAAAACCTTAGGAACATTATGTTTCTTGTTATACCACACATTCAATCTCCAAAAAGTGAAAAAAAACGAGACAATAATTATAATACAAAAAATATCAAAATATGAAATTCCTAAAATCATATTATATATTCTACCTTTTCACTAGAAATTTGATGATCTATCTTCTAAAATTTCACTCTTTAACTATTTCAAAAACACTAATACCTTAAAAATAATTACTGTTTTTCTTCACTTTCTTTTTTAAATAACTTTTGAAACTCTAATTCTGTTTCATTAATAAAACCAAGATGTAAAACACTAGAAATATCTTCATGATTCAAAAAGAAATTATACTCCGAAGAAATATTACCATGAGGAAAATAACAACATACATAATCCCATGTTTTTTTTGTTTCAGAATCCATCTGTTTTCTTCCATAAACCATTAATGGATGTTCCCAATCTTTAAACATTACAACAGAACCTATTGGAAGTAATTCTAACTCTAAATTTTGTCCCATCTTATTTTCCCCTTCTTAAAATAGCTTTTTTTATAATAAAATAAGTGATAGAAAATAATAAACAAGTACCAATTATACCAAAAACTGCAACTGAAATGTTACCTGCTAATGTTTCATTCGGATCTAATGCATTAGGTAAAATTGTACCGAAAATTGCAATACAAGCTAATATAATCATAAGATATTTAAAATTTTTCACTTTTTTATTCATACTAATTATCTCCTTTATTCCTTAATAGCAAGTTCTCCACCAAATCCCCATAAACCTACACCAGGACCAAATGGTAAATGGAATTTGAATCCGCTTTTTCCAGCTTCTAAAGATCCCCCCATTGTCCCAAGAGATGCTGATCCTCCAATTTGTAGTTTTTTATCAGTAAATGGAAGAGGGATTTTTACAGCACTCTCATATTTTACTAGAGTAGCTTCAGCTCCTATATGTAAATTTCCATTTTCTACATGAGCACCTAACTCTGCAGTAGCAAGTGCTACTTTACCCTCAGCTCCTAATCCACTTCCTCCAATATTCTCTCGTTCTATTCCAGCTTGAGCTACTGTAAAACCAACCATAGGTCCATAAGTTTGTTCCCTCTTTTCTTTATCTTTTACATCAAATCTATCATAAGTACGAGAACTTACAAATGGTTCCGCTTCAAGTGTAAGACCTTTAATAAATAAACCACCATATCCCTTTTCCTCTACAAAAGATTTCTCATACTTTTTACCGTTAATTACATTACCAATTCCTTTTACAACTACTCCAGCACCTGCTTCAACTGCAGATTTTGTATTCATCAAAAGTGAATCATTTTTAGAACTTTTAGATGAATATTCCGAGTCAGCCTTTTCAAATTTCTCTGCTATACGAACTAATTCATCTTCTATTTGTTTTAAAACATTAAGAAAAGATTCATGTGCTTTATTCATTCTAGGTAAATCATTATAAAAACTTAAACTTGATGCACCAATCCATCTCATTTGAAGATTAAATAATTCCCCTTGAATTTTCAAATGACGATCTGATTCTACATTACTAGCATATTTAAAATTCTTTGCAATTCTTCTCAATTCTTCCGGTTTAACTTGTATATTCCCCATGTATATCCCCCTAATAAAACATTCAATAAATTTCATAATATAAATATTTAATTCTAATCATTAAAAATCCTACTTTTTCTTACTTTAATTGTTTCTAAAATATAGAAAAGAACCCCTAAACCAAATATCTTTTCAGCATTAGAAATATTGTTACCTAATTTAATAATAGGTGCATTTAATCCAAATCTTTCATTCCATTCCAAAGGCATATATCCTCTTTTACAATTTATTAATATACGATCATCTCTTGTACGAAAAGACGTCTCGAAAAAATCAAATTCCACTTCTACCTCAGAAAGTTTTATCTCTTTTTCATCCATCAAAGAACCACGTACCATTCCAAATCCCTGTATCATATTTTCTTTAAACATACCTACACAATTATAATTTGAATCATAAATAGCCCAATCATAATTTTCAACTTCACCATCAAAATATGCAAGAATTTCTCCATCACTTGCTTCTAATCCAAAAACTTGTTTATGTTTTAAAAAAGGTAATGTTGAAGAAATCATCTTTGTTCCTGCTACATATCCCCCATCAGGAGTATATAAACCGAAATGTTTATTGCTTTCGGGCAATTCTAATAAAACATAAGTGTCAATATCCCAAAACGTTACATCATTTTTAACCATATTCTCTTTTAATAAATTCCCTTTTCTTAATTGCCAAAATCCAATTCCCAAAACAACAAACGAAACTATAATAATGAAGATTACTTCTCCCCAATTAACATAACCCCAAGTATTATATATACAAAATAATCCAAAAAGAAAAACTCCCGTTCCAATTAAACACTTAAACTTCCCTTTCTTTGTATAATACTCAAATAATTCCACGCAAACACCTCTATCAGTCGGTCTTAATATTTCAATTATTCTTCAAATATATCAAAGATAAACTATATCGCCCAACATTTTTTTAGTATTTATTATATTTAAAAATATAACATACAATAAGTGGAAGAAGTCTAGATCCATCTACAAGTATTCCTTGTTGTCATGATGTTATTTTTTACAAAATAATGGTAACTAGAATAAAAAAGAAGACTCTTACTGAATTCCTATCAAATCACTATTTTACACTTGAACCCTGCACTTTGTGTGAGAATTTTTTATAAAATAAAAGACACTCAAAAAAGTGCCTCTTCCACATAAAATATAAAATGCAGACCTATAGCAATCCATCTTTAACAATATTTAGCCTTGCCTATAGGTTTATAATTATTTTTTTCTTCTTGTCCCAGAAATTTGGTGTGAATTGTAATTGTAACTTTTCCCCTACAGGTTGTTCAAAGACCATTGAACCTGTTACCTGGCCGTTTGGTGCTAATTGCCCAGAATTCAAAGCATTGTTTTGGTTAACTGTTGAAAACATCACGCTTGTGATATTTCCCTTACTATTTTTCATTTGGAAATCAAGTGAACTATACGGAATATCCTCTTTTCCACCGTTATAGATATTTACCGATACAACTATATATTCATGACCTGGTTTCGGTTTTTCAAGTTCCCCACCATTTGATTTTTTTACATCTGTAACAGTAAGCCCATGATCACCAAGTTTAATTGTTTCTCCAACAGAGTATTCTTTTTTCAAATCCTTTTCGGCATTTTGAACCTCTTGTCCATCTGTTGTCACTTCTTCCGCTTTGTATTTCGTTTTCGGATCACCAAAAATAAGCATCATCAACATAAATGTAGTAAAAGTGCCAACTACGACAATTGCGCCCCATCCGACATACTCCCAAATCTTCGACTTCTTTTCAGCATCCACTTTCATTTCTCCCCTTATATATAAATTTAAATAAATAATATCAAACATATAAATTTTACAATGTCATATCATGTCGAAAATAATAAAAAAACCACTCTATGAGCGGCTTTTAGTCTTTATGATTACGATGTTCTTCATTTAACTTCTTAATATTAGCTATTAAATGTACCATTTCTTCTTTTGCATCTGGATACGTCTCATTCCAATGCTTTACTAAAGCAGGCATCGTTTTCGCGATATAAGAGTACAATGCCCATTTTTGCACCTGTTCTTTTCTTTCTTCACTGCTTTCCCCTAGCAATAATTCTGTATACTTTTCAAGCAACCCATCAAACTGCTCATTAAACTTGTCACTCATCGTTCTTCCTCCTTCTCTAAATTCCACAATTGATAATAAAAAAGTGTATCATGCATATACCCGTCTTGCCTAATTTATACACATAAAAAAAGCAGCGAAAATCGCTGCTTTTCCCTATAATTTTGATCGAACAGAGTTTAATTTTTTCTCCATTGTGCTTTCTTTATCGCGACGATCATCAATACGAATTGTTGTCGCTACACGCTTTGCACCTTTTGTATATGGTACCTCATGCATTTGTTGAATTACTTCAAGTAATACAGGAAGATCTCCTTCAATTACTGTATTCATCGGTGTTAATTGATACTTCACGCGATCTGCATTTTTCTCTAACACTTTTTGTACTTCTGCTACATATTCACTTACGCTTGGATTACCTGTTCCAACTGGAATAATCGATACATCAACAATTGCCATGATCGTTTCCCTCCTATGTTTTCTTCATTTCTATTGTACAAAACTCTCTCCTACTTTACTAACCATAACTATACTTTTAATTTATTTTTCATAATATGCTTATTCGTAGTAATCCTTCTCCATCTGTTATGCATATATTGATGGTACCCTTTTTTAATCACCTTATCCTTTTGAAAGGAAGTGGACACATGAAAAAGTTGTTTCTTACTTTATTAGCTATTCCGCTTCTATTTGGAACAACAGCGTGCGACATATGGCAGAAGGACCCAAAACCAGTGGAAAAACCTGAACCGAAGCCAGAACCAGCACCTAATCCAACTCCAACGCCTAGTCCAACCCCTCAACCTCCCCCAACTCCACCACCTAATCCAACTCCGCCACCTAATCCACCAGCTTCAGTAGATACGGCACAAATCATGCAAAATCTAGTAAATGCAATTAACTCAGTTGGAAGTTCAAATGGCATTACCGTTAGCAGCATTAAACTCTTTACTGAAACAACACAAATCGCAACATACAACGGAATCTTTACTACGAAATTTGGATTGGGTGTTTCCATTTATAAAGCAACTGGTGGTATCGCTGCTGTTGCCATCGCCGGGTCAGGTACATCTAAAGAGCAAATTGACGCCTTTTATTCCACAATAAAGAATGTAATTAAAGCTCTTGATCCAGCTCTAAGTGAGCAAGATTTAAATACCATATTAGAAAAACTCGGTTCGAAAGATTACTTTCAGACAAAGCAATTCTCAACTCGAGCAATTAACGGTACACTAACTGTTACTGAAAACAATGGTACACTCATGTTCAAGGCGATTCATAATTAAACAGACAACAAAGAATAGGGTCCATTCGGATTCTATTCTTTCTTTTTTCCTGGTTAAAAAGTGAAGCACTTGTGTAAATGCACATACTTCTTTATTCTTATGTATAGAATCTAACTTGTTCGGAGGGCATTATGTTACAAAAATTCGGTTTCTCACAATATGAAAGCCAAGCATATGAAGTCGTAGTCTCAAGCGTTGAACCACTAGATGCAACAACGATTGTAAAACATTCAGGTGTTCCAAAAGCAAAAATATATGAGGTATTAGCGCGCCTCATCGATAAAGGAATGGTCATGGATTCCGTCTCAGAAAAGAAAAAGCTATATACCGCCCTGCCACTAGACCTTGCCATCCAAAAATTAACGACAGAATTTCAATCTAATATTAAAGAACTCCAAACAAATATTTCAAAAAAATCATTCACAGATGATCGGGTTTGGAGTTTAAAAATGCAATCTTCTATTCAAGTACAAAGTAAACAGTTAGTAGAAGAAGCGAAACAATCTATCCGTATCTCCGCTTGGAACGATACCTTTTTAGAGTATCTTCCCTTACTTGAAACAAAAGCAAAGCAAGGCGTTGATATTGAGGCACTTGTAGTCGGTAATGTAGAAACAAAACTTGCAAATATTCATTTTCTTATCCCAACGGAAGAACCTAACGCATTAGAACGCTACTTACTTCTGATTATTGATGATCGTGAAATTTTATTTGCTGGGGTAGAACAAGAATCTTGGCAGGCAATGAAAACAATGTCACAGCCATTCGTGAAATTCTTTACAGAGTTCTTCTATCACGATGTGGCCCTTGCGAAAATTACACAGAAACATCACGACCTCTTTATGAATGATGAGGAAATACGAAGCATTTTAATGAAATTACGATACTAAAAATAGCAAAGGAACTTCCTTTGCTATTTTTCTTTTGTTTCTTTATTTCAATTAACAACTCAATAATCTTCTCATTTTGCTTAACCTGTTTATCATAATTATGATAGAGGAAGCGAATCCATCGTAGTACAAAAGTAATCAGAAAAACTGGTAACACCATCGCCAAAAAGCCAATCACTGATTCGAAACCCATATGCCATCACTCCCCTCTCTGTACCCTTACATACAAAAATGGTAAATACTTCAATTTATTGCAAGCAAAAAAGAACCTATCAAACGATAGATTCCTTCTTTGCCACATGAGTAGACTGCCCTCTCGTAATCGAGAAAATCGCACAAAATAGCGCTAAAATAACAAATCCGCCGCCTACCCAAGCATTATATATAACAGATGATTGTTCAATCACAGCCCCGCCCACCGTTGAGCCAAGTGCAATTCCTAAATGAAGTGCTGAGTTGTTTAAGCTTTGCTGAATGCCAGCTGATTCTGGTGCAATTTCAATTAAATAATTTTGCTGCGCCGGTGAAATCGCCCAGCTTAACATACTCCAAAGTCCCATCATAATAATAAATAGCGGGAATGAGAATGTCATCATCGGTAAAATAAAAATCGCACATGCAAAGACGATAATAATAGAGATAATACTTTTCTTCGATCCCCATTTATCAGCAAGCCAACCTCCAAAACCGCCGCCGATTACTGCAGCGATACCGAAAATAAAGTAAAACACGCTAATCCAGTTTGCTTCAACATGCATCACATCTTTTAAAAACGGTGTCAAATATGCATATAGTGTTAAATGTCCTGTTAAGAATAAGAATGATGTTAACTGCGCACTAACGATCTTTTTATCTTTCAAAGTAGCAATTTGTTCTCTTATCGACAATACAGCTACTGGTGGAACCTTTGTTAAGAATAAAGAAATACTAGCAATTGCGATAACTGTTAATACCGAAATTAAAACAAATGGTGCACGCCATCCGTATGCATTTCCAAGTACAAGACCTAACGGTACACCAAGTACGAGTGACCCACTAATCCCCATAAAAATAATTCCAATTGCACGCGCACGGAAATGCGGCTCTACAACACTAGAAGCCAGTGTCACTGACAATGCAATAATTAAAGACCCACTTGCTGCACAAATGACCCTTGAGAACATGAGCATCCCGTAATTCAAACTAAGTGCTGAAATGATATTACCAATTAAGAAAATAGATAATGCCCCGATATATAATGTCTTACGCTCAATTTTTCCTGTCACCGCCAATAAAATTGGTCCTGAAAGAGCAAACACAACCGAGAATATTGTAATAAGCTGGCCCGCTGCACTAATAGATACACCTAAATCATTCGCGACTAAATCGAGCGTTCCTCCAATAATTAGCTCAACCGTCCCGACTACGAATGCCGCAATCGCTAAAATATATACACGAAAATTCACGTTTTTCCCCACACTTTCTTTCGTTCGCTTTTGGTTACTACAATCATAGTAACCAAAATAACATTTGCAATCAAGTGTAAATTCTCCTGCATACGACTAGAAATTTTTTACAACTGAAAAGAGCAGACATATCATATGCCTGCTCTTTGCACTATCCCTATTCTTTAGGGCCGCGTTTCTTTTTTCTTATTTAAATACCAGTAAATCGGTAGACCTGTAAATACCATTCCAATCGATAAGAAGCAGCTTATTGGATCATTAATAATCGCACTTCCAATTACGAATAGTGATCCTAAAATCGCCACGATTGGTACAATCGGGAATAGCGGCACACTGTATGCACGTTCTTTCCCTTCATTACGTTTTCGTAAAATGAAGACCCCAATAAATGTCATCACATAGAAAATATAAATAATAAATACAGAAATCTCGGAAAGCTTATTTGGATCACTAATAATCATTAAAATAATCCCTAATATGATTTCAAAAGTAATCGCATTTGCTGGTGTTTTAAACTTTTCATGTGCCTTAGCAATAAACTTAGAAAATGGAAGTTGTCCACGTTCCGCCATTGACATTGGAATACGCGGGAATGTTAAAATCTTTCCGTTTAAGCATCCAAAAATAGAAATAATAATACCGATACTAATGATTTTCCCGCCATGTTCTCCAAGAAGCATACCTGCTGCTGTCGCTGTCGCGTTTTCTCCAAGATCTACAATCTTTGCTGCTGGTAATACTTTCAGCAATGCTAAATTAATTAATACGTAAGCTGCTGTTACAATTAAAATCCCTAATGTCATTGCCTTTGGTAATAACTTTGTTGGATTTTTCATTTCACCGCCGATAGAAGCAAGTAAAATCCAACCATCATAAGCAAATAACGTTGCTAAAATTGCCATCCCAATGCTTTGATTTTCTGATATCGGTACAACTACGTTAAAGATATCACTATTCCCTTTCCAAAAACCTAAAACAACAATTAACACGATCGGAATCATCTTTCCAACTGTTGTAACTGTTTGAACAATACCTCCATACTTCGTTCCAACACTATTGACAATACCAAGGAACACAACTGTTCCAATTGCTATTGGTAAATTCCATACTTTATCTAGATAGAAAAAGTTAATCACTAAAGAACTAAAATACAAACCTAATGTCCCAATAATAGCTGGACCATATACAATTGTTTGCATCCAGCCGGATAAATACCCCCAAAAGCTTCCGTAAATCTCCTCTAAATATGTATACAATCCACCATTTTTTGGAATTTGTGCTCCAATCTCAGCTACAGTTAAACCACTAGCTAATGTTAACAAGCCACCTATTACCCAAGCAAGAATTGCCATATTAGAACTCCCTGAGTAATCTAATACACTCCCTGGCTTCATAAATACACCAGATCCAATAATAGTTCCTACGACGATTGATAGTGCTACCGTTAAACCAATTTTGTTTTTCTCATCATGATGCATGCCGCATTTCCTCCTTCCAATTCTAGTGTGATGCAAAAATGAAATAAAAAAACACTCCTCCCTAAAAAAGGGACGAGTGTTGTATTCGTGGTTCCACCCTTGTTTCATCAGCAAAGTAACACACTTCACCAATTTCTCAAGTCTAAATAACGGCTTTTGCCGGCAAGCAATTACTAGATATTCGTTCACTGCTGCAGTTCAGAGGTGGTAATCCATTTTTCCGTATTAGGAAGCTCACAGCCAAAGGCCTCCTTCTCTGAGAATCGTAAAAAATCGATCATGTCCTCATCATCACTTCTTGATGTCGAATTTTGTAGTTAATGTTCATTATATTGAATGTTCTAAAAAAATCAATATTATTTTTATATAACATACAAAATATTTCTTCTCATATTATAACAGAACCTAATACATTTCTCTAATTTTCGATAAAAAAGGACAGATTTCTTCAAGAGAGAAATCTGTCCTAGAATAAACTCTATATCGTTTCTTTCGGTTGCCCATACGAAAGAAACTTCTATTAACGGTTTTTACACTTTCTATATTTCAATTAGTTACTTGCCTTCTTCATTAAAAATTTATGATCTTTAATTGGAAAATCGACACCTAGCTCATCTAATTGTGCTTTTACTTTGTCCATAATCGCTTCCGCTTTTTTCTTTGTCGCATCATCAAGGTTTGCAAACATTTCTTCTTGTTTTCCTTTTTTAGGAAGTTTCACACCTAATTCTTCCAGTTTCTCTTTTGCTTGTTCATGAGTTAATGTACCAGATTTCTTCTGATCCATAATTGCTTTTACCTTTTCTTTCGCCTCGTCATCAAGGTTCGCTAACATTTCCACACGCTTCCCTTTTTCAGGAAGATTTACACCTAGTTCGGCTAGTTTCTCTTTTGCTTGTTCATGTGTTAATGTACCGGATTTTTCCTGATCCATAATCGCTTTTACCTTTTCTTTCGCCCCATCATCAAGGTTCGCTAACATTTCCACACGCTTCCCTTTTTCAGGAAGATTTATACCTAGTTCGGCCAATTTCTCTTTTGCTTGTTCATGTGTTAATGTACCCGATTTTTCCTGATCCATAATCGCTTTTACCTTTTCTTTTGCCCCATCATCAAGGTTCGCTAACATTTCCACGCGCTTCCCTTTTTCAGGAAGATTTACACCTAGTTCAGCTAATTGTTTTTTGGCGTTCTCCATAATCGTTTGTACTTTTTGTTTCGTTGCTTCATCCAATTTTTGATTCTGATTTCCTTTTGTCGTTTGTTCTGTTGCTGATGTAGAATTGGCATCGTTCGTTGCCGCAAAAGCAGGAACACCTACTCCCCCTATGATTCCTAGTGATAAAGCTCCGGCAGCTACTAAATATCCAACTGTTTTTTTCTTCTTCATAGAAAACTTCCTCCTTCATTTTGTATCACATACATTTCGAAAACATGTACACTCTCGTATACAATACATATAGTAAAGTTGGTTTCTTAATTTTCCCTTAACTGTTTCTACAAGACTTGGCGACTGTAAAAAATGATTCTATTGTGGTACCAAAATTCAATACATCAAAAAAGCCACTCCTAAATTAGAGTGGCTTTCTTCTATGCATTTTGTAATTGTCCTTGTTCACGATCCATTACTTTTCTAAGCACAATTGTTTGTAGCATTGTAAATATGTTACCTGTAATCCAGTATAATACAAGTCCTGATGGCGCCGCAAATCCCATAAATAAAATCATTGCTGGCATCATGAACTGTTGCACTTTCAGCATTTGAACTTGCTCTCCAGGTGTCACATTTGACTGCATAACCTTCATTTGAATAAATGTTGTCAGTGCTGCAAGAATCGGTAATATATGATACGGATCTGCATGTCCTAAGTTTACCCATAAAAATGAAGATGTACGAATCTCTTCAGTCCGGCTAATCGCATAATACAATGCTGAAAAAATCGGCATTTGTATTAAAAGTGGCAAGCAACCAGCTAAAGGATTCCACCCACCTGTTTTCATTAGTTCTGACATTTCTTTTTGATATTGTTTTTGTTTTTCAATATCTTTGCTTACATCACCATGTTTTTCTTTCAACTTTTGCATCCCTGGCTGCATTTTTTTCATCTTCATTTGACTACGATATTGCGAAACAGCTAATGGGATCATTGCTGAGCGAACCAAAAGCGTAATAATAATAATCGCAATCCCAAAGCTTCCACCAGGTACATGATGTGAGGCAAATTGAAGCATAAGTGAGATTGGATATACAAAATAGTGATTCCAAATCCCAGTACTATTTGCATCAATCGGTGCCGTATTGCTACACCCAGATAAAACAAAAACAAGTAATAATGATAAACTAACGAGCACAGCTCGGTATGATTTTAACATGTTCATTCCTCCAATGTTTCGTAATTAGTTAGCGAAACATTGGTGTATACGGACCGACCTCGTCACTCTCTCCGCTCGATTCTTGTCTACGAACCGAACGAATCATTCCATATTTATAGAAGATAGAAAAAAGCGGAGTATTTCCTATACGCTCTTCACATGTATCAACTAATGCGAAAGCTTTTTGTCTACCGCTCGATGTTTGCTGGCGTACAAAGCGAGAAACATTAGCGAGAAAAAAGACTTCTAATAAACAAAGCGCTGTCGTTACAACAGATATATATAGAATTGCATCTTGCAATAAAAATTCCATCGCTTCACATCCTTAATAAGTTCATTTTAGCACATTCCACAAATGTTCTCTATTTTCTTTTATTTTCAAATTAAACCTTTTGCATATTTTATCAGGAAAATATACGAAGACGATTAGTGTATTCGCTTTCTTTAGTATATTCACACACATAACTGAATAGGTTTGATTTGTTAGAAATTTATAAAATTTTTGCATTATAATAAAACTATTGCCAGTTTTTGAAAAAAGCATTATTCTCTTCTTGTAATCAAAAATGAATATGGAGATGAAACATACTATGGGTCAATTAGGAGACGCCGATTACGTTCCCGACACCGCCTTTTTATCCTTCCCAGCAGCTAGAACATTTCATTTAGAATTTATAATACAGTTGATTGTTATTTTTGTAGCTTCGATTTTGTATGCTATTTCAATGAATATGTTTTTTATCCCGCATAATATGATTAGCGGTGGTTTCGCTGGTGTAGGGATGATTATCGGTTATTTAATGCACTATAATATCGGTGCACTTATCTTTTTATTAAACATCCCACTACTTGTTCTAAGTCACTTTTACTTAGGAAAGAAGACAACCTTTTTAACAGCTTATTTCGTGGCTGTATCATCACTTGCCATGAACATTATCCCCGTACATCAAGTATCAGATGATATTTTACTTTCTTCTGTATTTGGTGGTGTTATCTGTGGTGCAGCATCAGGAATTATATTCCGATTTGCATCTTCAACTGGTGGATTTGATATTGTTGGATTGATTGTAGCGAAATATAAAGACATTTCGATTGGTGCCATTATTTTTGTCTTCAACTTAGTCTTACTTGTTGTCGCTGGCTTTATTTTCGGATGGGATATTACACTGTACACGTTAATTAGCCGTTTTGTTGTCAGCAAGATAATTGACGCTGTGCACACAAAACATATTAAATTAACGATAATGACAATTACAGAAAAAGGCGAGGAAATTAAAAGCGCACTACTGCATCACGGTATACGTGGTGTGACGATGGTAGACGCTGTCGGCGGCTATACCAACCATAAGAAAAAAATGATTTACACCGTCGTAACTCGTTACGAATTAGGAGAAATAAAGCGTATCATTCGTCATGTAGACAATCATGCGTTTATGAATATTACAGAAACCGTTGAAATCGTTGGACGTTTCAAACGTATATAAGAAAGCGCAAGGAATTATGATTCCTTGCGTTTTTATTTATCCTACTATTCGCGGACAGTAAGACCCCCACCTCAAAATTCAGCAAGAGCATTGTCCAGCTCTAGCGGCTAGAATCTCTGGTCGTTTCGCCCCCTCGGACGAGGCAAAAAGCGCCTCTCTGTCGGGAGCTCCAACGTCCTGCGATTCTGAGCAAGCCGCTTCCGCTTTTCTAAAGAAGTTAGGTGGGGGATTAACTGACCGTAAAAGCCCGATTGGTTCACCTAATACAAATGGAAGGGTTTTAACTGATATAAATTTCTTCTTACACCAGCTAACTTACGATGTGTATGTATTCGTTCCACGCAATAATCTTTGATTGTAATTATGAGCTGCAAGTGCTCCCCAAACCATACAAATAATATGTGTAACAAAAAGCCCAATCCCAAATGTTACAATACCTACAATTAATTCAATAATAATCATAATAATTGCACCAATAATTGTTGAATACAGCATTCCAAAAGAACCAAACAAAAACGTTAATACTAAAGAAACCCCTATACTTTTCGTAGGTGTAACTACAATATGCTGCTTTTGTGTACCCATCTAATCAACCTCCTCTTTATTAACTAAAAATTCAGTCAAATTAATTGTACAATAAAATGGGATATTAATCCATAAAATATAATCCTTCGAATTATTTTACACTTATTACAAAATCAGATAATTCCTATTATTATTCTACTAAATATGTTATAATACAATAAGACTTACAAAAAAGAATGTATAGACTTGGGAGTTTCTCTTACTTTTATAAGCAAAAAGAAACGAGAAGTCGGGTATATCTCAATGCAAGTTTACGTAATAACTAATCATTTTCATATCGTACAAGAAACGGTTTAAAAAGACCGCTCATCTTAGTTATTCTTCTTTAATCTTTTTATAAAAAAGATACGTACAACTAACACTCACTTCTATTATTATACCTACCTTTTTGACTTCCAAATCATCTTATTACATAAGGAGATGAACATATGAATCAAAATATACGCTATATAGTAGCTGTACTGTTTGCTATCATCGGTGGCACGATTTGCTTCTGGACAAACATTCAGCTGGGAGAGCATATCATTTTTAATGGAATCGAATCTGTTGTAAGCGCTTCAATATTAGGTGGATATATTTTCTTCCTCTTTAATCCAGAAGAAAATGCTCAAAAAACAATGCTATTAACAATGATTGGAATCGTTGGTGGATGTATTTCCTACTCAATGACAAACTATACATTACCTCTTCAATTAAGCTCAGCTTTCTTCCACGGTCTTTGGACTTGGTTTATCGCATTTTGCTTAGCAGATGTATTTAACCTATTGCAAGATCCTGAAGAAGAGACTAGCCAAGGAGTCGAAAGTAATTCTTAATAGGAAAGAAAGAGGCTGTAAGATTAATCTTACAGCCTCTTTTTGTTCATATCCCGCGGAATCCGAAACCACACATGCGCCCCGCCGCATACTGCACTATTTTCTGCGAATATATTTCCCCCATGCTTCTCTACAATTTTCTTCGCAATGTATAAACCTAATCCGGAATGCTTTTTACTACTCGAACGTGATTGATCTTCCTGATAAAAGCGCTGGAATACTTTTTTTACATCACCAGATTGAAAGCCAGGTCCTGAATCATACACATGAAATTGGAGTTCATCGTGCTGGATGTATACTTTTAGCAACATCTTCCCTTCTTCTGGTGTAAAACGAACAGCATTCATCACAATATTATCCATCACTTGACTCATTCTCTCTCGATCAAATACAAGTGTCTTTATATCCTCCACTTGTTCAAACATAACATCCCATTCTATTTCTTTCTTCCTAGCAACATACTCATACTCTTCTATCTTTTTATGAAAAAAGCTCTCTACATGTACTTCACTTACAAATAATTGAAATGAAAAACTCTCCAGCTCATTCACCGTATCGAACTCCCCAAGAAGCTTCGCCATCCGATTTGTATTTCGCTCAATCGTTTGTAAATAGCGCTGCAACAACTCTTCATTTTTCCATAATCCACTTTGCAGTCCTTCTGTATGTCCTTGCACAATTGTTAATGGTGTTTTCAAATCATGAGAAATCGCTCTGACGTATTCTCTTCTTTCTTCCTCTAGCTCCCATTGGCGAGTTAAGCTATCGGCTAGTGCTGCGCGCATATTCTCAAATGATGTAACAAGTTCCCCAATTTCATTTTTCCCTTTATATTCTATATGGAAATCTAGGTCTCGTACTTCGATTCTTTTTGATGCATCTACCAATTCCCTGAGCGGTCTAGATAACCTTTTTCCAATCCGATGAGAAACGATATACGATAACAAACTAACATATACAAAAGGGGAACCAAACACGACTGCGACAAGCAAAGCAACCCACCCATTCGCATAAGAAACATCTAA
This sequence comes from Bacillus sp. XF8, assembly GCF_017498755.1. Lineage (NCBI taxonomy): Bacteria > Bacillati > Bacillota > Bacilli > Caryophanales > Bacillaceae > Bacillus > Bacillus sp. XF8. The sequence goes on along the minus strand of NZ_JAGDQK010000018.1, from coordinate 169,232 downwards.
CGTATAGTTGAGTCCCAATGCCCCTTTCAACTCTCCATCATCACTTAGAAGAGGCGTATAATAAGTTGTGTTTTTATCTATATCTTCTACATGTAAATTCATATTTAGATTTTTAGCTAATGGATTATTTTTACTGATTACCTGTCTTGTATAGGTCCCGTACTGCCTTTCCCCTTTTGAATCAATTACTTGATATGTAATCCCTTCTCTTGGAATTAACTTCTCTAAGTCTTTCTGCTCCTCTTTATCTAGTAAGCGCTCCCCTTTTTGGATTGCATACTCTTGAATCATTGGAATTTTTTTTTCGTAATAATTAGCGGCATGTATAAATTGCTCCCCACTCTTCTGCAACCAATATAAAAATGCTCCAATCGTTGCAATAGATAAAAGAATGCTCCCCGCTATTATAATAATAAATCCAATAATTAACTGTTGTTTAATCCGCCACTTCTCCATCATGCCTGTACACTCCACTTATACCCAATTCCCCAAACAGTCTGTATATATGTATACTCTCCGTCATACATACTAAGCTTTGTCCGTATTTTCTTCATATGCTCGACAACAGTAGACACATCACTTTCACTATCATAGCCCCAAATCTTTTCAAAGAGCTGCTCCTTTGTTAAAACTTGACCAGAATGAAGTGCCAGCATTTTTACAACTTCAAATTCCTTTTTTGTAAAATGAATCGTTTGTTTTCCTGATGTTATTTCATAGCTCTGCAAGTCTATTAATATATTTCCATAACAAAGAACACGATTTTCAGACGACTCCTTTAAATCTGTAGCACGACGTAAGTTCGCAATAATTCTTGCCTTCAACTCTTTTAAACTAAATGGCTTATTAATATAATCATCCCCGCCAATCATCAACCCCTCAATACGAGATTGCTCTCTGCTATCGGCACTTAAAAATAAAATGGGGCATGTATGAGACTCTCGAATCCTTTCACATACTTTAAAACCACTTATATCTGGCAGCATAACATCTAAAATAATTAAATCTATACTGCTGTCTAACTTCTTTAAAGCTTCTTCTCCAGTTAGTGCACTTCTTACTTCATACCCTTCCATGACAAGACTATCCTCAATGAATGTAATAATATCTGGTTCATCATCTACAAGTAATATTTTATCCGTCATGGTATTTCCCCCTTAGTTATATACATCTTTTTTGCGCCAATAAAACATAGCTGCTAGTGCACATCCTCCTAAAATTGTACCATTTATTAGGTAAAATGTTGGTTTATCACCACTTAATACCTTAAGAATGGATTCACTTCCAATTAAAAAATAACTAAATTCTTCATTCACATACAAACCAGCTACTATCAATCCAATAGTCACAAAATAAGTTATAACTGAATTTTGAAACCATAAACTTACAAAACTAGTCAACATTAATAAAGAACCCGCAATAAACCATAGTATTACATAATACTTCACAGTATATAAAAAGGCGGCTCCTGCTCCATATGCAACTTGCTTATTCAAAAACACTGTTTGTTCTGCATGTTTTACAAAAAACATTCCATATCCATAACTAATGACAAAAGCTAATGCTAAAAATAAACTGATCATAACTACTTGAGTAATCCATTTCGAAAATAACAATTTCCATCTATTCACCGGGCGAATCATGATAAAACGATAGGCACCAGAAGAAATTTCACTATTAAAACTATCTATAAATAAGATTGGAAAAATTAATAAAAATAAAGGAAAATACCATTCTCTTGTAAGTGCAACAGAAAAATTCAAATTACTTAATATCACCTCTGTCCCTTTCGAATCATAAATAGCAACTCCAAAATTATGAACCCATATACTATTTAAAACGAGCAGTAACCCAAAAATAATCATTAAAACTTTTGTTTTCTTTCGCTCAAACATTCTTTCAAATTCGCTTATAAGTATTTGTCTCATCGTTTACACCTCACACAAAATTATCTCTTTTTCCCATCCCATAAAGCGTGACAATATTACTAAAAACAATATACACAAATAAAACTCCAGATCCCCAAAAATCCATCCAACTATACCCACCTAACGAAATAGCGATTCCTTCATGTTGTAATTTGATTAAAGATGAATAATTAACGTAAAGAAAAACAGGTGATTCTCCTATAATTGAAGCAAGAGCTGGATATCCGAAAGAAAATATAATAAATCCCATACCAAGAAGCGTTGCACTCGTTGTCGATTTACTCATAACAGCTAACATAATGAGTATACTTGCCATCGCTATTAAAGTGATATAGGCAATTCCGTAATACGAAATGCTATATAAAAACACACCTATCCCACTCATTTTTTCCTGATGATAAAATAAGAGAATATTCGATTCGTGTTCGAAGAAAATATAGCCAATAAGATAACTACAAATAAAATAGGCCACCATAAATAACAACATGACTAACAATACTGTAATTGTCTTCGCAACAAGAACCTGAGAATACGTATACACGCGTTGCAACACCATACGTATTTGTCCACTATGGTATTCTTGAGCAAATACAAGAACTATCAAGACAAATAAAATGAGATTACATATGCTCATAAGCATTTCAGATAACGCTAAAACAGGAAAAGAATTTGCATAGGTATAATCCACTGCGGTCTTTGCGACCTCTTGATTATGTTTCAAAGAATATTTCGCTGCCCCGAGTAACATCACCGGTATCCCCGCAAAACAAAGCCATGTCACCTTCTTCGCCCAAAGTCTCTCCCATTCAGAGCGCACTAACATCATCATGAGCTCATCATCTCCACAAAGATGTCTTCTAGATCCTTGCTATTCCCTTTGAGTTCTTCTGTGGTCCCCCGCCAAATGAGCGCTCCATCTCGAATCATCACCCATGAATCACACATAAGCTCTAGTTCACGAATTAAATGACTTGAAATGAAGAAAGTAATTCCTTTATCACGCTGTAAATCGAGCACAATCTTTCGAAGTTGTTTAATCCCAACTGGATCTAATCCATTAGAAGGCTCATCTAAAATAATAAAATCTGTGTCTCCAAGAAGTGCCTGCGCAATTCCTAATCGTTGTTTCATTCCTAATGAATAAGTGCCCACCTTGTCATCGCCACGATTTTCTAACCCAACAATTTTTAACACTTGTTCAACTTTCCGCTCTAAATTTTCTCCCCCGCTGTTCATTGTAATTCGGCCTAAATTTCGTAAATTTTTTCTTCCAGACATATAAGGAAAGAATATTGGTGCCTCAACAATCGCACCAACATATTGAAGTGCCTCTTCACGATTTTTCTGTACACTAACACCGTTAATTAAGATTTCTCCCTCATTCGGTTTAATTAGGCCCATAATCGTCCGAATCAACGTCGTTTTCCCCGAACCATTCGGCCCAACAAAACCACAAATTTCATTTTTATAAACGGAGAAGGACATATGATTTAACAAACTTCTCCCCTTCACCTTTTTCGTCACATCTTTCACTTCTAGCACCGCTTTTTTCATCTTTATCGCCTCCTTACTTTTAGAATAGGAGGTAAAAATAAACAATTTATAAACAAATAAAAAAGAAGCTGCATATTTTTGCAGCTTCTTCTTTCCATATACCGACCGTTCTACAAAATGCGATATCCCCCAAGCTCTCAAAGCCCAAGCAACTTCTCTCCAAATTGAACGATACATACAATAATTAACACGAGCGCTAACAGCTTCAACGCTACATACGTCACTTTACAAAAAACGCAAATGAGCAATAGTAGTAAAATAAGCGTCAAAATACCCATATGTACTACCTCCAACACTTTCTCTTCTTCCTATAGGAAATTCCTTCATTCTACTCTTCTCTCATCATTTATAGAACTGAATAAATTTACATATAGAGAAGAGGATATCTTACTCGGCGTAAGATATCCTCTATATTGCTAGTTTCTTTTGTAAAAGCTGGAACCATTCTCTCTCTAATTGCAAATAGCCGCCCCCACTCTTTTCAGCATTCTTTAGCTCACTTTCTGCTTTTTTCATATATGTATGGAAGGATTCCGCATCCTTCTCTAAATATTTTAAGATTGCCTGTGTACGGTAATACCCATACGGATCCAATCTTGTTATAGCCTTCGCGTGCTGCTTCATATCTTTTAAAGAAACATCATCCATACCATATAGCACTTTATATAACAAATACCAACTATGAAAACCACCAACAAAATATTTATTTTCTTTTGTAACAGGTATTTGTAAAACCTGTTCTAAGCAAGCGATCCCAGCTTCCATTCCTTCTCTATCACATCGTGAATAAAATGTGAGCATTAGATCACTCAGTATTTCTCTTACCTCTTCATCGCCCTTTATTTTTTCTTCACTTATTTCTACTAACTTTTCGTCCCAATCTTTTGGTCGTTTTAAGCTCAACAACTCACTAGATACTTGAATACTATGTAAATGCTGCTTGGCAGTCTCATCACCTTTAATTAAAATTAAAAATTGCTTGCCATCACTAAGCATAATTCCCTTTATTGGAATCGCTGTAGCTAAAAAGATTACGAAATGTAATACAGAAAAGTATAAAAGAAATTGGTAGTAGCTCACCATGTATATATACCCTGATAACAAGCCGCACGCCAAACTCGTTATCGGGCCACCTAACGTCATCCATGCCCATTTCTTTGAAAGATTTGGTGTATGTATAGAAGGCGGTAATAACATAGCTACGCCTCCAAAATACAACCACATTTTATTTTCTCTTATCCGTATTTTTTCCCCTTCCTTTTGAACTGTAATAGGGCCCGCTGTCATAAATTTAAATTTCAAACCGTTTAAAAAACCAAAAATAACATGCCCAAGTTCATGGATAGCCAGAACAAGCACTACGCTTCCAACAAACGCCCACATTTCCATCATTACCTGTGCTTTCTCTGGCCTGATCCATCCATATACAACTGAACAAACAAAAACAATAACTATAGAAAAAGCTGGTCTTTTCAAAATGTCCACCGTTTTTCTCCCTTCAATAATCCGTAACGTTAATAAATCATTTTTTTATGCATTTCATACATGTATTTTCCGATATGCAAAACCCAAACAAATGAAATTATACCAATCAAGAAGAAATCTGTTTCACTTACAATTGTATAACCAATTGACAAGATCCATGCCCATGCAAGCACAACATTTGTAAACTGATACGCCTTGTAGCCTGCCTCATGGACGATATGTTTTTGCCCTTCATCTGCATTTCTCGCCCACATTTCCATGGATTGTGAATATGTAACTCGCTGCTCTGGGTACAACTCGTTATATCGATTCTTCATAATAAAGCCAATCCATATTACAAGAATCAAACATACAATAGACACGACAAAATTTACAATTTCAAATAAATGAGGCGTTCCTGCTGCAAATGATCGATAATACATAATTGCAGCACAAATGGCCCAAGACCATACAATTACTTCACTTGCACGTAAATAAATTAGCATAGCCCCTAGTCTACGCCCCTGTATACTTTCTTCTTCATCACGTAACTTTGTTAATGTCCACATATTTTTTCCAAACCAAACTAGAGCAACTATACAGCACATGAACAGCGCAATTACTTCCGCATAAGAATAATCTCCGTTTGGACTAACGCCAAAATAATGAGCTAATATGTATCCAACGATTAGGCCAATTAACATAGATCCCAATAATTTCATAACAGAAATCATTATATGTTTTACCCTACTCTCCATCTCCTTCTTCCCCCTCAACTAACATAAATATCTCCTCCACTGATACCCCAAAAACACGCGCAATCTTAAGTGACAAGACAATCGACGGTGCATAATCCCCACGCTCAATTAAGCTAATCGTTTGCCGCGATGAATCAATTGCTTTCCCTAAATCTCCTTGTGACATTCGATGCTTTGCCCTGAATTCTCTCACTCGATTTTGAAGCTTCATACCTAACCTCTTTTTCTTTTATTTAAATAAAATTGTAAATAATATCCTTCCGTTTGTCAATTATCATTGTCATTTTGACATTCATATATGTCAAAACCAACTATACATTCATATTCAAAAGTTTTGTACAATATATTTAAAATACATAATATGCGAGGTGAAATATGGAGAAAAAATTGATTTTTTCTTACCTTCTTACTAAATTTTCTGCCGCTTTTGTTCTCTATTTTTCTTTTGCAATACTTTTCTTTATAACAAACAACTTTGATTTATATGAACTCTCCGATGTCACATATAACATCCTATATAACCCTTTTGCTTATGTTCTTTTCTTCTATGCAATCTTGTGTTCACTCATCATCGATAAACTCAGCTCTAAACAAACAAGCATTACAAAAAAAGCATTACTGTATATCATTTGTGGTTATCTATTTTTTCTTCCTGTTCAATTGTTCGGCGGTGAACCATTTATCTTTTTTTTCATTGCAGGGTCAATCGGAGCGATTTGCGCTGTTTTCTTTTATTTCTGCACATATATCGCAAAAAAATCGAAATGGTTTCGATATGCCATCCCTATTATCGTCTCCATTTTATTCATCACAATTGCCTCTATTGATTTTACAAAAAAAGAACAATGGATCGAACATACTACCAAAAATGAATTTGAAGTAACTTTTTCATATTTTAACGGAGAACATAAAATCCCAATCCGCGCCCAAAAAGGAGAGACGATTGAAATTAACGTCCAATTTCTTCCTGTTGAAAACCGTAGCTACGGTCATGGTCTTCACTTTTCTAGTGAGTTTAACAGAATCGAATCTGTTTCAGAAATAAACGAAGATACTTACCAGCTTTCAGCAACTAAAACTGGAACATATTATATTGTGGTGACTGGTCACAACCTTACAGGTAAAATAAAAGCAAACTGGAAAGTACAATAAGAGGGAGCAGTGCCTATCAGCACTGCTCCCTCCAAATTTCGACATAGAATGGATTCCATATTAATTTACACCTTGTACAAATACACGTTTTAATTGTTTGCGGAAACGAACTCCTAACGTAATTGCTACAATTACAATCACTCCGAAAATAATTTTTCCAATGTGTTGTCCAAGCATTCCAAAGATATCATGTAAGTTTCCACCTAACCAATAGCCACCGATTAAGAAGAAAGATACCCATAATAGGGCGCCAGAGTAGATCGTTATCGCAAAGCGACGGAACGGTAAATTAATGATTCCTGCAAAATATCCAGTAAAGTGACGGACCCCTGGAATAAAGAAGCCGATAAAAATAAGGAAATATCCATATTTATCAAACCATATTCTCGTTAAATCAATCTTTCTTTGTGTTAAAAACACATACTTCCCATATTTCTGTACAAAGGGCATACCAAGTTTATTCCCTAAAAAGTATTGAATCGTCATCCCAACACTCGTTCCAATAAATGATAAGATAATTAAAAGTGGTAATTGTAATTCTCCTATCTGTGCCAAATAACCCGCATACGCTAACGTTGGCTCTCCTGGAAACGGAAGCGCAATATATTCTAACAGCAACCCTACAAGTACAACATAATAGCCGTATTGCTGAAATAATTCATGAACCCATTCCATGTCGATCTCTCCTTTTCTTTTTGATCTACATACAGCATCAATCACGTACAAACTGTTACTGTAATTGTATAAAAATTTTGTCGAAATAACTATCGTAATAGCTTACATTTAGATTACATTTTTGTAAGGAGAATACTAAAATAACCAATTCTATGAAATTCTCGACAAAACCCTTCCAATATCTATTATATATTTTAAAAAATCTTCATTTTTCCTCCCTATATACAATAAAATAACGTTTTTCGTGCATTTTCGCACTGAGAATTTTTTCTAACTTTTCTCTAACTTCACTTTATAAAGTGACACTTCCAACAGTGAGAGTTTTCTTCATCACCACTGATGGAAAGCCCTCACCAATCGGGCTTTTACGGGCAGTTATCCCCCACCTACATAGAATACATTTCTAGCTAAAAACTCAGACATCTCAAAAACCATATTAAACTCATTTCTTCTTCATATTAACTTCATGTTGATAATGTAGAATTATAGCGGAATTTGTTGATAATTTTAATAAGTTCTTTCTAATCAAATTTATGGATTAGGAAAGAACTTATTATAAAACAAAATAATACTCAGGAGAACATCATGAAAAAATTATTATTTACTATTTTTATACTAAGTTTATGTGCAATAGTTCCCTATGAAAAAACAGAAGCAGCTACTCCTGCATCGCAGCAAAAACTAATTGTCAACACAACTACTAATAAGATGGATTTCTATCAAAATGGAACTTTTATTAGAAGTTTTTCTGTCGCTACAGGAAAAGCTGCTACACCAACTCCAATTGGATCATTTATTATTGTAAACAAAATTAAAAATCGCCCGTACTATACAAGACATATTAAGGGCGGCGACCCACGTAACCCACTTGGTGATCGTTGGATGGGATTAAACATGGTAGGAACTTGGGGAACAACATACGCGGTTCATGGAACAAATAACAACCAAGCTATCGGAAAAAATACAACCCTTGGGTGTATTCGTATGTTCAATGAAGATATCCATTGGTTATTTGATCGAGTGGAAAAACAAGCGACTGTCATTGTAACGAAATAGTTTATATACATGAAAGAAAACATTTAGAACTTAGCCAAGACCTTTATATCTTGGCTTCTTTTTATTCCTCTATTCCCGGGCTGTAAAACCCCCACTGATTAAAGTTTCACTTTATTATTTTTGAGTAGTCAAATACTTACCTTGCATATATAATGTAACAGGAAATAAAAAATTTAAATATTTACAAAAATAAACATTTAAATATATTTTTGTTGATATCATGGCGTACAGTTCTTTCTTTCCCTCCATAAGAAAGAGCAGTATACATACAAGATGAAGCTTTCGTCAGTAGTTTTTTCATTTCCAACTAAAGCAAACAGCTCTCATCAATCTATCTCAGTCAATCACAGAGCATTTTCGACTATTCAAGTTGCATCTATATTTGTAAACGTATACTTTAGGAAGTGATAATTTGAAGCGCATATTAGCAATTGAAGAACATTCAGATATGCAAAAACAAATCCAAACATTTTTAGTAGCGCATAATTATAAAATTGACATCGCAAGTTCTGGGACAGAAGGCATACTTAAGTTTCAAAAAAATTCGTATGATCTTATTCTACTTGATTCCACATTACCTGATATAGATGGCTATAGTACTTGCCAAATTATAAGAGGACAATCAAATATTCCTATTATAATGTTATCAGGATGTAACGATAAAAAGAATGAAATTAAAGCGTTTGAACTGGGGATAGATGATTATATAATAAAGCCATTTCACCATACTGTGTTCATAAAACGAATGGAGGCTGTTTTAAGAAGAGGACTTACATCCGAACCTGAAAAAAATATGGGAATCTTGCAGTTCAATGAGCTCATGCTGAATTTCCCAGCTTATACTGCTTATATAAATGGTGAGAAAGTCGAATTAACAACGAAAGAATTCGAAATTATTGCTATGCTTTTACAAAACCAAGGAACAGTATTATCAAGAAGTGATCTATTAGATAAAGTATGGGGCTATGAATATTATGGTGATGTGCGAGTAATCGATACACATATAAAAAACTTGCGTAAAAAATTAAATATACCTTATATTAAAACAGTAAAAGGTATTGGTTATAAACTAGATTCATAATACTTATTACATGTTTTTATTTTTAATCTGCTTTTATCTTATTTTATATTATGCTATTCACTGAAAACATGTACAAATAAGGAATCGAACTCATACGTTTTATAATTGCATACCCAAACTCACACACGATTGTGAGTGGCGGAATTTTGTAGAGTTTTCACTCTGTTTCGTTCGCCCGTTGTCTTAAACTAGACAACGGGCGTTTTTTATTTGTAAAAGGAGGATTTTTATGGAGAAATTTAAGTTTTCATTATTAGTTTTATTTGGCGCCTGTAGCTACGGCGTACTTTCTACAATTTTCAAACTCGGCTTTATGAATGGTTTTTCTGCGCATGAGCTATTAGGTGGACAATATGTATTTGGCTGGATTGGACTTTTATTGCTCGTTCTTTTCTTCTCACGTCATAAAGTCTCGAAAAAACAAGCATTGTCCTTATTAGCTGTCGGAACAACAATGAGCATGACCGGGATTTTCTACGCAATTTCTGTAGAAGAGTTACCTGCTTCCATCGCCGTTGTTCTACTCTTTCAATTTACATGGATTGGGGTAGTCATTGAAGCGATCGCTAACAAGACATTACCAAGCCGCGAAAAGGTAATATCGATTATTATTTTATTTGCCGGAACGTTATTTGCAGGTGGTGTGTTTGAAGGACTTGGACAAAACTTCTCTACAAAAGGCATTATCTTTGGACTATTAGCCGCTGTCTCTTTTTCCTTTTATATTTTTGCAAGCGGACGCGTTGCTACAAATGTACCACCATATACAAAAAGCTTTCTAATGACAACAAGTGCTACGCTTATCGTTTGCTTAATCTTTCCTCCAACCTTCTTAACTGATGGTGCCTTACAGGCTGGATTATGGAAATATGCATTCTTCCTTGGATTCTTCGGAGTTGTTGTACCTGTCATTTGCTTCTCAATTGGTGTTCCAAAAGTAGGAACAGGACTTGGAACGATTTTAGGAGCTGCTGAATTACCAACAGCAATCATCGCTTCCATTACACTTGTTCATGAAGTCGTATCGCCACTGCAATGGTTTGGTATTGTTTGCATATTGCTTGGTATTTTCACACCACAAATTTTGACTGCACGGAAAGAGAAGAAACAAAACATAGAACGAAGCGCCTAAAAAAAGAGCACATGATGTGCTCTTTTTACTTTAATACCCCGTACAACTTTTCTACCTCTTTTTCAATTTGCTTTACATCAATTCTCTCAAACAATGGCTGCACATGACTAATTCGCTCTGGCAATACATTTTCACATTTCCAGCTTACACTCGTAATTGATAATATGTTCCGCACCCTTTCACTAGAAAAAGGTAAAAACGGCTCAAGTAACTGCGCAAAGTTTACAATCAAGTATACGCAGGTGTAAATCGTCTCTTCACAAGCAGCAGGATTTTCCTCCCTCCGTTTCCAAGGCTGCTCTTCATCAAAATATTTATTTGCAACGCGCACCGTTTCAAATATTGTTTCTAATGCTACTTTAAAATGAGCCTGCTCAATTGCACTTCCTACTTTATGATATAATTCCTCCACTCTTTCTTTCAGTTCTATATTTACATTTCCTTTCGGCACTACACCATCATAATACTTCTCAATGAACTTTAGTGTACGATTTACAAAGTTTCCGTATGCGCCTAGCAACTCACTGTTATGGCTATAAATAAATTCACGCCAAGAAAAATCGGTATCGCGATTTTCTGGTGCATTAGTCGTTAAGAAATAACGAATTGAATCTGGATCATATCGCTCTAATATATCCGGTACCCATACTGCCCAGTTTTTACTTGTCGATAACTTTCGTTTCTCAACGGTTAAATACTCATTGGAAACGATATGACACGGGATCGCTGTTTCTCCGATTCCAAGTAATACAGCTGGCCAAATAATAGAATGAAACGGGATGTTGTCCTTACCGTGCACATAATATGTCTTCACACTGCTACTCCAGAACTCTCCATCATCTTTCCTTGTTTCTTCAGCCCATCGTTTACTTGCTGAATAATAACCTGAAACTGCTTCAATCCATACGTAAATTTTCTTATCTTCATATCCCTTAACTGGAATTGGTACTCCAATAGGTAGATCGCGTGATACAGCCCTATCTTGTAATCCTTCTTGTAAATACCGCTCTGTTAATTGGATGGCATTATCACGCCATGTTTCCTCTTGTTTTGCAATAAATACTGCATCCTTAATCTGCCGCTCGAATTTATGAAGTGCAAAATAGAAATGTTCTGTCTCCTTAACAGTTGGCGTACTTCCACATAGTTTACATTTCTTTTCTACTAAATCAAGCGGATCTAAAATGACTGAGCACGCATCACATTGATCTCCACGTGCTGGTTCATGGCAATGTGGACAAATCCCTTCCACATAACGATCCGGTAAAAATTGTGCGCATGTTTCGCAGTATGCTTGCTCAACTGTCTTTTTATAAATAAAGCCTTCTTCTAATAACCGTAAGAAAATCTTTTGTACTATTTCATGATGGTGCTCTGTATCTGTACGCGTATAACAATCATACGTAAAGCCAAGTCCTTTAAAACATCGCTCAAATTCTTCATGATAATAATCAGCAATTTCTTTTGCAGTAACCCCTTCTTGCTTTGCCCGAATGGCAATTGGTGTTCCATTACAATCGCTCCCTGAGACGTAAAGAACATTCTCACCTTTCGCTCTATAATAACGAGCTAAAATATCTCCAGGTAATAGACTCGCAACATGCCCAAGATGTAAAGATCCATTCGCATACGGCCAAGCTCCACCAATAAAAATACTCATCTTCTATTCCTCCTTTTAAATATAAAAAGCCCCGCCCCTATCTTCAGAAAAGATAAGGGCGGGGCTGTATAAACAGTCGCGGTACCACCTTATTTCGTCAGCTATTCACATAACTAACCTCATCAAGTACGGAGCAATCATATGCTCTTATACTGTGGTTTTGATAACGAGAACCAACTCTCGTCGCCGCCTACTATTATCATTTGATAAGTTCAGGACCCAGCTCAAAGGCCATTGTTCAAATGAACATTCTTGCTTCTTCTCAGCTGCTGAAGCTCTCTGGAAAGAATGGTTTCATTCTACTTTTCCTTTTCAACGCTTTTCATATATAATACGTATTTTACGACTAAAATACAGAAAAATCAAACTTTAATTCGAAGAAAAAAGGAAATAAATAATTCTTTCCGAATATGTACATGTTCAAAGAAAGGAGCGAGTTCATTGAATCAACAACAGTTAAGCACAATTAATAAACAAGGCTGGAATGCTGCTGCCTATAAAGCATGGACGAATCGGCACGGTACTCCAAAAGAATACGCAAAGAAACTCATGCAAAATCCTGCTCATGAAGTAGCTTACTACTTACCTTATATACAAAACCCACGAGGAAAGCGAATTATCAATTTACTTGGCTCCAAAGGAAATAAAGCTGTCGCATTCGCATTATTAGGCGCCGACGTAACCGTTGTAGATATTTCCGAGAGCAACGCCAAATATGCAAATGAGCTAGCGGATGCTACGGAGGTGTCTATTGAATATATCGTTTCAGATGTACTAGAGATATCTCCCTCCAAAACATTTGATATTGTTTTATTAGAACTAGGTGTACTTCATTATTTTTTAGATCTCAAACCACTTTTTAAATTGATCTCACAACTATTAATAGATGGTGGCACTTTCATACTCCGTGATTATCACCCGCTCTATACAAAGCTATTAGCGATAGATCATCCAATGTTTCAAGCAAATGGTGATTATTTCTATGAAGGGATTATTGAAAGTGACGTCGCTTATAGCATTCTACTTGATGAGACGCAACGAAAATCACTACCAAATACAAAAATTCGCCGCTGGACACTAGGAGAAATTATTACAGAAATCGCCAAAGCAAACCTCCGTATTGAAGAGCTTACCGAGGAATGTGGTCCACACCAGCGCTGGGTCTTTCCGTCTTCTGCACCAAAAGGAATTGAAGAACGTACCCCAGGACTTTACACATTAATCGCTACAACATAAAGTGAAACTTTAATCAGTGATTATCCCACACCAATCAGGCTTTTACGGCCCGCAAATAGCGGAATAATACAAAAAAGGATCCCTTCACGGATAGGATCCTTTTTGCATGCTTAACGCATATAAGTTGAGGTTGGAGATTACCATAATTCTGTAGAATAGGACACAAGGTATTTCAACATTTTGTCTCTGACTTACGCAGTCAAAAGGGGTATGACCAACATAACGAAGAGTAATGTTTTAGTTGATATTGATAATCGTTATCAACTAATTAGAAGTATACATGATATGTTTTAAAAACACAATAGGATTTTCTTATTTTTTATGCCCTATCATAACCTTTGCTTGTTGTAGGTCACGTTATTGTTCACTACTTCTTCAAAATTGGTATCCATATTTCGCTTTTAAAGTTCGGCGAAGTTACATCTTTATTCTCGTTCCACAAGATTTCTGGTCCTTCTGCTTGCTCATAGTTTGAAGATGGAAACCACTCGGAATAAATGCGTCCCCATACATCTTGCAACGTATCCGGAAACGGTCCGACCGCTTCGAATATGGCCCATGTTAAAGCAGGAACTTCAAGTTGTGTCAGATTAACTGGACACTCCTTAGTTGTTGCCACCCCTATATAATGATCAAGCTCCCCGTTTTCTTCCATTCGCCCTTCAGAAAAATTCGTTGACGCACTAAGCAGCCCCAAAGGCTCGACATTAGAAAGATCCTTAAGTCTCTGTATCATTTCACTATCTAAATCCTTCCACATAGAGGCAATCTCAGGATTAACTCCATGGAAAATTAAAGGTACTCTTTTCTTGATGCCAATTATGTGAAATGCCTCTTTTTCTTTAATTCGATAGTTCATTTCATTTCCTCCTTTGATGGATAGTTGAAAGGTCATTCGTGGATAAGCCTTTAATAAATGTCCATTATTTCTGGCTGCTGACGGTGTTATACCATGCAAAGTTTGAAAAGCTCTTGCAAAAGAATCTGGTGAGTTGTATCCGTATTTTATAGCAACGTCAATGACCTTTATGCCGCTATCTTTAAGATCGAATGCTGCAAGAGTAAGACGTCTCCGGCGGATGTACTCCGACAATGAAATACCCGCAAGGAAAGAAAACATCCTTTTAAAATGATATTCGGAGCAAAAAGCCAGCCTTGCTACTTCTTTAAAATCAATATCGTTAGTAAGGTTTTTTTCAATATAGTTTAATGCTCCATTCATGTTTTCAAGCAAATCCATTTATATGACCTCCCTCTTTAGAAATAGAATAGCAGAAGTGAAATGTACCTATCCGACATTTCGTGTACAATTATGTAGGATTTCTTAATAAGCTCCATAATATAAATATGGTAACTGAAAAGACTCTTATCAGCTAATTTATTTCATTCATTTAACTCTTTCCTTTCTTTCCACATACTTATAGCCAGTATAGGAAAGATAAAAAAACACTGTGAGCTATTTCACTGCACCTTTATCTTATTTCCTTTATAATGAGAATGGATATCATTAATATTAGGAGTGTTGTGCATGTCGCAAGAATTCGAAGAGAAATTATATGCCAATTTAGAGGCTGTTATCGATCCTGAATTAGGTGTAGATATTATCAATCTTGGTTTAGTATACGATGTGACAGCAGATGAGAATAACAATGCTGTCATTACAATGACAATGACTTCTATCGGTTGTCCGATGGCGGGGCAAATCGTATCAGATGTTAAAAAAGTATTATCGACAAATGTACCGGAAGTAAATGAAATAGAGGTCAATGTGGTTTGGAATCCACCTTGGTCAAAAGAGCGTATGTCACGTATGGCGAAAATCGCTCTAGGTATCCGTGATTAAATAACAAAAAAGGCCTGACATTATCGATGTCAGGTCTTTTTTTATCTTATTTTACACCAACTGCGTCATAAGCTTTCGTTACAGCTTGTACTTCTTTAGAGTTTTTACCATATAAATCTTCTGCAGATTGAAGTGCCGCTTGGCGCATCATTTTAAAGTTAGAGTTTGCAGTTAAATATTTTGAAAGAGCACGGTAATAAATTTTCTCTGTCGCTTCGCGGCCAACGCCAGTTACTTTCACACCGTAATGTGTGCCACCTTCAGATACTAAATATGCCGCTTTATTATTGATACTACTGTTAATATGAACACCACCGTTATCAGCTGTTCCTGTATAACGTTTGTCGTAATGATCTGGATAGCCTTCAGTTGGTTTTAATGGGTTTGGAATAGATGCAGGATCACTTAATGAACGCAGTGAATCTCCATCCTTACCTGGTGTATAAATATCTTCTCCGAGCTCCCAATCATCACGATCTACCATCGCACCAAAAATATCCGATAGCGATTCGTTTAATGCACCAGATTCATCTTTATATACAAGGTTTGCTGTATGCTCTGTTACAGCATGTGTTAACTCATGGGCAATAACATCTAAGCCTGCAGATAGCGGAATGAATACTTCTCCGTCTCCATCTCCATACATCATTTGTACACCATTCCACGCGGCATTATTCCAATTTTCCCCTACGTGAACAGAAGAAATTAACTTCGCACCTTGATTATCAAAAGAATTACGGTTAAATACCTTTTTATAATAATCATATACTTTGCCTGCATTTACATGCGCATCAACAGCCGCTTTATCTTCAAAGAATTTTGATTTACTTTCTACTTCTTCACCTGTATATCCAAGTAATTGTGAGAAAATATTAAACAAAAATTCATCCATATTTTTAGCATCAAACGTATGAACACCTTTTCCACGTTTTCCATCAAATAAATTGAATGCTCCTGTTTTTTCATCTTGAGCAATTTCAAATGATTGCTTGTCTCCTAACACACCATATCCAAATCCAGTAATATGATCGATTGCATTATATTTCTCAATCACATTTCCATTTGTTGCATCAACAAAGTAATGCCAGTAACCTGGAGCTGGTTTTGAAACAGATGCTTTTACAAGGTATGCAAGATAATATTGTCCATCCTTTTCATAGACATATAAATCTTTTTTCACACCATCATATTTATCTACTTTTCCAATTTCTTTCTCGATATCAGCTTTCGCAATTTCTACCGCTTTCTCATCAGTAATGCTCGCTGCAGCCGGAATATTTTTATCTTCTAAATTCGGGATAACTTGTCCGAAAAATGCCTTTACATTATTGTCTTTATCAAGTGCAACTGTTTGATCTGATCCATATACAGGAACATTATTATGTTTTTCTACTAGCTTCACATGTGTTGTACCGGATTCAGCATCCTTTTCTTCCCCTACAACATTAAAATGACTTTCTATATTTCCTGCTAGTTTAAACATGTCCTTCTTGCTCTCTAAATATTGAAATACTGTTTCTTTTTTATCTAATCCTTGCGGAGCTTTCCATTCCTCACCTATGTAAGCTGGTGTTTTAAATTCTTGGTGATATTGAATTTGTTGCTCTTCTGCCGCTTGTGTTTTTGTTGCTCCGAATGCTCCAAAACCCCCAACGATAACGGATAAAGCTAATGCTGATGAAACGACTTGCTTTTTCAATCTAACACTCCCCATTCCCCAAAAATTTTTGACACTCTTATACATTTCGGCAAAAGGAAAATATATCCTATTTAAAAAAATTGAGAAATATTTTTCTTACAATTTCATCTAAAAAAGGAGCGTCACATTAGACGCTCCTTTTTCCTTTACTCATTATTGTTTCTTCATCTCAATCGCTAAATAATGAGATTTCTCTGTTGCTTGAATACGAATATCTTCTTCAACTACTTCTGCTGCATCGCGCATTACAAGTGTTTCACCATTTACAACGCCGCTTCCTTCAATTTGTACAAGATACACTTGACGCCCTTCGCTAACAGGGAAACTAATTTCTTTTCCAGCTTCTAATGATAGGGAATATAAATTCGCATCTTGATGAATTGCAATTGGTGCATCGCCATCAACTGGAGATACCATATGGAACCATGTATTTTCACGCTTGCTCCAATCAAACTTAAACTCACCGTAATTCGGCGTATGCCCCGCACGATCTGGTAAAATCCAAATTTGTAATAGACGTAATGTTTCATTTCCTAAATTATGTTCACTATGAAATACCCCTGTACCAGCGCTCATATATTGTACATGTCCACGCTCAATTGTACCGCGGTTCCCCATGCTATCTTGATGCGTTAATTCACCATCCACAACGTAAGAAATAATCTCCATGTCACGGTGCGGATGCATATCAAATCCTGTTTGCGCTGCTACTAAATCATCATTAATAACGCGAAGGGCTCCGAAGTGCATATTGTCTGGATTATAATAATCTGCGAATGAAAAATGAAAATGTGTATTTAGCCAACCGTGATTTGCTCTTCCCATATTTTTATGATCAATTTTTCTAAACATATCCTTCACCTCATATTATCTCGAATTCGAGATATTTATTAAATTTTTTTATTGTAACTTTCGAAGTAATTCTAGTAATTGTTTTTGTTCATTGCGATTTAACTTACTAAATTGTTCTGCTTGAAACGTCTCCTGCGGTGGAACAACTTCTTCGTATAAAGCTCTTCCCTTTTCTGTTAACGAAAGATATTTCGTCGTACCTTCTTGCTCTCGTTTAACCAAACCAAGCTGCTCCAACTTATTTAAAAGCTGCGTGATATTTCCTTTTGTAACAAATAGCTTTTTCCCAAGCTCCTGCTGTGTTAATCGATCTTGTCCGCCAATTTGAGCTAAAACATCAAACTGTGCAGCAGATAAATCCCAATTTTTCAAGTGTTGATTTGTCTCACGAATGCTTCTGTTATAAAAGCGTGATAAACGGAACCATAATAACAATCCAAGTCTTTCTTCTGCTTTCATTCCATCACCTCACTTATTTAATAAACTTAGTTTAGAACTAAACTTTATAATTGTCAACTACTTTATTTTAGTAAGTACATGACGAAAAGATAGTGGTGTTCCCACCACTATATCTTAGTTTATATTCCTTCGCATATATTCATTCATTTTACGTTCAGCGAATGCCCTGGCATCCCTTTCAATCCAACGTGCCTCATATACTTCTTTTTCTATATACAATACATTGTTTTCATGCTGCATAGAATGCCGAAATTCATGCAGTAAAGTTTTGAGCACTTGCTCATATTGCTCCCACATACAAACAAAAATCATTTGTCTTTCTTTATGATAAAAACCGTTTAAAGGAAATAAGAATTCTTCTTCTTCTTCTCCTAATTTTACGAGTACATCATTTGTATCACACGTATCGCAAAAAATAACTGGAATTTCGCGTTTCTCAATTAATGAAAATACATCATTCTTCACTCGCTGAATATCCCACGGAAACTCTGAGTCCAGTACATACCAATTCCCATCTTGCTGATATACGTTTTGAAACTGGAGTTCCATTGACCTCCATTCTCCTTTCTAAAATCCCTTTTCCTATACATATGCCACAATATGGTAAAAAATAAACACATATTGCAATACAACATTACATCTTGTTCAAAAAATGTTCAAAAATAATGCTTCTAAAAGGTTGTTTTATATCAATTACTAGATTATAATAATTATAAATTAATAAAAAATATAATATAAAAACTCAAAAGGAGATTGATCATATGAACACACACGTAATCGAAGTATTAAACAAACAGGTAGCAGACTGGAATGTATTATTTACAAAACTACACAACTTCCATTGGTATGTAAAAGGACCTCAATTCTTTACACTACATGAGAAATTTGAACAATTTTATACAGAAGCAGCTGGACACATCGATGAAATTGCAGAACGCATTTTAGCAATTGGCGGGAAACCAGTAGCAACAATGAAAGAATACTTAGAACTATCTTCTGTTCAAGAAGCGGCTTACGGAGAGACTGCAGAAGGGATGGTCGAAGCAATTATGAAAGACTACGAAATGATGCTAGGCGAACTGAAAAAAGGGATGAAAATCGCACAAGACGCTGACGACGAAACAACATCTGACTTACTACTTGGCATTTACACAGAACTAGAAAAACACGCTTGGATGCTACGTGCATTCTTAAATTAAAAGTGCAAGCGGCTCGTTTAGAACAGGAGGGCATTGGAACTCCTGATTCCGAGCCGCTCTTTGCCTCCCAGGAAAAAGCAAAAACAACTCTCTCACTTAACCCCCCAGTCCATTTGGGGGGTTAATGCTTTACTGATATATTCCAATTCAATTTATGTTAAAATATAGGAAACAACTGTTTAATAGTTACATCTAAACTACACTTTTCCAAATTCATCATTTAGGTATATAGAACATTCCAGTATTACCATTAAATGACGGGAGTGGTTCAGTTGAAAGACTATTTAATTCGAGTATTTTTCGCCTCATTAACTGTTGGAGTCTCCTTAATAATAGCCAATATTTTCAACATGAATGTAGATGTAGAAAGCTATCCTTTCCTCATCTTTATAGCAATAATTGGCGGTTGGGGTGGTTGGTATTTGTATAAGAGAAGAAAGAAAAATACATATAAAGGCATTCCTAAATAAGAGGAATGCCCTTTTTATGTACGCCTTATTTTGTTTGTATTTCTCATAATGTTAACGATAGAATTTACGAAGAATAGACCAGAATCCTATCTAAAACGCATGTCATTTTCCATCCAAAAATTCATGCGTTTTAGATGTAATTACTTATTCTTTGTATTACGATAATTGCTTCCACTTATTCCCCATTACAGGTCTTTTATAATCTTTCATTTTCTGAATCAATTCATCAGCAGTAGTTGCTGAAACAATTAACTCTTTATTTGATGGATTCATAAAACCTTCTTCCGCTGCACGATCAATCATTTGCAAAATTGGACTATAAAAATCTTTAATATTTAATAACCCAACTGGCTTGTCATGAATTCCAATTTGTGACCAACATACAACCTCAAATAATTCTTCAAATGTTCCGTAACCACCTGGTAACGCAATAAATGCATCCGCAAGCTCTCCCATTTTCGCTTTACGCTCATGCATTGTTTCCACTTCAATTAATTCCGTTAATCCTTCATGAACAATCTCTCCGCGGAATAAACCACGTGGCATAACACCTGTTACTCGTCCGCCTAAGCGTAACACTTCATTGGCTACTTCTCCCATTAAACCAACACATGAACCGCCGTATACTAATTCACAATTATTTTGAACAAGCACTTCTCCGAGCTTGATTGCTTGTTCCTTAAATTCAGGTCTCTCTCCTAGATTAGAACCTGCAAACACACAAATCTTTCTCATACCTACACCCCAAAACTATATATTGTTATGATACAATGAATATTGTACAACATATTGAGGGGATGAGAAAGAAATGAATATAGCTGAATTTCAAAGATGGGTCGAGGAATTTTACGAAAAACGAAGCTGGTCACAATATAACTCTTTTATTCGCTTAAATTTCTTAACGGAAGAAGTGGGCGAAGTTTCACGAGTTGTGCGCGCGATTGAAATTGGACGTAATCACCCCGATGAACAGGAAAAACAAGCGGAAGAATTGAAAATGGAATTAAAAGAAGAGCTTGGGGACGTACTCGCAAATCTCATTGTTCTTTCTCAAAAATATGATTTAGACTTACAAGATATTATGGAGGCCCATGTAGAAAAGCTTTCTAAACGTTTTCAATAAGGTGAAACTTCCATCACCAATCAGGCTTTTACCGGCAGTTTATCTCTCAACTATCTTCTCTTTTTTCGCTGAATCTTGAGATAGAAGTATTACTGCCCATTAATGTGGGAGAAACTAAATGAGAATTTATATCAATTATGTTATGATATTACCGATATTATATAAGGGAGGCTTTTTATGTTATCTACAAAATTACACGATGCGCTTAATGACCAAATGAACTTCGAATTTTACTCTGCCCATGTTTACATGGCAATGGCTGCTTACTGCACAGCAGAAAGCTATGATGGATTTGCGAACTTTTTCCTTGTCCAAGCAGAAGAAGAGCGTTTCCACGCAATGAAACTTTATAATTACATAAATGACCGCGGAGAACGTGCTATTATTACTGGATTTGAAAATCCGAACAATGACTACGAGTCTGTTTTAAGTGCATTTGAAATCGCACTAGAGCATGAACGTGAAGTAACGAAGCGAATTTACAACTTATCTGATATCGCTTGGGACGAGCGTGAACACGCGACAATCACGTTCTTAAAATGGTTCGTTGACGAACAAGTTGAAGAAGAAGCTTCTTTCGATAGCATCATCCAAAAACTAAAACGTATTACAAGTGATTCTAATGCGCTATTTATGTTAGATGCGGAATTGGAAAAGCGTACATTTACTCCTCCTGCTGAGTAATATCCTTATCACCTTAACGAATTCGTTAAGGTGATTTTTATTTTCCCCTATTAGTTCCCTTTCACCTTAACATTTATTTAAAATCACCTTAAATCTTCATTCATTCTGTATAGGACTACCATTATTAATGCTATTATTTTCAAGAAAAAGAAAATAAAAATAAGAGGAGACAAAACAATGAAACAGCGTATAGAAGCTATCGATGCAGTTCGTGGCTTTGCTTTATTCGGCATTTTGCTCGTTAATATGACATTAATTCAATTTGGGATGTTTAGCAGTGAACAGCCTACTTATGTATTTGGAAAGCTTGATGAAGGAGCCAATTGGTTTATTCAATTTTTTGGTACGCACAACTTCGTTTCCCTATTCTCTTTTCTATTTGGACTTAGTATTATAATGCTGCAAAAGAGCATTCTCGCAAAAGAAAAACGTTTCTTTCCAGTTTATATACGACGAATCATTATTTTACTAATCCTTGGTTATATCCACGGTATATTTATTTGGAGTGGGGATATTTTATTTGCATATGGGACTATAGGGATTTTCTTAATGATGTTTATCAATCGAAAGCCCAAAACATTACTCATTTGGGCCTTTATCTTACTAGCGTTTACTATGTTTCTTTCTTATCCTTTTGAGTCCAATACAAATGCGTTAGATGATTTTTCCTCTTACATGGAAAAAGAACAAATAGTCCACGAAACCGGGAGTTACATAGATCATGTAAAATTCCGCCTATACGAAAATCCATTCGAAGATATTGGAATCACTGGACTTTCTGGTGGATTCCTCCTGACATTTTTGATGATCATTCTAATGACTCCACTATTCTTGCTAGGAATGTACGTTGGAAAAAAAGCATGGCTGTTTGAAATAGATAAACATGTATCTTCTCTCAAAAAGATTTGGCTCATCAGTGGTATTTTTTCTTTCACAGTAAAAATCTTAGCATTATTAACACAACAACCGATTCTCGTTATGTTAAAAGATAGTATTACACCACTAGGCATGACTCTCTTTTATGGAAGCTCAATCATTCTATTATTTCATTACAAAAAAGCATCGCGCTTACTAGAGTATATGGCTAACATGGGTAAAATGTCGGTTAGTAACTATTTAGCACAAACCATCATTGCAACAACAATCTTTTATGCATATGGGCTTGGCTTGTATGGGAAAATCGGATACTTCTTTGGTATCGTGTTAACACTTTCAATTTACATCGTTCAACTATATGCTAGTACCTACTGGTTACAGAAATATCGCATGGGGCCAGTTGAATACGTATGGCGACTTGGCACATATTTAAAAAGACCTGCTTTTAAACGTAAGTTAAAGAAAGTGAGTTAAACAAAAAAGCAATGAGCCCACTCGCTCATTGCTTTTTGTTTTTAAAGCATAACCCCAACGATAACCGCTGATAATATACTTACTAACGTTGCACCATATACAAGTTTTAATCCGAAAGAAGATACAACGTTCGCTTGTTTTCCATCGATACTCTTCGTTGCACCTGCGATAATCCCGATAGATGAGAAGTTTGCGAAAGATACAAGGAAGATTGATAAAATACCTACTGTACGATCTGATAAATCGCCAGCTACTTTTCCTAAATCAAGCATCGCAACAAATTCGTTCGTTACTAATTTTGTTGCCATAATTTGTCCTGCTTGCAGCATCTCTGATGTTGGAATACCCATAACAAATGCTAATGGTGAGAACACATATCCTAAAATACTTTGGAATGTAATGCCGAAAATAGAATCAAATACACCGTTAATTGCTGTAATTAATGCAACGAATCCGATTAACATCGCCGCTACTGTTACTGCGATAGAGAATCCAAGCATAATGTACTCGCCTAACATTTCGAAGAACGTTTGCTTCTTATCTTCTTGTAATTCTAAAATATCTTCTTCTTCACTAATATCATATGGATTAATAATATGAACGATAATGAACCCACTGAATAAGTTTAATACAAGTGCTGTTACTACGTATTTTGGGTCAATCATTTTCATATAAGAACCGACAATTGACATCGATACCGTTGACATAGAGGATGCACAAAGTGTATATAAACGATTTTTTGGTAATTTACTTAATTGATCTTTTACTGTGATAAATACTTCACCTTGACCAACGATTGCTGCTGCTACTGCATTATATGATTCTAGTTTTCCTAGACCATTTATTTTACTTAATACGAAACCGACTGCACGAATAATAATCGGTAAAATTTTAATATGTTGCAAAATACCAATCAATACCGCTAAGAAAATAATTGGTAATAATACTGTTAAGAAGAATGGTGCTTGTCCATCATTCGCTAAACCACCAAATACGAAGTTAACCCCAGCTTCTGCATATTTTAAAATGGCACCAAAGCCATCTGAAATTCCTTTTACTAATACAAATCCAATCTTTGTATTTAATAAGAAGTAAGCCAATGCTAATTGAATAACAAGCATAATTGCAATTGGTTTATATTTAATTTTCTTTCGATCTGAACTTACAAGGAAACCTAGTACAAATACAACAAGTAAACCGACTAGAAACATAACTAGTTTCATATGTGAATCCTCCATTTTCCATGAGTTATTGGTCGTCCAACGAATGACGTCTGACCATTGGTATTAAAAAATAGAACCCCTAAATACTATTTACTTTACAATGTATCCTAAAATCAGTAAGCGTTTACATAAATTGCAATTTATAATTAGCAGTCTCTTCTTCTCTACTCAATTTAAAGTATGAAACTGATACCACCACAAACAAAATTGTAAGCGTTATCTAACAGAAATGCAACATAATTTTTTCAATAAATCATATGTTAATTTCTCCCTCATAAACATCTCTGTCATTTGTATTCTAAGATACAAAAAGCAATGAGCGCTTGCTCATTGCTTTTCACTTTATAACATTACACCAACGACGATCGCTGATAATATACTTACTAATGTTGCACCATATACAAGCTTTAATCCAAATGAGGAAACAACGTTTGATTGATTTTCATCAATCCCTTTCGTTGCTCCTGCGATAATTCCAATAGATGAGAAGTTCGCAAAGGATACAAGGAATACAGAAAGAACACCAACTGTACGATCCGATAAGCCTCCTCCTACTTTTGCAAGGTCAAGCATCGCAACAAACTCGTTTGATACTAATTTTGTAGCCATAATTTGTCCCGCTGTTACTATTTCTGATTGCGGGATTCCCATTACAAATGCAAGTGGTGAGAAAATATAACCTAATATAGCTTGGAATGTAATCCCGAAAATAGAATCAAACAGACTATTGATTGCTGTAATTAATGCTACGAAACCAAGTAACATCGCAGCTACGGTAACTGCAATTGTAAATCCAAGCATAATATATTCACTAAGCATTTCAAAGAACGATTGCTTTTGTTTGTTTTCTAATTTAAGTGTATCTTCTTCTTCAGTAACGTCATATGGATTGATAATATGAATAATAATGAAGCCACTAAATAAATTTAATACAAGTGCCGTCACAACATATTTCGGCTCAATCATTTTCATATATGATCCAACAATCGACATTGATACTGTCGACATAGAAGATGCACAAAGTGTATATAAACGATGCTTCGGTATTTTGCTTAATTGATCTTTTACCGTAATAAATACTTCAGCTTGTCCAACGATTGCTGCCGCTACGGCATTATATGATTCTAGTTTTCCTAGACCATTCACTTTACTTAATAAGAAACCAACCGAACGAATAAATAAGGGTAAAATTTTAAAATGCTGCAGAATTCCAATTAATACGGCAAAGAACACAATTGGTAATAACGCCGTCAAGAAGAATGAAACTTCCCCTTTATTAACGAGACCACCAAATACGAAAACGATTCCAGATTCCGCATATGTAAGAAGTGCTCCAAATCCATCAGAAATTCCTTTAACTAAAATATAACCAACTTGCGTATTTAATAAGAAATATGATAATGCCAACTGAATAACAAGCATAACCAAGATTGGTTTATACTTAATTTTCTTTCGATCCGCACTTATAAGAAAACCGAGTATAAATACAACGAGTAATCCTACAAGAAACATAACAAATTTCATAGATAAAATCCTCCATTTAAACCTTATTCAACGCTCTAGAAAATTATTTAACGTCGAACGTCTGACCATATAAAATAAAAATAATCCGAACTTTCATCTAACACATAAAAATATATATGTATGGCTTAAAATCCGCCTTATCTCTTATTCGGAAAGACCTTATCCATTCTAACACAAATTCCAACTCACATCTTCATATTTCTAAAAAAAATTACATTTCCTTATAAAACCCAAGTTAATGTTCGTCTTTTAACTCATCCCCCCTAATTTACCCTCATCAAAAAACGAGCATCAAGTTCGACTTGATGCTCGTTTCCCATTTCATTATACAGCTTTTTCTTTTTCTACCACTGGCTTGTCCCAGCACTCTGTATTTGTTAAACCTGGAATAGAATCTGCGTTGAAGACCGGATCTTTCCCTTGCTTCTTTTGTTTTATATAGTCTGCCAATGCAGCATATGCAAATCGGCCAAGGAGTGTAATCGCAATTAAGTTTGTGATTACCATTAGACCCATAAATAAATCTGCCATATTCCATACGACTTGAAGCGTCGCAACAGAACCGAATAACACCATTCCAACTACCGCTACACGATAAATCATTAACCAAGTTTTGCTTTTCTTAATAAATTCAATATTTGTTTCACCATAATAATAGTTTCCTAGAAGTGAACTGAACGCAAATAAGAAAATAATAATCGCTAAGAAGCTACTTGCCCATGGACCAATTTGTGAGCTTAATGCTTTTTGCGTTAATTCAATTCCCTCTAAGTTTGTTGCTTTATATGCTCCAGAGCATAGTACGATAAACGCTGTTGATGTACATACTAAAAATGTATCTACTAAAACTCCAATTGTTTGAATAAACCCTTGTTTAGCTGGATGCGTTACATCTGCTGTCGCAGCCGCATTCGGCGCACTACCCATACCTGCTTCATTCGCAAATAATCCGCGCTGAATACCATACTTCATCGCTGCTCCAATACCGCCACCTACAGCTGAATCTAAACCGAATGCACCTTTAAAGATTTCTGTGAAAACATCTGGTAGTAAATAGTAGTTTTTAATAACAACGAAAACAGCTACTCCAATATAAAGAATTGCCATTGGTGGAACAATCACTTCTGACATACGTGCAATACTTTTAACACCGCCAAAAATAATAACTGCGATTAATACGGCTAATACAATCCCTACAATGTAACGCTCTAAACCGAAAGCATTTTTAAATGCTAGTGTAACTGTATTCGCCTGTACTGAGTTGAAAATTAAACCGTAACTAATTGTGATAAGAATAGAAAACCAAATTCCCATCCAACGTTTATTTAAACCTTTTTCCATATAATAAGCAGGACCACCACGGAATCCACTGCCATCTTTTATTTTATAAATTTGTGCAAGTGTACTTTCTACGAAACTTGAAGATGCCCCAATAATTGCGATTACCCACATCCAAAATACTGCACCGGGTCCTCCCATAGAAATAGCTAGCGCTACACCAGCCAAGTTACCAATCCCAATGCGGGCTGCTGAACTCATACAGAAAGCTTGGAAAGAAGATACACTGCCCTTTTTACGTGTCTTTCCAGTTAATCCATCACTCATTAATCGTACCATTTCGCCTAGATGGGTAATTTGTACGAATTTCAATTTAATAGAAAAATAAAGCCCTAAGCCTATTAACATTGCAATCAAAATATATGACCAAAGAATCGTATTCGTTGATGAAACAAACTGTTCTAAAATATTCATACTGTTAGTCCCCTCCCTTTTTTCCTCATAAATTGAATTATATTTAAAAAATATTCGAAAATCAACATTTTTCGACAGGTTATCGTTTCCAAATGTTAGGTTTTATAACACAACCGTGTTACTTGTTAGGAAGTCTGACTTGTTATTTTTAGAAACGTACATACTACTTGAAGAAATATTTTTTATAAACAAAGCGATTGACAAAAACTAAACCTGTAACTATACTGGTTACAACAGGTGATGACAAACCTGCTTAAAAGACATTCATTCATTTTTCAGATATACACTTATAACAATTATTTGGAGGGATTCCTTATGAAAATCGGAATTATCGGAGCAAGCGGAAAAGCTGGAAGTCGCATTTTAAAAGAGGCGTTAGATCGTGGACATGAAGTAACAGCAATCGTAAGAAGCGCAGCAAAAATTACAGAAGACAATGTAAAAGTTTTAGAAAAAGACGTATTCGATCTTACTGCTAACGATCTTCAAGCATTTGATGTAGTTGTAAACGCATTTGGTGCTCCAGCTGGTCAAGAACACCTTCACGTAGATGCAGGAAACGTATTAATTGAAGCAATGAAAGGTGCACCTAATACAAAATTACTTGTTGTCGGTGGTGCTGGAAGCTTATTTGTGGATGAAGCAAAAACAACTCGTGTATTTGACACTCCAGGATTCCCGAAAGAATACCTTGCAACTGCTCAAAACCAAGGTAAAAACCTAGAAATCTTACAGCAAACAAACGATATCACTTGGACATTCATTAGCCCCTCTGCATTATTCGCATTAGGAAAACGCACTGGATCTTACAAAGCAGGTAAAGATCACCTTCTTGTTAACGCAAAAGGCGATAGCTATGTAAGTTATGAAGATTTCGCTGTAGCTGCACTTGATGAAATTGAAAACCCAAAACATGTGAACGAACGCTTTACAGTTGTTTCTGAAGCTGAATAATATAAGAGAAGACGCCTCTAATTAAGATGAGGCGCCTTTTTTATTTTCCTTCTTTTAAGGCAATTATGCCATTTGCAAATAAACCAAACGCAAGTCCAATCGCTAATCCAATCCCGCAACCTAAAATAAGATGATTATATATAAAAAAGCTGGCATATGCCAGCTTTTCCGCAACTTGTACTATCTTTTATAAGGTGTAGAAGGCTTATTCGGTTTCTGCGGAGCTTCAGTCTTTTTCCAGCTTACCGCTAACTCTGGACTTGTTTTTTCTTCACTCCGTTCTAATAAAACTACTGCATCTTGAATCGTTTGCGTTCCTTTATGCTCAATTCCTTGTAATTTCGTTAAGCTTCCTGAGACCTTGAAGCTAAATTCACCAGATGGTGCCGCTTTTGGAATTAAAATACGGAATTTTTCACCTACATTAAATTGTGTTTTTTCTTCGCCTTTTTCATTCACAAACTTAACACCTTGAGGTGCACCAGTTGCCTGTACTTGGTATGTTCCACTCTTCGCATTTGTCTCCACTGTATATAAACCAGTCTCGAAGAATTCATCTTTTAATACTGCTTCTTGTTTTTCTGACGGCGTAACGCTCATCGTAATTTCCTGTACCTCTTCACTACTAGCCGCTTTCGCAACGATATCTTTCGTTAATTTCTCTACATTTTTATTACGAAAATCTAAATCATTAATATCTATTTGTTTTAAGGCATTCCATACAGCAAGCTGCGTCGCATAATGCGCCTCTCTCCAATCCGACACCCCTAATTCTTGCGGACTTTTTTGTGGATATCCATTTAACAATACACGGTACACGCCAATGTCCACCTTACCTATTTCAGGTAAATCTTGACCACTTGGTGATTTCAAAAAAACATCTAAGCAGTAAGCTATTTTTCCATCTGCTGTTTTAATGAGCTCCGTTCGGATTGGCTTCTTTAACGATTTACTATAACTCCAATCCATTTGGTATTTCGTGTGATCCATAACTTCTGCGGATGCTTTTTGAAGTGGGAATAATAAATTCGCAAATACAAATAAAATACTCAAGAAAGCAACCAATAACTTATACGATTGTTTTATATTCATGTTTACAGCCCCCTATAAAATAACAAATTTACTACTGTATAGTATCTAGTTAAAAGGTCTTTTTATGCATTACTTTCTCTTTTTTAGGACGCTAAAAAAACACGTGCAGGAATCACTCTGCACGTGTTTCTATCATCATTTAGTTTTCTTGCAATAATAATTTCGAACGCACTAACGCTCCTCGCACCTTAATTCCAATCCATGCAGCTAATGCAGCTTTTATCACTCCTACAATAAGAAAAGGAACAAACCCTCCTATGAAAGCTGCCTGCCATCCTAAAGAAGCAACATATTTTAAAAATACAGTTCCAATTGTTAATGTTACAAGCATCCCTAAAATATTTGCCATTAATGAATTCCAAAATGTAAGTTTTGTTTTTTCAGTTAACAAACCAATTAAAAAAGCAGTTGGGATGAAGGCTAATAGGAATCCTCCTGTAGGACCAAATAAAACGGATAAACCGCCACTAAATCCAGCATAAACAGGAATTCCAGTTGCACCAATTAAAACATATAATAATACAGATAAAGTGCCATAACGCGAGCCTAAAATTGTAGCAGTAAGACCAATCGCTAGCGTCTGTCCTGTGATTGGGACAAGCGGCAGAGGGATAGTAACTTGAGCCAAAATACCAATAATAGCAGCAAATAGTGCAGTAACAATTAACATACGGAAATGATTTGTGCGATGATTGTTCATATATGCCCCCTAAAAAATTTCATATTATAAATTCAAGATATCCTATTTGCTATAAGGAGTAAATATTTTTGTTTGAATATTTAGTTTTCTAAGGACGCAAAAAAAAGGGGGCAAATCTTTTTTTGCACCCTTCTTTTCTATTCTATATTAAAAATCAAAGTTATCAGGATCTGGACCAACGCGATGATTCTGATTTAACGCATCAATTTGTTCCATATCTTCTTTTGTTAATTCAAAATTAAATACATCAGCATTTGCAATAATGCGGTGTTCTTTTGTTGATTTCGGAATCGTTACAACTTCATTTTGTAGATCCCAACGTAAAATAACTTGCGCTGTTGTTTTACCGTATTTATCAGCGATTTCTTGTAATGTTTCGTTATCTAATAATTGACCTTGCATAAGTGGTGACCATGCTTCCATTTGAATACCTTGTTCTTTACAGAAAGCTTGTAATTCTTTTTGTGCTAAACGAGGGTGGTATTCTACTTGGTTAATCATCGGTTTAATTTCTGCATCTTTCATCACATCTTGCAAGTGAT
The DNA here is from genome assembly GCF_017498755.1 of Bacillus sp. XF8. Classification (NCBI taxonomy): domain Bacteria; kingdom Bacillati; phylum Bacillota; class Bacilli; order Caryophanales; family Bacillaceae; genus Bacillus; species Bacillus sp. XF8. The sequence goes on along the minus strand of NZ_JAGDQK010000018.1, from coordinate 138,070 downwards.
GGATTTGGAAATTACTTACGCCAATTGCACGTACGCGATCTTCTTTATAAAGTGTTTCTAGCGCTCTCCATGTATCTTTATATTTCCCTTCTACAGGCCAGTGAACAAGATATAAATCTAAATAATCTAGTTCTAATTTTTTTAAGCTCTCTTCATATGCAGCAATTGTTGCTTCATATCCTTGATCTGCGTTCCATACTTTTGAAGTGATAAATAATTCTTCTCTTGAAATCCCAGCAGCTTCAATACCTGCACGGATTCCTTCACCTACCGCTTTTTCATTTCCATAAATCGCAGCTGTATCAATGCTACGATATCCTTCTTTAATCGCTGTTTTTACAGCCTCTACAAGCTCTGGTCCATCTTCTACTTTAAATACTCCTAAACCAAACCACGGCATTTCCACGCCGTTATGCAATGTTGTTGTACTTTGTAAATTTTTCATTCTATCCTGCTCTCCTTTAAGTTTTTTATTTATTCACTTTCGCTTGATCTCTCTTTTCTAACCCCATACTCCACGCAGTTAAAACCAATGCACCAGCTACCATAATCGCGCCAACCCACGCTGTATGAATGAGCCCTAATGAATTCGTTACAATACCGCCAAGATACGCCCCAAGAGCAATTCCAGCATTAAAGGCTGCAATATTCATAGCAGACGCAACATCTACAGCACTTGGAACGAAGCGCTCAGCCAATATCACAACATATACTTGTAATCCTGGAACATTCATAAACGCGAATAATCCCATTAAAATAATTGTGATGAGCCCCGCCACCTTAAATGGTGCTGTAAATGTGAGTACGAATAACACAATCGCTTGAATGAAAAACATATAAAATAATGCACGAATTGGATTATGGTTCGATAGTTTTCCACCAATCATATTCCCAATCGCAATTGCAATCCCATACACTAACAAGATGACTGTAACTGTACTCGCTTTAAATCCTGTCACTTCTTGTAATAATGGAGACAAGTACGTAAATGTTACAAATGTTCCGCCATACCCTAATGCTGTAATAACAAACACCAGTAGCAATCTTCCATTGGTTACAAGTTTTAATTGATCACGAAACGATACTGGCGCACCTTTTCGTAAATTTGATGGAATGAGTATACTATTAGCTACTAAAGCAACGATTCCGATTGCCACGATAACCATGAAAGAAGCTCTCCAACCAAACTGTTGACCAATAAACGTCCCAATTGGTACACCTGTTATTGTTGCGACCGTTAAACCCGTGAACATAAAAGCAATTGCGCTAGCACGTTTGTTTTCTGGCACAAGAGCTGCGGCAATTGTTGAGCCTATCGACATAAATACACCATGTGCAAATGCTGATACAACCCTCGCTACAAGTAGTACACCAAAGCTTGTTGCCATCCCTGCAATACTATTACCAATAATGAAGACAATCATAATCCACATTAATAACGTTTTACGTGACATACTAGCTGTTAACGATGTTAATACAGGAGCGCCAAATGCTACCCCTAACGCATATAAAGAAACAGTTAAGCCAGCTGTTGTAACAGAAACATGTAAATCATTTGAAATAGACGGCAATAAACCGACGCTAATAAATTCAGTTGTACCAATACCAAACGCACTAATTGCTAGTGCTAACAAAGCAAATATACTTCTTCTATTTGTTTGAACACCTGAAGAAGGTACTGTATATGAACTCATCGAATTCCTCCTTAATATGAGAAATCCAATCATAATAGTATGATAAAAAGGCCCTTTTATCTTCTAATAAAAACAGTTTTACTACTTATAACTGCTATTATGAATGGTTTCATTCTTTTTTGAAAGAACGCACTTCAAAGTACGATAGGCACCAAAAAGTAACATAGTTACTTTTTAGTACCGTACTACTCATTTGCCTCTTACGTATGCTATTATGAAACATGTTCAACATGAAAAACAGTACGTACTTTCAAGTGCTATAGGCACTAAAAAGTAACATATGACTATAAAAACTCATTAAAGGGGTTGTAATATATGAAGAAATATAACATTCCTGTAGAAGCAACCTTAGAAGTAATCGGCGGAAAATGGAAGGTCGTTATTCTTTGTCACTTAACAAAAGGGACAAAACGAACAAGTGAATTAAAACGTTTAATGCCTGGCATTACGCAAAAGATGCTCACACAGCAATTGCGTGAATTAGAAGAAGATGGAGTTATTCAAAGGAAGGTATATAATCAAGTACCACCAAAAGTTGAGTACTCTCTTACCGACTATGGTTGGTCCTTAGAAGCGATTCTTGATTCCCTTTGCACTTGGGGTGAATGTCATCTAGAAAAGAACGGAAATTCATCCATGCTTATCCCACAAACAGATCAACCTTAACCAGAAAAAGAGAAAAAAAGGGAAAAAACAAACATCATTTGCTCATTCTCCCCTTTTTTTCTCTGTAATTAAGTACATTTTGGGTAACATTAAAATAAAATATATGCTTTTTTCCCTTGTCAGTACTAGGTTATGAACTCAAAGTCTAATCATTAGGAATCATTTTTATGTTAACCTGAGTGTATATAGTATATAATATAAGATATATATTATATACACTTTCCGATAAAGGAACTTTCCATTATGCGGACAAGCCATGTATCGGACAGTTCATAAATAATAGGTAAGAAATTATGGTTTTGGATTCATGATTGTCTACTACTTGCAATCATAAATTTAAAGGCATTTTATTGCGTTTTGTGAAGCTTTGTATAAAGTTTTGCAATTTTTTTGCTAACGCTTACCTGTTACTTTGGAATATTTTATTCCTAAAAAAATAAGAGTATTGCTATCGTAAAGGAGAATTGGAGATGCCAGAAACTATCACTCAAACAAAGCCTGAACAAGAATCTTTACAAATTTCTGCTAGCCAAGGACAACTTGATGTACTTGATCAATTGTTAAAACCTGAGGTACAAGAATCATTAACTACACTAGTAGAACAGCTTCCAAAGTTAACTGAGCTTGTTAACATTTTAACTAAGTCTTATGACTTCGCTCAAACTGTTGCTACTGACGAAGTATTAAAAAGCGACACTGTTGGTGCAATCCAAGAGATTGTAGAACCTGTAAAAGATACAGTAAAGAGCATGGCTGCAACTGCTATCGAAGCAAAAGATCGCGCTGACGAAAGCACTGAAGTTATCGGTCTTTTCGGTTTGTTAAAATTACTAAAAGATCCACAAGCACAAAAAATGTTCCGTTTTATCAATGCTTATCTTCAAATTAGTGCAGAACGCAATAATAAATAATTTATCTTATAACAACAATTAGTAAAGACGGGGGATATCATACTATGTCAAAACAAATTGTCATCTTAGGCGCTGGTTATGGCGGACTTCTTGCCGCTTTAAATGTACGTAAATATTACAGCAAATCAGAAGCACAAGTTACGGTAATCAACCAATACCCAACACACCAAATCATTACAGAACTACACCGCCTAGCAGCAGGTAACGTTTCTGAGCAAGCAGTTGCAATGCCACTTACAAAACTTTTCAAGGGCAAAGACATCGATCTTAAAATTGCAACAGTTGAGTCATTCTCAGTAGACAAAAAAGAAGTAAAACTAGCTGGTGGCACTACTTTATCTTACGATGCACTTGTAGTTGCTTTAGGAAGTAAAACTGCTTACTTCGGAATTCCAGGACTAGAAGAAAACAGCATGGTATTAAAATCTGCTGCTGATGCAAACAAAATCTTCAAACATGTTGAAGATCGTATTCGTGAATACGCAAAAACAAAAAATGAAGCTGATGCTACAATCTTAATCGGTGGTGGCGGATTAACTGGCGTTGAGCTAGTTGGTGAACTTGCTGACATTATGCCTAAACTTGCAAAAAGTCACGGCGTAAACCCTAAAGAAGTAAAATTACTTCTTGTTGAAGCAGGTCCAAAAATCCTTCCAGTATTACCAGACGATTTAATTGAACGTGCAACTACTAGCTTAGAAGCGCGCGGCGTTAAATTCTTAACAGGTCTTCCTGTAACAAACGTTGCTGGCAATGAAATTGACTTAAAAGACGGTCAAAAAATCGTTGCAAACACATTTGTTTGGACAGGTGGCGTACAAGGTAACCCATTAATCGGTGAATCAGGTCTTGAAGTAAACCGTGGCCGTGCAACTGTTGATGCATACCTACAATCCACTTCTCACAAAGACGTATTCGTTGCTGGAGACAGCGCTGTTGTCTTCGGTCCAGAAGGTCGTCCATACCCACCAACTGCACAAATCGCTTGGCAAATGGGTGAGTTAATTGGATACAACTTATACGCAGCACTAGAAGGCAAAGCATTCGAAGAGTTCGCACCAGTAAACTCTGGAACACTTGCAAGTCTAGGACGTAAAGATGCTGTTGCTACAATCGGAGCAAGCTCAACTCCACTTAAAGGTCTACCAGCATCATTAATGAAAGAAGCAAGTAACGTTCGTTACTTATCACACATTAAAGGATTATTCAGCTTAGCTTACTAATCCAAACACTAGCCCAAATCATGATTTGGGCTTTTTTATTTTTAAAAGCTTTCTTTTTAGATGAGAGAGAGCATCCGCCCACTCCTTCTATTCTTCTTAACAACGATTTATATATTATTTTTATTCGGCATAAAAGCCAGATAAACCTCTTTAATAATCTTAATATACTGACTTTTTTATGACAAAATTGTGTACAAAAAAGAGTAGAAACAAGGAACACTCCTCGCTTCTACCCTACAGCAAACTTTATGCGCCTAATTTTACCAAACTGTAATTCTTTTTACCTTTACGGATAATAATAAATCTTCCATCGAATGAATTTTCCGCCGTAACATCTGTATTCACATCCGTTACTTTATCTCCATTCATCAGAATTGCTCCATTATTAATATCTTCGCGTGCTTGACGTCTAGAAGGTTCAATTCCTAAATCAACTAACCACTCAACGATATTTTTCGTTTCTTTTGAAGCATGGAAAGTTGGCATATCTTTAAAGCCTTGTTCAATTTCATCAGCAGTTAATGATTTAATATCCCCACTAAATAATGCCGCTGTAATTTTTAAAGCTTGTGAAAGCGCATGCTCACCATGAACAAATTTCGTCATTTCTTCAGCTAACACTTTTTGTGCTTCACGTTTATGAGGCTCTGTTTGAACTTTACCTGCTAATTCATCAATTCTTTCTTTCGTTAAGAACGTAAAGTATTTCAAGTATTTAACTACATCACGGTCATCTGTATTCACCCAGAACTGGTAAAATTCAAATGGCGTTGTTTTTTCAGGATCCAACCAAACTGCTCCGCCTGCACTTTTTCCAAACTTCGTACCATCTGATTTTAATAATAACGGAATTGTTAACCCAAATACTTTCGCTTCATGCCCTTCTAATTTACGAATTAAATCTAAACCGCTTGTAATATTTCCCCACTGGTCACTGCCACCAATCTGTAATTGGACACCTTCCTCTTTGTATAAGTGATGGAAATCCATCGCTTGCAAGATTTGGTATGTGAATTCCGTAAATGAAATCCCTGTATCTAAACGGCTTGCTACAATATCTTTTGCTAACATGCTATTTATACTAAAATTTTTACCGTAGTCACGTAAAAACTCGATAATATTGATTTGATGTGTCCAATCATAGTTATTTACCATCTTTACTTCACTGTTACCACCAAATTCAAATAACTTCTGCATTTGCGCTGTTAAAGCATCCACATTCTGTTGAACCTGCGCTAATGTTTGTAACTGACGCTCAGTTTGTCGACCACTTGGATCCCCAATTGTTCCTGTCGCTCCTCCAATTAAAATAACTGGATGATGTCCGGCTAATTGAAACCGTTTCATCATCATAAACGGAATTAAATGTCCAATATGCATACTGTCACCAGTTGGATCTACACCGCAGTACAAGGAAATTTTTTTCTCTTCTACTAGTTTGCGTAACCCCTCTGCATCTGTTTGTTGATTAACGGCATCGCGCCATTCTAATTCATCAATAATGTTCATACCTTTCCATCCCCTTTATTATTTAAATTTCACATGTGAAAAATAAAAAAGTCCCTATGTCTACATTAGACATAGGGACGATTATGAACCGTGTTACCACCCAGATTGCACAAATAGTACCAATTCTACTATTCATACCACTCTTAGCAAGATTATCGATTGCTACTCCGCTTAGCATTACCTAAGATACTCCAGAGTGTAATTCACAAGTTTGTTTGTGCTAGGTTCCAGCAACCCCTAGCTTTCTCGATAACAGTGACAAACTGCTACTGGGCTCTTTCAACGTATTTCATATGTTAAATTATTAGCCATTATATTGAATTTACAAATCATTGTCAATAATAACCAAAAGTTATTTTGAAATAATTCACATTTTTATACAACTTTATTTCAAAGATTATTGTATATCTTCTCCAATAATCCTTACTTCTCTCTCTAACTTCACACCGAATTTTTCTTCAACTGTTTTTTGTACAAAATGAATTAAATCGATGTAATCTTGCGCAGTTCCGTTATCAACGTTTACCATAAATCCAGCATGTTTTATTGAAACTTCTACGCCGCCAATTCGCTTTCCTTGCAGTCCTGATTCTTGAATAAGCTTACCAGCAAAGTTATTTGGCGGTCGCTTAAATACACTACCACATGAAGGGTACTCTAAAGGCTGTTTTGATTCACGTTTAAACGTTAAATCATCCATCTTTTCTTTAATCTCTTCACGTACACCTTCTGCAAGTTCAAATTTCGCTTCAAGTATAATGTAATGATTGTTAGCAAACGTACTTTTACGATAACCAAACTCAAAGTCATCTTTCGTTAAAGTACGTAACTCTCCATCACCTGTCATTACGATAGCTTCCGTTAACACATATGCAATCTCACCGCCGTATGCACCGGCATTCATGTATAACGCTCCGCCAACTGAACCAGGTATACCACAAGCAAATTCAAGTCCTGTTAAACAGTGATCTAACGCAATTCGTGATACATCAATAATCGCCGCACCACATTGTGCTACAATCGATGTTCCTGTCACAGTCACATCTGTAATATGAATTAAACTTACTGTAATCCCGCGAATACCACCGTCTTTTATAATAACATTAGAACCATTTCCTAAAAACGTAATCGGAACATTATATTGGTTTGCATACTTTACAACTTTTTGAATTTCATCATAAGTAGTAGGAGCAACAAATACATCTGCTTTTCCTCCCACTTTAATATGCGTATGATTCTTTAACATTTCATCTTGTTTTACATGATCTTCTGGTAATACTGTACGTAAATATTTATATACTTCCTGCATATTCATTCTATGATTCCTCTATTTCTATTAATAATTAATGGCCTATCCTCTCGATAGTTCCAGCATTCTTAAAACCATTTCTCTTATTCTCTTCCATTCCGCTTACAAGTTCATTTACTACACTACATGTAATGCCATGCTGAAAATAAGTAGGTAATCGGCCACCACATAGATTACCTGAATAGTTTAGTAAGATAGCTTCTGTCTCTATCTTATCAAAAAATCGAGAAGAAAACTTTACCTTCAAAAATTTTCCGATATAACCAAGTTTAAGATAGAAAAGAAATTGCACCTAATTTCTGCCTTTACAAAACTCTATTATATCGCATGTCAATGTGAAAAAATATGTTTAAAGAAGGAACTTTTCAAACTGATAAGAATGTCTATGTTTTGTCATATCCAAAATAGACATTACAAAACTGTAAGCTCCTTGTAACATAAAGTAGAAGTAACCTATGAACAAGTAAAATCATATGAAGAAGTGCAAAAAGATGAGTTACCTGCAAAAGTGAAAGAGAAATTAGATGTAAAGTAAAAACAAAAGGATGCCTCCTTATATATTAAGGACATCCTTTTGTTGATTATTTTAATTGAATTTTGACTGGCGGTAATGGTTTTTCAGGATGATATGGTGACATCTCTACTTCTAATACATATTTCTTTAAACTAAAATTCTTCACACCATATTCCCCATCTAACTGAAACGTTGCCTGGAATTGTAATTTCTCCTTATTCAATACCTTTACATCGCTCCCCTTTACAACATGACCAATTGGTGCAAATTCTTTATCCAAATATGAAGAATCCTTTAAATTCATAACTTCTCCGTAATTTATCAATTCGTCCATAGATTTATGTTTTGTATCGACATTTTGAAGTGTATATTGCACAATTAATCGCTGTTTTTTATGCTGAATTTTATTAACAATCACCTTCAAATCACTACGAGTACTTTGTATTTCAAATGGTGTCTTTTTATTTAAGTCCTGAATAGATGGTTTTTCAGACAATCTCACATTTGGATGTAGCATAATAAATTCCGAACCCTCCGGAATCTTTCCAAAAATAGATCTTTCATCAGATTCTATCTGATTTCTAACCTTTTCTCTTCCAAATTCAATACCTGATGTTTTAAAATCAATTTCATTTCCTTTATCATCAGTTACTTTTTCAATTCTCGCTAAATCATTCTCCCCTATAAGCGGATAAATCGCTTTATAGTCGATTGCAAGTGATTCTTTTCCAACTGTAATCTTTTCAAAGTTAAATGTATGTTCTTTATCTTCACTACTTACGGATGCTTGAGGATGAATGATTTTATTTTCTAATTGCTTTACTGGAATATCAAATTTCCAAACCCCTTTTGTTTCCCCGATAGATGTAATGGTAATTGGTAATGTTGTATTTTGGGGAAGCTCTTTTTCTGGATAATCAATATGAATATTCCCAAACCACCCATCTTTAGTTACTCTTCCATCCCATGAAGCTGCACGCATCCATTTCGGACTTCCATCAACAAGCTTAAAGTCATAATAAAAATCCCTACCAGAATTATTTCTGATCACTACTTGATCTGGATTATCTACTTTAAATGTAACGCCAATTCTACCACCATCATAATACACACTATTCATTGTTACACTAATTCCATTGCTCACTGCTTGCTGATTTAATTCTGTTACAAGCTTACTTGCCGATAAATTGTGACCAATTGTATCATGAAAATGCGAATAAATTTTCCCGATAATTGGAACTTCCGCCAATACACGGCTCATTTGCGGAAACACAAATCCAGAGCCTAGTACACCTATACATATTGAAGCTGCAGTTAACAAAGCAATTTTTCTTCTCTTATATATCTTTTTAACTGGCTTTTCTTTCTTTGCCCTAGCAATAGCTTTTTGTATAGCCAGATTCAATTCTTGTTTCGGAACATCAACTTTATTTATTTCATCATTAAACCACTGCTTATCCAATTCTCATCACTCCCCCCTAATAATTTTTTTAGAGATTTTCTCGCTCGATGCAAATATGTCTTTACAGTTCCCTCTGGTACACTCATTTGCCAAGCAATTTGATTAATTGGAAGATCATAATAATAATATAAAATGATTACTGTTTGATAATTTTCATCCAACCTTTGAATTGCTCCCTGCAAATCAATATTTTGCTCAATTTGATGTAATTTGTTTTGTACCTCACCATATGTATCTGCTTCTCTTCCGTCCTCTATCTTCTTCACTTTTTTCTTTTCACCTAATAACTGATAGGCATTATGTATAAGAATACGTGTCAACCATGTCAAAAAATAGTTTGGTTTCTTTAATTGCTCTATGGATAAGTACGCTTTATACACCGTCTCTTGCACAACGTCCAGTGCATCTTCTTTATTCTGTACATACAGATACGCAGTGCGGTACAACTGATCTTGATATAAACTAATGAGCTGTTCGAAAGCTGCATCGTCACCTTTTCTTGCTTTTTTGACTAATTTTATTTCATCCATCGTATCCCTCCTTTCACTTATTAGATAGACGAAAGTAGAGTTTGGTTTCAAAAAATTTATTTTTATTCCATATAAAAAAGCACATCCAATGGAATGTGCTTTTTTTACACTTTACTTACCGTTTTCTTCTTTTTCCTTATCAAACCATAATAGTTCATCATCATCAACGTCACCATTATAGTTGATCAGGATTTCTTCTCCTGCTTTTATATCCTTATAAGCATAGAAGTCAAATGTATGATTATCAAAGTTAATTTCATACGTTGCATTTGGCTTATACGCATGGTTAAACAGCATACCGTATCCTAAAAGGATTGCCGAATGATTTATTCCATACTCAAATGCGTAGTCAGCAAGTAGCGTTTTCTCTATAAATTGATGTTCCTCATTTGGATAAGAGATAACTGGCGCTTCATGTAGAAGCTCCCCTTTTTTTATATCACGTGTTGCAAATACTCCTCTATTAAATTCTCCATCGCTAAGTGTGGAAGTCTTGATTTCGATCATATTCGTCACCTATACATTTCTTTCTCTGAAGTATTTTGTCTCCTTAAGCTTGGCAGATAATGAGAAGAAAAGCAATTGGTTTTATTTTTCCTTTTTATATAATGCTTATATCCCATTCCTCTAAAGATTCATATATGACAACATACAATCGACAGAATCCCCAGAACAAAACCCTTACAAATAAGGAGGCAATAAAATGATTCATATGCAGTCTAAAGCAAAAGAATTAAAAGAGAAGTTACACATCTTGTTTTATCTCAATATTTTTATTAACATACTTTTCCCTGATCCATTTTGTCCTACTACTCCCATATGTTCTCCTTTGTATAAATCAAAAGTAGCATTTTTATATAAAGTTTTATCTATAAAACAATGTGATACATTTTCAACTTTAAGTAAACTCATTATGATTCCTCTTTTCCTAAAAATAAAAAAGCAGAGGGCTAGTGTCTTTTGACACTAGCCCTCTGCTTTTTGGTTTTATTGCATCTCAAGATGGATACTCATATTTGACTTTTTTACATTTCTATGCAATTGGCGTACCATTTGCAACAGGCTCATCCGGTTTTAACAGCACAACATCCCCTTCTTCTGGTACACCGCCTACTACTAATACCTCAGACTTAAAGCCTGCGATACGTCTAGGAGGAAAATTCACAACTGCGATTACTTGCCGGCCGATAAGTTGTTTTGGCTCATATCTTCGCGTAATTTGAGCTGAAGATTGTTTAAGACCCATCTCACCGAAATCAATTTTTAATTTTATAGCTGGTTTCCGCGCTTCTGGAAATGGCTCTGCTTCTATTACAGTCCCAACACGAATATCTAATTTCATGAAATCCTCAATGTTTGCCACATGTATTACCTCCAGTTTTCACAATATCTATATTTACATTTTAAACACATACAATTATAGGCTTTTACTAGAAATCAGTAGTTTTTAACCATATGTCATGTATTCGTGACATATGAAAAGTTACCTTTTCGATATTGACTCGGTGTGATCCCCTCATATTTTTGGAATAAACGTGTTAAGGAAGATTGGTGCTCTAATCCTACTTGAATTGCAATATGTAAAATGGGTAAATTGGTATTTCGTAATAATTCTTTCGCTTTATTCAATCGCACTTCTTGTATATATGCTGACGGAGATTTTCCTGTTTCTTTTAGAAACCAATCTGAATAATAGGAACGATTATAATGCTCAAGTTGTGCAAGCTTTTGTACCGTTATATTCTCATGATAATGTTCGTGAATATATTGAATCGAATTAGGTTGTTGCTCTTGGAGTAAACAATGTGAGATATACGGATAGAGCTCTTTAAGCGCAGATCCTCTTTGTTCCATTTCATTCAGGATAAGATAACGAATTCCTTTCCATTGATTCGTGAATGGACAAGAAATCCCCCTATTTTGTAACTCACCCGCAGGAATCATGAAATAAGGAATATCCAGAACTAAAAATTCGTTACGCACAGAAGAATGAAAGGTATGATCACATTCAGGAGGAACAAAAAATAATGTTTGTTGGTCTATGAGAAGGTTTTGTACCCCAGTCTTTATAACAAGCTCTCCTTGAAGGGGTAAAATGAGCTGAGCATAACTATGTGAATGTGTATCTTTATCAGCTTTATAAGTTCGGCGTTCCGCTACAATCTCTTTACATATTTCTATTGCATTTTCTCCCTTTTAATATTTGGATTCATAATACCAAAAAAAGTAGTGCAAACCAATCTCTTGGTCTGCACTACTTCTTTATTTAATGTTTCTTCAAATCTCTCATATTAGATATATATAAAGCAATAACTAAAATAAGAATAGCTCCTGCATATAATAATGTTTCAAGTGGTTCCTCATGAGAAACGATAATTAATCGAATTAGCGCTGTAATTCCTATATAAATAAAATAACGTAACGGAAAGTGATAATTCGATTTGAAGTACTTAATAATTAATGCGATAAATTCAAAGTATAAAAAGTAAACAATAATACTTTCAACTAATTTATAAGACGTGTATTTTTTTGTGGAAAATATGTATTGTATAAATGTAATCGTTTCATTAATTAAAAAGATAGATAGAACAATGGATAATATGATAAGAGCTATATTTAATATCCATTGTAAAACACTGGCAATAAATTCATCGACATTAAATGATCGCATTTTCTAGCACTCCTCTATAGGTGAATCATACTCATATATTATAGCAAAACTATTCTCTTATATAAATTTTAGAAGTGTTAAATCATATTTTCTCTCCTTGTCTTCCCCTGTATAAGGTTGTTCATCTTATAAATTAATCTTATTTGCTATTTAGAAATTCTTTCAATTCTTTATTTGTAACAGAGTCATTCCCATAGTAACTATAGGACCGGCCTATGAAAAGGAATGGCATACTGTGGTACCACAAATAAACTCTGCCCCTGTTAGAGAGAATTCCACTGCCATTGTTCAACTTGTCTCTTTAGGAAGTGAGAATACCAAGTGAATGATACAAATATGTTCAATCCCCATAAATTTCTTGTTCCAAAAACGTTTCTATTTATTCCCTTTCAATTGAAAAATGAAAAATATCTTGATTAATCATTTGATAGAAGTATCTATCCAGTCTCACCATAAGCAGGATTTCTATCTTTTCCTAACACGAATACTCCCCCCAAATATGAAAGGGTAAACCACCAAATTCAAGCGGGAGATGAATTTAGAAAAAAGGTACATTTAAAATATTTCACTTTAAATCAAAACTATTTACGTTATACTAAAATAATATATAAATATACGAAGGAGAAAGCAGTATGGATATGAAAGAAAAACAAACAATGATCGAGAGTATCCCTCAAACAGGTTTTTTTGGTCATCCTAAAGGGTTATTCACTTTATTTTTCACCGAGTTTTGGGAGAGGTTTTCTTATTATGGAATGAGAGCCATCTTACTTTACTATATGTATTATTCTATTTCAAAAGGCGGACTGGGAATTGATCAAGCTACCGCCACTTCAATCATGGCAATTTATGGTTCATTATTATACATGTCCAGCGTTATTGGTGGTTGGATTTCTGATCGTTTACTTGGTGCCAGTAAAACAGTCTTTTGGGGTGGGGTTTTAATTATGATCGGCCACCTTATTCTGGCATTGCCGGGTAGTATCATTACTTTATTTATTTCTATGGTATTTTTAATACTCGGAACAGGGTTATTAAAACCGAATATCTCTAGCATTGTTGGAAATTTATATAGTGAATCAGACACACGTCGAGACTCTGGTTTTAGTATTTTCTATATGGGCATTAATTTAGGTGCTCTTATAGCTCCTTTAGTTGTTGGTACATTAGGTCAGCAATATAACTTCCATCTCGGTTTCGGAGTCGCAGCAATTGGTATGGTAATCGGTTTAGTACTATTTGTTTTTACGAAAAAAAAGACTCTTGGAGAAACTGGTACTCAAGTACCAAACCCTTTAACGGATATTGAAAGAAAAAAAACCGTTAAACACTTTAGCATTAGTATTAGTGTAATCATACTTTTATGTGCTATCACAATACCAACGGGAATATTAACTATTAATCGTTTTACTTTTTTAATTAGTATCCTAGGAATTATTATTCCTACTTGTTACTTTATTTATATGTATCGCAGTCCAAAAACTACTAAAGTTGAACGTTCTCGCCTTCTTGCTTATATACCTTTATTTATTTCAGCTGCAATATTTTGGGCTATACAAGAACAAGGTGCAATTATTTTAGCAACATATGCAGATCAGCGAACTCAGTGACAATTTGCTGGATTTGAAATACAACCTGCATGGTTTCAATCATTAAGTCCTATATTTATCGTAATACTAGCTCCAATATTCGCTTGGATTTGGATAAAACTTAATACAAAACAACTCTCCACTACTAAAAAATTCGCGATTGGGTTACTTTTTGCTGGATTATCATTTTTAATTATGATTATACCTGCTTTTATTAACGGTACAGAATCTCTAGCAAGCCCTATATGGTTAGTTCTTAGCTTTTTATTAATCGTAATTGGGGAAGTTTGTTTATCGCCTGCTGGATTATCAATAACAACCAAATTAGCACCAGCTGCTTTTTCGGCACAAACAATAAGTTTATGGTTTCTATCTACTGCATCCGCACAAGCCATAAATGCACAAGTTGTAAAACTGTATAATCCTGCAACAGAAATCATTTACTTTGGAGTGATTGGAGCTGTATCCATTGTAGTAAGCATCACCTTATTTATGCTATCAACAAAAATTCAAAGCTTCATGAAAGGACTTCAGTAAATATTAAATATCTATTTGATAAAAATAAAGAAGCTGGTACTATACCAACTTCTTTATTTTTATAGATGGAGTTTTATTTTTTTGTCTCATTGTCACTTTTTGATTTTTTTCACACAAAGACATTACAGCACTCAGCAATCGTATCCTCTATCCTCTTCATTTTTAAGAACGATTACTTTTCCACAAACAAAAAGAACCATAAACTTACCAGTTAGGTAAACTTATGGTTCAAATCACAATGTAAGTTAAATCATATTTTAACCATGTATTAAATCATAAAATGTCCTAATATCAGTTGAGAATTAGGTATTATTCCAAAAGAAATAAACCATATTTTGACCTAAACTTAATTTTTATATCATAAAGTGTCGACTAATACCGATCAAATTTATACTAATAATGCTTTAAGGGGGAGTTTCAGGAAAATGCGGATTTACAACATTAAGGAAATTTCAATACTGAAAGCCCAATTTCTCTGTTTTAAAATAGAGAAATTGGGTTCTTTTCGTTACTCTATTAAAGCGACCTATTGCGGTAAATTTTTTTACTGCATGTTGGTTGCGCTTTTATACACAAAGAAAGAGCGTAATTCTGTTTTAATTGTGCTTGCTACTCCTTGGTTAATCTTGGGGAGGTTCCCAATATAAAACCTCATGGCAGGCAGTCCTAGCTTAAAAACCTCCCAAAGATTGTGCTAAAATAAATATAGTGACCATTTTTACTATGATGAGGGATTTTATGTATAGAATAATGATGATTGAAGACGATGAAAAAATTAGACGGATTGTCGCTGATACGTTAAAAAAGTGGCAATATGATGTGGTGGAAGCGACCCAATTTGACCAGGTGCTAACGGAATTTGAGCAGACAGACCCACACCTCGTTCTATTAGATATCAATCTTCCTGTTTTTGATGGATACTACTGGTGCCAGCAAATACGCTCGCTTTCCAAGGTACCGATTATATTCCTTTCATCCAGAAATCAGAATATGGATATCATTATGGCGATTAATATGGGTGGAGATGATTTTATCCAGAAGCCATTTGATTTGGATATCCTTGTCGCGAAAATCAGTGCGCTCATCCGCCGGAAATATACCTATCAGGAAGATGAAAACATCAGATTCATCCATCGGAGCTTGAAATTAAATGTAACCAATTCAACAATTGAATATAAAGGACAAAGCACTGAGTTAAGCCGGAATGAATTCATCCTTTTACAATTGATGATGCGGAATATCGGGAAAATTGTTTCGCGCGAGGACTTAATGCAGGCACTATGGAATGAAGAACAGTTCGTCGATGATAACACACTGACCGTGAACGTGAACCGGATGCGTAGGAGAATCGCTGCGCTTGGACTGGAGGAGTTCATTGTCACCCGAAAAGGAATGGGGTATTTGATCGAATGACCTTCCTGCGCTATCTAACCCATGAAAAGCCTTATATTTACCTGTATTTAGCTAGTTTCCTGATCTCAGCCGCGGTATTTTTTACCGATAGCAATGGCGGCTGGGCATGGGGGACATTCTTCTACGCCTTCGCCCTATCTTCGATTGTGTTACTCGGATTTTTATTATTTCGCTACCAGCAAAATGTACGTGTCATCCGACAAATGAAAAAAGGTGAGGATTATGACAGTTTGTCACTGGAAGGAGAATTTGCCCAGCAGCACGTCGATGAGCTGAAAAAACAGCATATCCGTGAAATGAATCAGATTCAAGACAGACAGAATGAGCATTATGATTTTATCGTCTCCTGGTTTCACGAAATAAAAACACCGATTGCGGTTCTTCGCTTACTGCAGCAAACCGATATGGACGCGGGTAGTTTAAGGGAAGAGATCACGAAGATTGAAAATTACGTCGATCAAGCTCTCTATTACGCCAAGCTCGATAGCTTTAACCAGGATTATGATATTCAAAATTGTGACATTATCCAGATTTCGAAAGAGATCGTTAAGGCTCATTCGAAAACCTTTTTTTCAAAAAAAATCCGCATTGACATGCAGGCAGATTCACTGGAGGTTCAAAGTGATCCTAAATGGTTGCAGTTTATCGTTAATCAGTTATTGACGAATAGTTTAAAATATACAGAACGTGGCGGGGAGATTACCATTTCAGTATTCGAAACCCCGCAAGAAAAACAACTTATTATTCGAGACAATGGAATTGGCATTAGTCAAAAAGATTTGCCGCGAATTTACAATCGAGGTTTTACTGGAGAAACTGGACGGACGTATACGAAGTCAACGGGAATGGGGTTATATTTAGCCCAACAGTTAAGTAACAAATTAGGACATTACATTAGTTGTACGTCGGAAGTGGGGGAGTTCACCCAATTTATTATTCACTTCCCGCTAGATAGCGATCCGTATTTAATACTACAAAAAATACACGATGAGTAAAATAACTCACCGTGTATTTTTTTCGCTGATAATTTTGTAGTAAATAGATGTTGATGATACGTAAAAGATTAGATACGTTAACACATACAATCCCATGACAGAAAAAATAACCGTCGTTAAGGAAGGTAAATCTTTTACTATTAGGATGACTGTGTAGTATAAAAGATACCAACTGTGTACCAATCCAAGTATTAGTGGCGGTAAAAATACGAACAGCAATTGTTTCCGAATAATCTTTTTTATTTCTTTGTCGCCAACACCAATTTTTCGTAAAATTGCGTAGTGTTCTCGCTCTTCTGTAGCTTCACGTAGCTGTTTAAAGTAAATAACACTTCCTAAAGCAAACAATGCAATGACTGCAAAAAACGCAACGGAGAACAATATTAAAGATGACGACTCAGTATTAGTGGAATACTGATCTACATAGGCTGAATAATAGGCTCCTTCTGTTTTCATAACGATATCGTATATTTTTCGTGATACGTCATTAGATATTTTCGGATCTTCGATTTGATATATTTCATAGGAAGAAAGGGTATAATTTTCTTTTAAGTGCTCAAAAGCTTCGTCTGAAATAACGAGTACAGAAGGTTGAAGACCGGAATCATCTCCACCAGGACTCGTTGGGACACTTAACAACGGGTAGCGTATTTTTTCGACTACACGAAATGTATTGTCTTCTAAAACGGTAATTTCAGACTGAGGACTTTTATATTTTGTCGGTTCATCCACTCCTCTTGTTAAAACAATTGCTTCTTCCCCTTCTAAATCTACTTTTTCACCAACTCCACGTAAATCAACAATCGCATTTAATTGTGACTCAGGGAAAAGGTAAAACTCCTCTGTGTAATATTCGGGATAGCTAAAAAACGTTTTTCTATTTTGGATTTTTTCTGTTTGAATTCCCGTAATTGTTTCATGACCAATAATTGGATGTGAGTCATTTATAATTTGTTCAATTTGTTTTTGTGTTTCATCATCTTGCGTCGAAAAGGCAATATGGTTTGGATATTCTTTTTTTACAACGTCACCTTTCACGGCGTAATCTACAGCAATAAATCCAACTGTAAAGATGATAATAGCACTAAGCAGTGAATTAAACGTAAAGTTTACTGTATTTCCTCGAATAGAAAAACGAAGGGAGGAAATCCATAACATTTTGTCATCATTAAAGTAATTTTTACTTTGACTCATTTTTTGTAAAATCCAACCGGAAAACTGGCGGAAAAATAAATACGTTCCGACAATCAATGCCACTGTTGTAGCAATTAATGTTTCTTTAAAATAATCTTTCCATATGTCTGTATCTCCTGCCATGGTAATCGTGTAGTAGGACGTTACAATCAATATGATGGACAATATCGCCAAAGGCATGGAAAATTTAAGCGGTTTGTCCATTTTTTCTTTTGCATGAAACAATTCAACTAACTGCACACGACGGACGTTAAAATAACTTTGAATCGTAATAATGCCGATTAATAAAGCGAATAACAGAACAGTTGAGACAATTGCTTCAAGTGGAAAAGCAAAAGAAATGTCGTCATTGTAGTGCATTAAATTCATTAATACCATACCGAAAAATTTAGATAGTAATCCACCGATTAATATACCGCTGAATACAGAGATGGCGCTTAGAAATAACGTTTCAAAAAAGACCATTGTGGCAACTTGTCTTTCTTTCATCCCGTAAAGTAAATACATGCCAAATTCTTTTTTTCGCTGCTTCATAAAAAATGAGTTAGCGTACAAAATAAAGAATACAATAAACAAAAAGACGATAATTGAGGCAATGGAAATACTCGTTTCGTAGTTTTCTTTATTTTGAATTGCTGCAACTACGTCCTCGTTAAACATTAAACCGGCAAAGGTAAAGTAAATGACAACCCCGACAAGCATGGAAATAAAATAGATCGAATACAGTCGAAAATTTCGTTTCATATTGCGCCATGATAAATCGAGCAAACTCATCGTCGGTCGCCCCCTATTGCACTTTGAATCGTCAGGATTCGGTCAAAGAATTCTTTTTCTGATTGTTCTCCTTTAAACAATTCATTGACGATTTTTCCGTCACGGAGAAAAATCACACGCTGACAATAGCTCGCTGCATATGGATCGTGGGTAATCATCAGAACCGTTGTCTTAAATGTTTTATTGAGCAATTGAATTTGTTCCAGCAGCTGAGTAGCAGACCTTGAATCAAGTGCACCCGTCGGCTCATCGGCAAACACAATCGCTGGATTGGTAATGATCGCCCGCGCTGCAGCCGTGCGTTGCTTTTGGCCACCGGAAATTTCAAACGGATAATGATGTAAGATCGATTCAATATTTAACGCTTCAATTAATTTTGCTAATCGCTGCTCCATTTCCGCGACAGGTGTTTTTTGTAACGAGAGCGGCAGCAAGATATTTTCTTTCACAGTTAAAGTATCCAGTAAGTTGTAATCTTGAAAAATAAATCCCATTCGTTTTTGACGGAATTCTCGTAAGGCTTTCTTTTTCATATCTAACAGCGATTTTCCCTCAATCCAAACATCCCCGCCATTAAAGGTGTCGATCGTTGAGAGGGTGTTCATTAATGTCGTTTTCCCAGAGCCAGAAGGCCCCATAATCGCGGTGGATTCCCCTTGTTCAATTGTCATATCAATATTTTTTAAGACTTGTGTCTTTCCATAAGATTTCGATAAGTTCTTTGTTTGTATAATTTTAGCCATTGTTTTGTCCTCCTTCACCACCATACTATACCGACTAATTTGCCCACCAACCATAGATGTAACAACATCTAAAGTGACATTTTTGTCACGTTGAGTGAAGAATCGACCATTTTTATATTAGTTTTGCGCTAAAACTCATTAATGAGAAGGCTTACCGAAGGATTTAAAAACGTTTGATTGAAAGAGGAATAGTGGGGATTGTATCGGTAATTGATAAATGCAGCAGAAAAATTATTTAAAAAAACCACTACTAACCAAATTGCAAAAGAAGCTGGGATTGCATCAGGAACAGGTCAATAATATGATGATTAAAACAACGTTTTAATCATCATATGAACCTTAAGAACCATAACTTTGCCACAAACAAAAAGAACCATAACCTTGCCAAAGTGGCAAACTTATGGTTCAAATCACATCAATGTCACTTTACCTATAAGTTGGCCGCAGTTAGAAGCATAAGTTGGCCATAAAACACTTATTTTTGCAGATAATTATCTAATTCTTCAACAGAATGGGAAGTATAAATTGGCCGTGAGTTAATTATTAACCCATAAGCTGACCGTGAATTTCACAAAACAGTATAAAATGAGCTTTATATATCATTTTCGTTTTTGGTAAAATAAAATAAAGTCCCTTTGTTATTCGATTGTAGAATATATTTTACATTGAGCATTCTAGATATATCTTCAATTATTTTTAATCCAAGCCCCGCACTTTTACTATTAGTATCAAAACCAATTCCATTATCCCTAATGGAAACAACACTATTTTCAATGGTTATCTCAAGCTTTTTAGCCTTTGAATGTTTTAACGTATTCTGAAAAATGTTATCAAATAACCTTTGAATCCATAAATCGTTACTAATCCATATCAAGTCTTTATTTAGTGGATTATATATTAATTCAATATCATGAATACTATACAAATAATCCCACTTTTTAACCATAGCTTCTAATAAATCATGTATATTCACCTCGTGATTTAAAATATAAGAATTCTCTAATGTATTAGTGGATTGTAAATTTAACTCACTGGTTAATTCAGCAATATACTGTATTTGTTGATATAACGATTCTAATATTGGTGCTTGGTCATTATTATATTGACCTTCTAAGTAAAATAATTGTAACCTGACAGCTGTTAAAGGCGTATTAATATCATGTCTTAATTTATTTAAAAGTTCCTTCTTCATTTCCTCTTGCTGTTTAAGTTCTAATTCTCGATATGTAGTTCTTTCAATTAATAAATTTACTGACCTGATTAGTCCTCCTATTTCATCATCACTTTTAACGTCTAATTTATTCGGAATCTTTTTATCACTAGCTAAATTTCGAATGGTTTTATTTAATATATCTATTTTATTTAATAGTGAGTTAATCGATTTTGAAAATAAAAAGGCTAATAACAATATTGATAAAAAAAATACAACTAGCATCGTAGGATACGCAAAAGACTCATGAAAAGGAATGTCATTATTTTCCGCCTTAAAGGCACTATTATAAATTATTGACATAAAGATACTAATCAACAGTAATAAAAATGGTACGCTTATAGCAGCAGAAAATAACACTAACTGATATTTTTTCTTTAATTTCATTTCTTTATATAGGTATTTAATCTATACCCTTCTCCATATATATTTTGGATAATTTCACCCGTTTTATCATTAATTTTTGTTCTTATTTTTTTTATGTGCACATTCAAGATATTTTGATCTCTATCTTCGAATTGCCATAAATAATCAAAGAAATGTCCTTTCGTTAAAATACGATTCCTATTTTCATATAAATAGAAGAATATTTTACGCTCAATCGCAGTAAAGACAACTTCATTATGCAAGTTATTATTAAAAACTTTTTTATGCTCAGCATCAATATATAAGTGTTTGATTTGCGTAAAAGTACCATATTGATTATCTAACATTTTCTGCATCCTTAGTAACAACTCTCTAGGATCAAAAGGCTTTATCATATAATCCTCCCCGATTGTCAAACCTTGGAGTTTGCTGTCCATATCACTTCGGGCGGATAGAAAAATAATTGGAATATTTAATCCTAGATTTTTTATTTTCTTTGTTATTTGATAGCCATCTTTACCTGGTAACATCACATCCATGATAACTAAATCCATTTTATGGATGATTCCAAACACTTCTTTTCCGTCTGTTTTCCAAATTACATTGTATCCTTCGCGCTGCAAAATTTTTTGCAACAGATCACCAATCATCACATCGTCTTCAACTATTAAAATATGATATCCCTTCATCATGCAAACCTTCATTTCACTTTTTTATTGATAAATTCCTTAGAAAGCTTATATATTTCATCAGCCTGGTATAAATAAATGCTGTGTGTCCCCCTCAATTTTATAACATCTGCTATTTCAAGTTGTTCTGCAAATTCTTTATAATCTTTGTAATGTTGTTTTGTATATTTCGAGTTTTTATTTTGATCAGCAACTGCATCTAAAAATAATATAGGTGTTTCTTTTGGTATCGGAAGGTTAACGGATTTTTTACTGTTTTCGTAAGAATGTAAGAGCTCTTGTTTCATATCAACATTAAAAAACTGTTTATACGATATTGCTTTATAAATTTCTTTTTCATGTTTAGTTAAAAAAGATTGTCGAATCACTTCAGGATTATAAGTAGTAGAAGGTAGAAGTCGATGAATGCCCATTTTCGTTAAAATATTCATTCCTCTTATTTTTAATGTTGACTTATCCACTTCGCTTTTATATTTCACATACTGCTGAGGTAAACCAATATCTAACGCAATAATTCCCCTGATTTCCTCCGGATATTTTTGTGCCCAATAAATAGCCTCTATTCCCGATATTGAATGCGGAACTAAAATATAAGGAGGTTTATTGCCACTTTTAATGAGTGCTTCTCTCGTTTGTTCTAATATTTTATCAATATCCCTTCCATCGTTAAAAACATCACTGTTCCCATAACCAGCTCTTTCTACTACAGCAATCTTATTTTCTTTTGAAAACTTACTATATACTCCTTTCATTTCATAAACAGGAGCAGCAATCCCAGAGCCAGCCATAAATACATATGTATCCTTACCGTTTCCCTCACTATAAACATTCATTTTTTTATTATTAATCTTAACGATTGTTCCCTTACTTTTAATAAGATCTGATTCCTTACTTAATTGATAGTTATGGTATATAAAAACAGATACTAATATAAGTAAGATAGCCGCAATAAACATAATAAATATAATCTTTAATACTTTAAATAATTTTCTCATAGGGTTCTCCTTTCAAGTTATATTGAAAGGATACGATATAAAAATAAATTTCTAATAAATTTTATAGTAAATAATTTTTTCTCTTTGTTTCTAAATAGAATTCAATTGTTCAGCTCGAATGGTCGAGATAATATTCTTTTTAACTAGAGATTTAATCACTTTTCAATTTCAGATGTTCTTTTTTGGACACCCCTCTATGATAATCATAACCAAATGAGGTGAAACATCACAACTTTTTTACAAACGTCATGACTTTATTTCAAAGAAGCATAAGTTGACCGCAAACTAAAAGAAGCATAAGTTGGCCAAAACGGCCATCTTATGCTTCTTTTTACACAAAAATAAAAAAACCACCAAATATGTATTGGTGGAGACGGTGGGAGTCGAACCCACGTCCAAAGATATTGGCACTTAAGCTTCTACGAGCATAGTCGATATATTGGCATTTCGCAAACTCTTCAGCCTATCGACAGGCTTCCAAGTTGCTAGTCTGATTGTTCTCTTCCTTCGTCCTCAGACGGCGAACTCCGGCGTAGTCCACTTAATTTGAGTCCCTTACCCTACCACATGGACGATGGAGGGAGGAACCGCTAAGCTGTATTAAGCAGCTAAAGCGAAGTTGTTTTGTTGTTTGCCAGTTATTGGCTTTGACGTTTTAACGAGGCCGATCCCCTCGACTCGCAACTTAAGCTCAAACTACCCCTGTCGAATCCGTAACGTCCCCATATAAGAAATGGAGCATACGAAGTATATTCGTGATAGCTACTTAATGAGCTGTTTTTCAATGTTCACTGGCCTTACATGAATTATTATATCATACGTTCGACATTTTACAAATGTAAATTTCTGTATTACATCTTTTGACGATCACGGAACGCGCGTGCAATTTCACGTTTTGCTTCTTTCTCTTTTAAATCATGACGCTTATCATATTGTTTCTTACCTCTTGCTAAACCAAGTGCCATTTTCGCAAATCCATTTTTCAAATAGATTTTCACAGGTACAAGTGTATACCCTGTCTCTTTTGAATAACCGATTAGCTTTTGGATTTCCTTCTTATGAAGAAGTAATTTTCTTGTACGAAGTGGATCATGATTGAAACGATTTCCTTGCTCGTACGGACTAATATGCATATTATGTACCCAAACTTCACCATTATGTACACGTGCGAAAGCATCTTTTAAGTTAACGCGTCCAGCGCGAATAGACTTAATTTCCGTTCCTTGAAGGACAAGCCCTGCTTCGTATGTTTCGTCGATGAAATAATCATGAAATGCTTTTTTATTTTGTGCAATAACCTTACCGCTACCTTTTGGCATTGTATGTCCCTCCTCTATTTTTACTATTGTAACAAATGTTACTGAAAAGCGGAAGTGGCTCGCTCAGAATGTGAGGAGGATGGAGCTTCTGACTTAGAGGCGCTCTTTGCCTCTAGGGAAGAAGCGAAGCCGCCGAACATTCTAGCCACTGGAGCTGGATCCTTAAGAAAAGCGGAAGTGGCTCGCTCAGAATCTTAGGGCGTTGGAGCTCCCGACAGAGAAGCGCTTTTTGCTTCGTCCGAGGGAGCGAAACGACCGAAGATTCTAGCCACTGAAGCTGGATCCTATAAAAAAAGCGGAAGTGGCTCGCTCAGTATATAAGCAAAGCCACCCCTCTCTTACTTACGCTTCTTCTTTTTCTTCTTAAATCCTGGAACATTTTCAAAGAATGGCTTTTTCTTTTTACCATTGCCATCTTTTTGTCCCGGACGACCAGATGATCCTTTTCCTTGCCCACCACGTTCATGTTTGCGTCCACTACCGCGTTCATTGCCACGTGCGCTACCACGCTCATTATTACGTTCGCCGCGACCACTGCGTCTCTTTCTACCGCCTTTTGGCTGTTCAATAACAACTGGACGATCTTTGAATTTACGTCTTGGAGTACCTTTCATACCGACGATTTCAAAATCAATCGCGCGCTCATCTTTGTTTACATTAATAACGCGAATTGTAATTTCATCACCGATGCGGAAGACGTTGCCTGTACGTTCTCCAATCATCGCAAAGTGCTGTTCGTCATAACGGTAGTAATCATCCGTTAAATAACTAACGTGAACAAGGCCTTCAATTGTATTTGGAAGCTCTACGAATAAACCAAAGTTTGTGACAGAGCTAATCATACCATCGTACTCTTCACCAATCTTATCAAGCATATATTCTGCTTTTTTCAGTTCATCTGTTTCGCGTTCTGCTTCAACAGCGCGGCGTTCCATGTTAGAAGAATGCTCTGCGATCTCCGGTAACTTCTCACGCCATTTTGCTTGTGTTTCGTTATCGATTTTACCGTTAATGATATATTCACGAATTAATCGGTGAACAATCGTATCTGGATAACGACGAATTGGTGATGTGAAATGCGTATAGAATTCTGTTGATAGACCGAAGTGACCTAAGCTATCTGCATCGTAACGAGCCTGTTTCATCGAACGAAGCATAACAGTTGAAATCACGATTTCTTCAGGTTGTCCTTGAACCATTTCAAGAATTTGTTGCAGTGCACGAGGATGCACTTCATTTGCACGTCCTTTTACCGCATAACCGAAGTTTGTAACAAATTCGAAGAAACGCTCTAATTTGTCTTCTTTCGGATCTTCATGGACACGGTACATAAACGGTACGTTCATCCAGTGGAAATGCTCCGCTACTGTTTCGTTGGCAACAAGCATGAACTCTTCAATTAGCTTTTCTGAGACAGAACGATCACGCATGACAACATCTGTTGGTTTGCCTTCTTCATCTACTAACACTTTCGCTTCTTTAAAATCAAAGTCAATTGCACCGCGTCTCATACGTTTTTCACGTAAGATTTGCGCTAGTTGAGCCATCTCCTTGAACATTGGTACAAGTGGCTCGTAACGTTCAATTAACTCCTCGTCTTCATCTTCTAAAATGCTTCTTACATCAGCGTACGTCATACGCTCTGTTGTTTTAATAACACTTTGGAAAATTTCATGGCTAACAACATCACCAAGAGGGTTAATTTCCATTTCACAAGATAGCGTTAAACGATCCACTTTCGGATTTAATGAACAAATTCCGTTAGATAGACGATGTGGAATCATCGGAATTACACGGTCAACAAGATACACACTCGTTGCTCTCTCCGCAGCTTCAACATCAATTGGAGATCCTTCATGGACATAATGACTGACATCCGCGATATGAACGCCAAGTTTATAGTTACCGTTCTCAAGTTTTGTTACTGTAACCGCATCATCTAAATCTTTCGCATCTGCACCGTCAATTGTAACGATCATTTGATCGCGCAAATCACGACGGTCTTTTAAATCTTCTTCTGAAATCGTTTCTGGTACACTGTTAGCATGTTCCATCACATCTTCTGGGAATGCTAATGGTAAATGGTGTTTGTGAATAACAGATAGGATATCTACACCTGGGTCATTTTTATGACCAAGAATTTGAATAACTTCACCTTCCGCACTTAAACGATCCTGCGGATAGCTTGTAATTTTCACAACAACTTTATGCCCTTCTACCGCACCCATAGATGCACTTTTCGGGATAAAAATGTCACTTGTCCAGCGCTTATTATCTGGAAGTACAAACCCGAAATTCTTTGACTCTGTATATGTACCAACTAATTCCTTCGTACCACGTTCTACAATACGAATGATTGTACCTTCTTGGCGTGACCCACTAGATTGCGAGCTAATACGCGCTAATACTGTATCGCCATGAAGTGCACCATTTAATTCTGTAGGTGGAATAAAAATATCGTCGTCCCCTGTTTTCTTCTCTTCTGGGACCACAAAAGCAAAACCACGTGCATGCCCAATTAATTTACCGCGCACTAAATTCATCTTTTCTGGAAGGCCATAGCGATTGCTACGTGTTCGAACAACAAGTCCTTTCTCTTCCATCATAACTAGTGCCTTTACAAAATCTTTAAAGCCAGCGGAATCCACAATACCAAAGGCCTCTTCTAATTCTTGTATCGTTAGCGGCTTATACGCTTCTTCTTTCATAAACAATAATAACTTATCAATATGTTCTTGAATGATTTCTTCCAAGCAAAAATACCTCCTTTGAACCCTCATATTATCTAGTGTATCCGAAAGATGAGCGATGTATAAAGTGAAACTTCTATAAACACTCGTTTTTCACCATTTATTCTGCTACTTATGTGCAGTAAAATTCTCATCTTAAAAGTTTATTTCTATATAAATTCATTTTGATTCCCCATCATCTAAGTCACGGCTTTGAAAATAAAAGAAGATCTCCACTCGTTTTCTCCTTCTGTTCTAACATGGCATGGGGCTAAAAAAGGCACTGACCGCTTCTATCCATGGGCGGATCCTCTCTTCCCACCTAAAAAGAATGATTTTAATGCCCCCATGAAAAAAAGAGGCAACTAGATCTTACCAATCTAGTTGCTCCAAGAAGTTATATACATCTTCGTGTAGCTCATCACGTTGTTTATCAAGCGTAATGACATGCGTAGAATCTTCATACCACTTAATATCCTTTAAAGTGGATTCTACACCGTTATAGATAATGTTTGCACTGTCTGTATTAATCATTTCATCATGACGTGCTTGTACAACAAATGTTGGTGCATAAATCATGTCGATATTGTTTCGTACATCACGAATTAAGTCTTGTAATGCTTTTAACGTATTCATTGGTGTCTTTTTAAATTCCATCATTTCTTCTGCAATTTGCTCTGGTGATTTCTGCTCACGTTTTTTATATTCACGTGCATATGCTAATATGCCTTGGTACATTATTTCTTCACTTTTAATGTACATTGGGGCACACATTGGGACAACACCTAAAATTGGCAGTGTGTAGGCAAGTTTTAATGAGAATACACCGCCAAGTGATAATCCAACAGCCGCAATTTTCTCATATCCTTGATCTTTCAAGTGTTGATAAGCAGCCATAACATCTTTCCACCAATCTTCAGGACCTGTATGAACAAGTTGCTCTGGTGGTACACCATGACCTTTATAAATTGGGGCGTGGCAAGTATAGCCTTTTTTCTCTAAAAAACGCCCAAGCATACGTACATCAGCTGAGTTCCCTGTGAATCCGTGTAATAATAAAACAGCGCGGTCTCCACCTTCAAATGTAAATGGTTTCGGAGATGCTAATTTCATCATCTTCTTCTCCTCTTTCTCTTCTGTAATCTAGTCGTATTGTTTCTATCCTTAGTTTACCATAGTTCCATTTCCATAATCTAATTAGAAACTTTTTTCGAATAATGAAATACAAATGAGCACAAAAAAAGAAGAACCATTAGCACGAATCCGCTAACGCTTCTTCTTTTTCCATATCTTTTAAAAGCAAAGCCTTTACTATAAGTTCAAGTACGTAACACCAATTGTTAGTGCGAAAAATAGTACAGCTAGAACCACAGTAATACGGCTTAATACCGCTTCAATTCCGCGTGCTTTTTGCTTACCAAATAATTGTTCTGCACCGCCTGAAATGGCACCTGACAGGCCTGAGCTATTGCTAGACTGCATAAGTACTAAAACAATCATTAAAATCGATACAATAATAAGTAAAACTGATAATAACGTATGCACCTGGCGTACCTCCTACATAGATTCGGTTAGTTTAAATGTTAGCATAAATTCTATAGAAAAGCGAGAGCTGTTCCTATCGCTCTCGCTTTCATCTATTACATAAACATCATTGCAAATAACGGTCCCAGCAGACAAGTTAATATCGCTGTTAATGTCATTGTTACCGACCCAATAACACCTTCATGTTCATTGTTTTTCATCGCTCTCATTACACCCATAATATGAGATGCACATCCAAAACCGATTCCTTTACCAACAGAGTTTGTAACGCGGCTCCATTTTAATAAAATTGGTCCTGTAATAGTCCCTGTAATCCCAGCTACAACAACGAATGCCGCTGTTAATGATGGAACACCGCCAACTTGCTCTGATACACTCATTGCAACTGGCATTGTTACTGATTTTGGTAAAGAAGATAAAATTAAGCTTTTATCTGTTCCCATAAGTGTTGCAATCACTAGGTCACTTGCAATCGCAACTGTTGTTCCAACTAATACACCACCAGCAATCGGTACAACATATTTTTGCAGTACGTGACGCTGTTTATAAAGCGGAATTGCAAATGCTACAACACCTGGCCCAAGCAGTTTTGAAATCCAGCCACCACCACTTTCCATGTATTGTTGATATGGTATATCCAGCACAAGTAATAAGACAATCATTAATGCTGTTGCTACAAGCATTGGAATGGTAAATGGCGTTGGCAATACTTTATAAATCTTTTTAGATAATTGATATAATAACACTGTAAGAATAACCCAACCAATTCCGATTAATATTTGGCTCATCGCGTTTCTTTTTCCTTTCTATTCGCAAGATATTGTCCTGTATGCCCTGCGACGATAATAATTAAAAATGTACTCGCTACAATCGTAATGAAAAGAGAAATTCCTTTACTCATAAAAAAAGCACCGTAATTCATTAAGCCAATCGTTGGCGGAATTAATAAAAACGGCATAATAGCAACGAGTGTTTCTGCTCCTAAATCAAACCATTTCACAGGAAGAACCTTAAGGCCTAGTAAAACAAGTAATAGAAACATCCCAATCAAACTTCCTGGAATTGGAATGTCTAACATTTCTTGCACCCATGTTCCAATCATGTAAAACACGTAAAGAGCTGCAACTTGGACAATAATCTTTGTAAACTTCATGTTCATCATCCCTCATGTTTATACGATCTTCTGTTTTCTATTCTTATCATAGTATAAATTGTAAAAACCTGCAATTTATCAACTTGACAACAAAAATGACATATGTTATACGCTTACACCCTTGATATGACTGCATTTTCGAGCGGAATTTACGTCAAAAACATTGACCTAATCCTAAAAGTTTTTATTTTCTGAATTTTAATGTTGTTATTTTGATAAAATAAACCTTCTATCAAAAAGATGTAAAGCTTATTGTCCTTGATTAAAACGATTCTATCCTTACTAGAATGACATATATTTTCAACTACGCAGCACGAATATCATTTTCATTTTATTAAAGCTACGGGTGGTGAACATATGACCAAAAAGGTTTTGATTTTTGCTGATCCTGGCATTGATGATACAATCGCTCTCATACTCGCATACTTTGCAAAGGAAATCGAAATCGTTGGCATTGTTGCGGATTATGGAAATGTTCCTAAAAAAATGGCGGTGGAAAATACCTTGTTCCTCCAAAACAAGGTAGGAGATACAAATATTAAAATATTTAGTGGTGCTGAAAGACCTCTTACTAACGGTAGTGCTGATTTCTTTACTGATGTTCATGGTACACATGGATTAGGTCCTCTTGTACCGAATGAATCTCTTCCAGATGGACAATTAGAGAATTTTTTTGAAGTTATAGATGTTATTAAGAAGCATAAAGAGGAATTAATTATTGTAAGTTTAGGTCGCCTAACATCACTTGCAATCTTATGTATTTCATATAAAAATTTAATGAAACAAATCAAATCTTACTATGTAATGGGCGGTGCTTTTTTGCACCCGGGTAATGTAACCCCTGTATCTGAAGCAAACTTTTATGGTGATCCTGTCGCTGCCAATATTGTATTGCGATCTATTCCTAACATGTCTATATATCCACTGAACGTTACACAATACTCTATCGTTACTCCTGAAATGGCCGAATACATTGATGCAAAAGGAAAAGCACCTCTCTTCAAACCTCTATTCAATCACTACTATTATGGGTACTATCAAAAAACATTGCCACAATTAAAAGGTTGTCCTTTTCATGACACTATGCCTATTATGGCACTTCTTGACGATTCCATGTTTACCTACTATGATAAATCCCCCATTTGTGTCATGAGTGAATGGGTCGCTCGCGGACAAAGCATTGCGGATTTCCGCTCATTGGCTGGTTCCAAACCTTTCATCGACTGGCCTTCGCAGCGAATTGCAATTGACTTTAATTATAACCAATTCTTTAAACACTTTATGACGATTATGACAGATGAGGAATTTTAATCAAAAAAACAGACCGTGATTTCTCACGGTCTGCTTTTATTTTCTACAATTATTTTTTTAGGTTGTAGAAAGATTTTAAACCATCGTAAACAGCGATTTCGCCTAGTTCGTCTTCGATGCGTAATAATTGGTTGTACTTAGCAATACGGTCAGTACGGCTCATAGAACCAGTTTTGATTTGGCCAGCGTTAGTTGCAACTGCGATGTCAGCGATTGTAGCATCTTCAGTTTCACCAGAACGGTGAGATACAACTGCTGTGTAACCAGCACGTTTAGCCATTTCGATTGCTTCGAAAGTCTCAGTTAAAGTACCAATTTGGTTAACTTTAATTAAGATTGAGTTAGAGATACCTTTTTCGATACCTTCAGCAAGTTTTTGAGTGTTAGTTACGAATAAGTCGTCACCAACTAATTGAACTTTTTTGCCAAGACGGTCAGTTAATAATTTGTGGCCATCCCAGTCGTTTTCGTCTAAACCATCTTCGATAGAGATGATTGGGAAGTCATTGCAAAGACCTTCGTAGAAATCAACCATTTCTGCAGAAGTTAAGCTACGGCCTTCACCTGCAAGCTCATATTTACCAGTTTCTTTGTTGTAGAACTCAGAAGACGCAACGTCCATTCCTAAGAATACGTTCTCGCCAGCTTTGTAACCAGCTTTTTCGATAGCTTCGATGATTACTTCTAATGCTTCACGGTTAGAACCAAGGTTTGGAGCGAATCCACCTTCGTCACCTACTGCAGTGTTAAGACCTTTGTCATGTAATACAGCTTTTAATGCATGGAATACTTCAGCACCCATACGGATTGATTCTTTGAATGTTGGAGCACCAACTGGTAAAATCATGAACTCTTGGAAATCAACGTTGTTATCAGCGTGAGAACCACCGTTGATGATGTTCATCATTGGAGTTGGTAATTGTTTTGCATTGAATCCACCAAGGTAACGGTATAATGGAAGACCTACGAAATCAGCTGCTGCGTGAGCTACTGCCATAGATACACCAAGGATAGCGTTAGCGCCTAATTTACCTTTGTTTGGAGTGCCATCTAATTCGATCATAGCACGGTCGATACCAGCTTGGTCAGTTACGTCGAAACCAACGATTTCTGGAGCGATAATTTCGTTTACGTTATCTACTGCTTTAAGAACACCTTTACCAAGGTAACGAGATTTGTCACCGTCACGTAATTCTACTGCTTCGTATTCACCAGTAGATGCACCACTTGGTACTAATGCGCGTCCGAATGCGCCGCTTTCTGTATAAACTTCTACTTCTACAGTTGGGTTACCACGAGAGTCTAGGACTTCGCGAGCATAAACATCAATAATTGTTGACATAATATTTTCTCTCCTTTTATATGTGCAATTTAATTATTTAATAATTGTTTTACCTGTCATTTCTTTCGGTTGTTCTACATTTAAAAGTGTAAGCATTGTTGGAGCGATATCTCCTAAAATACCGCCTTCACGAAGCTCAACATCATTTTTTGTAACGATGAAAGGAACCGGGTTCGTTGTATGAGCTGTCATTGGTTGTCCGTCAGAAGTTAATTCCTGATCAGCATTACCATGGTCAGCAGTAATAAGTGCTACACCATCTTTTGCAAGAATCGCTTCTACAACTTTTCCTAAACATTCGTCAGTTGCTTCTACTGCTTTAATTGTTGGTTCCATCATCCCAGAATGGCCAACCATATCACAGTTTGCAAAGTTAAGAATGATAACATCATGTTTATCATTTTCGATTTCATTTACTAAAGCGTCGGTTACTTCGTAAATGCTCATTTCAGGTTTCAAGTCATATGTTGCAACCTTTGGTGAGTTAATTAAGATACGCTCTTCTCCTGGGAATTCAGCCTCACGACCACCGCTAAAGAAGAATGTAACGTGTGGATACTTTTCAGTTTCCGCGATGCGAAGTTGTTTTAATCCCGCTTGCGCAACAACTTCACCTAATGTGTTATCAAGGTTCATTGGCTTGAATGCCACGTAACCATCTACAGTTTCACTAAAGTGTGTCATACAAACAAATTCTGGAATGTGAGGTACTTTTTCACCACGATCGAACTCACGGAAGTCTTCGTTTGTAAATACACGTGCAATTTGAATTGCGCGGTCTGGACGGAAGTTATAGAAGATAACTGCATCATCATCATTGATTGTTGCAACTGGCGTTTCATCTTCATTAACAATTACAGACGGCAATACGAATTCATCATAGATACCATTCGCATATGAGTCTTCTACACACTCATGCGCTGATTTATAAGTAGGTCCTTCGCCATTCACCATAGCACGGTAACATTTTTCAACGCGATCCCAACGCTTGTCACGGTCCATGGAGTAATAACGACCGGAGATAGTCGCGAATTGTCCTACTCCTGTTTCTTTGATTACTTCATTTGTTGCATCGATATAACCTTTTGCTGTTTGCGGTCCAACATCGCGGCCATCTAAGAATGCATGAATGTATACTTTCTCCACGCCTTCTTTTGCAGCTAAGCGAAGTAGTGCAAACATATGGTTCATGTGACTGTGCACACCACCATCAGAAAGTAAACCGAATAAATGAAGAGCTGTACCTTTTTCTTTTACGCTTTTAATTGCATTTTGGAATGTTTCGTTCTTATCGAACTCACCTTCACGAATTGCAACGTTCACACGTGTTAAGCTTTGATATACTACGCGGCCAGCACCAATGTTTAAGTGACCAACCTCAGAGTTACCCATTTGACCTTCTGGAAGACCTACCGCTTCACCACACGCTGTAAGCGTTGTGTGAGGGAACTTGTTCCAGTAACCGTCAAAATTAGGTTTCTTAGCTTGTGCTACAGCATTCCCGTAAGTTTCTTCACGTAGTCCGAAACCGTCAAGAATGATTAAAGCTGTTGGCTTTCTCATTTTACCGCCTCCAGAAGACCTAAGAAGGAAGCAGGCTCTAAGCTAGCACCGCCAACTAAAGCACCGTCGATGTCAGATTGTGCCATGTATTCTTTAATGTTTTCTGGTTTTACGCTACCGCCGTATTGAATACGAACAGCTTCTGCAGCTGCTGGAGAAACAGCTTCTGCAACAACTTTACGGATGTGCGCACATACTTCGTTTGCATCTGCAGAAGAAGAAGATTTACCTGTACCGATAGCCCAAATTGGCTCATATGCGATAACAGTAGCTTTAACTTGCTCTTCTGTTAAACCTGCAAGTGCTTTTGTCACTTGACCTGCTACTAGATCAAATGTTTTTCCGCTTTCGCGCTCTTCTAAAGTTTCACCACAGCAAACGATTGGTGTTAAACCATGTTCAAATGCTGCAAGAGTCTTTTTGTTTACTGATTCGTCTGTTTCAGCAAACATTTCACGACGCTCAGAGTGGCCAAGTACTACATAACCTACTTTTAAGTCGCTAAGTGCTACTGGGCTAATTTCGCCAGTGAATGCACCATTTTTTTCGAAGTGCATGTTTTGTGCACCTACTTGTAAGTCAGTTCCTTCAGTTGCTGCTACAAGACGCTCTAGGAAAAGAGCTGGAGAGCAAACTACTGCATCAACAGCTGTAGCTGCTGGGATTTGACCTTTAACTTCCTCTACGAAGCTAACTGCTTCAGATAGAGTTTTATTCATTTTCCAGTTACCTGCGATAATTGGTTTACGCATGCTTTGCACCGTCCTTTTTCTTTGGCTGCTACTTATTTGTCGTTAAGACAAACTACACCTGGAAGCTCTTTACCTTCCATGAATTCTAATGACGCACCGCCGCCAGTAGAAATGTGGCTCATTTTATCAGCCATACCGAATTTTTCAACAGCTGCTGCAGAGTCACCACCGCCGATAACAGAGTATGTACCTTCTGCATCTGCTAATGCTTGTCCTACTGCTTTTGTACCTTGAGAGAATGGAGTCATTTCGAATACACCCATTGGTCCATTCCATACAACAAGCTTAGAGTTTTTAATTACATCTGCATAAATTTCACGTGTTTTTGGTCCGATATCCACGCCTTCCCAGTTTGAAGGAATAGAGTCGATACCAACGATTTTAGTTGTCGCAGTTTCAGAGAATTCCTCTGTGATTACAACATCAACTGGCATGTAGAAGTTTACGCCTTTTTCTTTTGCAAGTTGCATAAATTCTTTTGCTAGTTCAATCTTGTCATCTTCACATAGAGATAGACCAATTTCATGACCTAAAGCTTTAACGAATGTGTAAGCAAGACCTCCACCGATGATTAAGTTATCTACTTTGTCTAATAGATGACGAATTACACCGATTTTATCTTTTACTTTCGCACCACCGATGATTGCTGTGAATGGACGATCTGGATTAGAAAGTGCTTTTCCTAGTACTTCTAATTCTTTTTCCATTAATAAGCCTGATACTGCTGGCAAGAAGTCTGCAATACCTGCAGTAGAAGCGTGAGCACGGTGAGCTGCACCGAATGCATCGTTTACGAAGATATCAGCAAGAGCTGCAAATTCTTTCGCAAGTTCTGCATCGTTCTTTTCTTCGCCCGCATAGAAACGCACGTTTTCAAGAACTAATACGTCGCCTTCGTTCATTGCTGCAACCATTTCTTGTACAGCAGGTCCGAATGCATCGTCTGCTTTTTTCACGTCTTTACCAAGAAGCTCGCCTAAACGTGCTGCTACTGGAGTAAGACGCATTTCTTCTACTACTTGACCTTTTGGACGGCCTAAGTGGCTCGCTAAAATAACTTTCGCACCTTGCTCTACTAAATATTGAATTGTAGGAAGAGCTGCACGAATACGAGTCTCGTCTGTAATTTTGCCTTCTTTCATAGGTACGTTGAAGTCAACGCGGCAAAATACACGTTTACCCTTTAAATCTACGTCACGAATTGATTTTTTGTTCATTGGATTTCCCTCCGACTAGTTAGGATTGACAAAACCCATTCAAAAGCTTATCACATTTGCTTATAAAACGAAAGAAGGGAGAGGGAACAAACCCTCTCCCTCGTTTTGTCATTGATAACTTATAAAGAAGTTATGAATTAAAGACCTTTAGAAGTCATGTATGCTGCTAAGTCTACTACACGGTTAGAGTAACCAGTTTCGTTATCGTACCAAGAAAGTACTTTAACCATGTTACCTTCCATTACCATTGTAGATAATGCATCGATTGTAGAAGAGTTTGTGCATCCGTTATAGTCGATAGATACTAATGGCTCTTCGCTGTATCCAAGGATACCTTTTAATTCGCCTTCAGCAGCTGCTTTGAACGCTGCGTTTACTTCTTCAACTGTTACTTCTTTGTCAAGTTCAACAACTAAGTCAACAAGAGAAACGTTAGCAGTTGGAACACGTACTGCGCCACCGTTTAATTTACCTTTAAGTTCTGGTAATACTAATGCTACAGCTTTAGCTGCACCAGTAGATGTTGGAATCATGTTTTCAGCTGCTGCACGAGCACGACGTAAATCTTTGTGTGGTAAGTCTAAGATTTGTTGGTCGTTAGTGTAAGAGTGAATTGTTGTCATCATTCCGCGTTTTACGCCGAATTTTTCGTTTAATACTTTAGCGAATGGAGCTAAGCAGTTTGTAGTACAAGAAGCGTTAGATACTACGTTGTGGCTAGCTGCATCGTATTGTTCGTGGTTAACACCCATAACTACAGTGATATCTTCGTCAGAAGCTGGAGCAGAGATGATAACTTTTTTAACTGATCCACCTAAGTGTTTTTCAGCGTCTGCTTTTTTAGTGAAACGTCCAGTAGATTCTACTACGATTTCTACTCCGTAGTCGCTCCATGGTAATTGAGCTGGGTCACGCTCAGCGATAACTTTAATTTCTTTACCGTTAACAACGATGCTGTTTTCGTTAGCAGATACTTCTGCATTTAAAGTTCCGTGAACTGTGTCATATTTTAAAAGGTGAGCTAAAGTTTTAGCATCTGTTAAGTCGTTGATTGCTACTACTTCTACCTCTGGGTTGTTAAGAGCTGCGCGGAATACGTTACGTCCGATACGTCCAAATCCATTAATACCAATTTTAGTCATTTGAATTTCCTCCTTGGGGGATTATATTAAAGGGTAATACCCTTTGTTAACTGTTTTGCTGCACCTTCATCTGTAATTAGAATGGAAGTGTGCCCTTGTTTAATTACAGCCTGTATTGCTTTTGCTTTTGAAGAACCTCCAGCAACTGCAACAACGTGAGATACATGATGTAAATCTTTTAGTTGCATGCCTACTGTTTGTACTTTATGAACGACATTACCTTGTTCATTGAAGTAATAACCGAAAGCTTCGCCTACTGCTTCGCTTGCTTTAATTTTCATCCAATCTGCTTCTGAAGTACTTCTGCGACGTGCCATCGTTAATGCATCACCAATTCCATGAATGACGATATTGGAAGATCGAATCAACTCAAGAACTTCTTTCACGGAAGGCTCTGTAACAATAGACGCATATGCTTCGCTGCTAACATGGTCTGGAACATACAATAAGCGGTAATTACTCATCGTATTCTGTGCCATTTTTGCACAAATAGTATTGGCCTCTAATTCGACACCTTCTCCAATTCCACCACGTGCTGGGACAAATAGCATATGTAAATCCTTGCAATCCAGTTGCATCATGTCCGCAACAGCAGCTAGCGTTGTTCCTCCAGCCACAGCAACGATATTATTCGCTGTCAGACGGTCTTTTATACAAGTTACACAAGCACGGCCCATCTCCAGTTTGACCCAAGGTGAATCATCACTATCACCAGGGACAACGAAAACTTCATCCAAGTCTAATGTTTCCTTAAGTTGTTTTTCTAAAACCTTTAACCCGGAAATTTCTTTCATAAAGTCTTCCAAAGCAAGAACCAAAGCTGTTCCTTCTTCTGTTAAAGTCATCCCAGAAGAAGCGACGTGAACTAAGTTTTGTTCTTTCAAAACTTGCACTTCACTTCGCAGTACTCGTTCTGTCATACCAAGACTTGCAGATAAGTTTCTTCTTCCAATCGGCTGCATGAGACGAATGTACTGAAGAATTTGCATTCTCGTTTGCATAACAGGTAGCAGATCGGGTAATAATTTTTTCGTATTCTGAATCCATGAGCGCATATCATTTCTCCTCACTACATTGGTTCATCACCTTCGTGGTCATTTTATGTCCCGTAGTGACATTTTGTGTCCCACATAGGTTAAAAAAATAATCCCTGCTACGTGTATTATTGTAACAGGAGATAGAAACTTATTCAACTCTTAACTGCATTCTTTATATAGTTTATTATGGCATCTTTGTGAATGACACCGCATTCCGCCTGTTTTCCGTCAATCTCCACGACGGGAATCATGATTTGATACCTCTCTAAAAGCTCTTCATTGTCATATATATCTATTTCCTCGATTTCAAAAGAATATACATGTTGTATCTCTTTCAAAACCTGCTTTGCTTTTACGCAAAGACCACATTCTGTTTTTGTATATAAAACAACTTTCATCTTCTTCACCTATCCAATTGTTTTTCTCAGAGAAGAAGCGGGAATATTCATTTGTTCTCGATATTTCGCAACTGTTCTACGAGAAATAACGATCTCATGCTCTTCTTCTAACAATTTTGAAATTTTTTGATCTGAAAGTGGTTTTTTCTTATTTTCTTGTTCTACAAGCGTTTGAATCAATTGCTTTACGCGCTTTGTAGAAACTGCTTCATCTTCTGTTGTAACCACTGCGTTACTAAAAAATGACTTCATTTCAAATAATCCGTGCGGCGTTTGCACATATTTATTACGTGTAGCACGGCTAATGGTAGACTCATGTACACTTAATTCTTCTGCTACTTCTTTTAAAAAAAGTGGTTTTAAATACTCTGGACCTTTCCAAAAGAAATCTCGTTGTTTTTGCATAATAATCTCCATTACTTGCAAAAGCGTTTGTTTCCGTTGCTTTAAACTGCGCATAATCCACTGTACATGCTGATACTTCTCAGATACATAGGAAGCAACTTCACTCTCACTATTATGAAGAAGTGCACTATACTCTGAATGAATTTCGATTCTTGGCATATTGCGTTCATTCATTTGTAAAACAAGGCGATCTCCATCTTTTTTTACAGCCATATCAGGAACAATATAAAGTGGTTTTTCAGAGCTAAACGCAAGCCCTGGTTTTGGCTGAAGCGATGTAATACAATCAACAGCTGATTGTAATTCCTCATTACTACATTTCATGACCTGGATAAGTTTCCGCCAATCTTTCTTAACAAAATAAGCGAAATATTCATCCACAATCATTTCTGAAAGTATATTCCTTTTTTGTAAGCGCTTCAATTGAAGTGCTAGACATTCCTGAATATTACGCGCTCCCACCCCTGCTGGCTCTAATGACTGAACAAGCTTTATAGAGCATTCTACTACATCAATAGGCGCAGCAAGTAGCTCTGCTAATTCTTCATTCGTTTCTTGTAAATAGCCATTCTCATCCATGTTCATAATGATGAAAGAAGCTGTTTTCCGCTCCACTTCATCTATTTTGTAATACTGTATTTGATCCAATAAATGTTGCTGAATCGTCGTCGAATCCACGCTGTAAATTTCCATTTGATTATCGACTTGTTTGCTTGTACTTTTACTTGAGCTCTTTTTCTTCTCCCTCTCAAAGCCATTTAACTCAATAAGGGGATTCTCCATCGATTGCTCATACAAAAAATCCGATAGTTCCTGCACGTTATATTGGAGCATTGTAATCGCTTGTCTTAACTCTTGTGTCATGGCCAAACGTAAGCTTTGTTCTTGTAAAAGACTTGCCTTCAAACTAATCTCCCCCTTGTTTCTATTGTACAATAAGTTTGTTAAAAGGAGAATCCTACATGGATACCCATTCCAAAATATTATTAATTTATATGTATTAATGACGTTTACATCTTACAACTGCAAAATGAATAATATTGAAAGAAAACAACAAATTATTACCATGTACTAATAGTAAATCTTATAATCAGATATAACAAGAGGGAAAATAAAAAGTCCTAACCTACAAATGTAAGTTAGGACTTTTTGACGCGCCCAGAGGGATTCGAACCCCCGACAGACGTGGTACCGGAAACCACCGCTCTATCCAACTGAGCTATGGGCGCATGAACGATATACTCGTAATTATATCTTCTTATGCCAATGTACGCAACTACTATCATACAAAAAAGCTCCTCACCATTTCTTCAAAAATAAAGCTATATCTATATTTATTTTGATTTCCCAACATATAAGCCGCGGCTATGAAAACAAAAGGTGATCTTCACTCGTTTTCTCCCTTTGTTTTCAATCGGCATGAGGATAAAAAAGGTCCTGACCGTTTCTATGCATGGCCGGATCCTCTCTTCCTCCTAAAAGGAACGGTTTTATGTCGGTTTTTTCTATTTGTATTTATATATAAACCTAAATTTGGTAATTATATTTTCACCCCTATTCACAAATCATAACCTTTGAATTCATATTCTAAAGGAGGCTTCATTTAATGACTGTAATTACAAAATTAAAACAAACTGTTTCTGGATTAAAAAGTGCACAAGCAAGCTTAGAGGGCTTCGCTCTTGATACGGATAACCAACAAGCAAAGCAACTTTTCCAAACAGCTGCACAGCAAACACAATCCATTATTGATTCTTTAAACCCACGTGTGGAAGAAGTTCAGCAAGAAGAGCCTCAATACGGACAACAATAAGTGAAAGTACTGTTTTATCTTGTGGTACTCACTGTTTGAGAAACAGAAAAAGGATGATTCCATATCATCCTTTTTCACTCGAATTACATAAAGCAATAGAAATGGAATGATTGCGATGCGAAAATTTGGCACAATTACCGTGTTATTCGTGCTTCTACTAGGTTTCATAACAGGATGTAATAGTCATTTAGATAAAGAAGTGCAACAAGAAACACATAAAAAAACAGAGAAAAACAAGGAACCCAAGTTAACGAACGTAAGTATGGAAGAGTCTTTTAATCAATCTATAGCACACGACGCGAAAAAAAAGATACTTGCTATGGAAGAAATACTAGAAGTCAGAGCTGTTAACTCGAACACAGATCTTTACTTAGCTGCCAAACCTGAACATCATGAAAGGTTTCAGTTAAAACCATTAAAAACAAAAATCAAAAAACGCTTGAAAGACGAAAATCCAACTTTCGATATTCATATAAGTACTGATCGAAAAATTTTTATGCTATTAGATAAACTGGAAAACAAAATTAAGAAAAAAGAAGCAGACAAAGAATACATTAAAAAACAATTCAAAACAATTCACTCAGAAATGAACTCTGATACTTAATTGTACGTTCTCTAAAGGAAAAGGAATGATTCACATGCCAAGTAAAGATAAAGATTTAACACCAATACAACAAGAATATAAAAAATTTGAGCAACAACGTGAAACGAAAAGGCCCGTTTTAAAAAATTGCATAAAAGCTTTTTTTGTAGGTGGTTTTATTTGTTTAATCGGTCAACTTATTTCCACCTTCTACATCACATACTTTGACTTTTCAGAGCGTTCAGCAGGAAACCCTACAGTAGCAACGCTGATTTTTATTTCTATGCTGCTTACGGGATTTGGCGTATATGATCGCCTCGCACAATTTGGAGGTGCTGGTACAGCCGTACCTGTTACCGGATTTGGAAATTCCGTTATATCCGCTTGTATTGAACATAAGACAGAAGGCTTTGTCCTTGGAGTAGGTGGCAACATGTTTAAATTAGCGGGATCTGTTATTTTATTTGGTGTATTTGCCGCTTTTGTTATCGGTCTTATTAAAACCATTCTCATCCAATGGGGAGGAATGTAAATGTTACAAGGACACCGAACGTGGGTATTTGAAAATAAACCAGTTATCATCTCAACAGGGGTTATCGGTGGACCATTTGAAGCAAAAGGCAAAATCCCTGAAGACTTTGACGCCCTTCATGAAGATTTATGGCTCGGACAAGATTCTTATGAAAAAGCACATAAGGTTTTATTTGAAGAAGCCTGCAGTCGCGCAACCGAAAAAGCAAAGCTCCGCAAAGAAGACATTCAATTCATTTTAGCAGGCGATCTTATTAACCAAATCACTCCCTCTAGCTTTGCTTGCCGTACACTCGGCGCTCCCTATATTGGATTATTTGGTGCTTGTTCTACTTCTATGGAAGGGCTTGCCCTCGGTGCAAGTATTGTAAATGCAAAAGGAGCAAAATATTTATTAACAGGTGCATCCAGTCACAATACTGCAGTTGAAAAACAATTTCGCTACCCTACTGAATATGGCGGACAAAAACCACCTACTGCTCAATGGACTGTCACAGGAGCCGGCGCTGCCCTT
The DNA here is from genome assembly GCF_017498755.1 of Bacillus sp. XF8. Classification (NCBI taxonomy): domain Bacteria; kingdom Bacillati; phylum Bacillota; class Bacilli; order Caryophanales; family Bacillaceae; genus Bacillus; species Bacillus sp. XF8. Next base: position 95,722 of record NZ_JAGDQK010000018.1, on the reverse strand, counting down.
TTGAGCGATCAAGGAGAAGGTCCACGTGTTACATCTGCAACTATTGGACGAGTTATTGATATGGGCTTAACAGACCCATTTAACATGGGAGGTGCAATGGCTCCCGCTGCTGTCGATACAATAGAGGCTCATTTACGAGAAAGACAAATTGATGCATCCCACTATGACCTAATTGTAACCGGCGATCTTGGCCATGTTGGACGTGAAATCGCTTATGATTTACTGCATAAACATGGAACGAAAGTAACAAGTGAGCAGTTCCAAGATTGTGGGTTACTTATTTATAGGGAAGGTCAACCTGTATTAGCAGGAGCAAGCGGTCCAGGATGTTCAGCAACCGTTGTATATGGACATTTATTAAACCGAATGAAAAAAGGGGAGTTCAAAAGAATACTGGTCGTAGCTACTGGGGCACTGCTTTCCCCTCTTACATTCCAACAACAAGAATCAATTCCGTGCATTGCTCATGCAGTATCGATTGAATTTGGAGGTGTACAACAATGATTTTTTTCTGGGCTTTTGTCGTTGGTGGACTCATCTGCGTAATCGGGCAACTTATGTTTGACGTCGGTAAGCTCACGCCCGCTCACACAATGGCAACGCTCGTTGTTGCTGGTGCGATACTAGACGGGTTCGGTCTGTATGAGCCTTTAATTGATTTTGCAGGGGCTGGTGCAACAGTTCCGATTACAAGTTTTGGAAACGCCCTTGTTCATGGAGCTATGGCGGAAGCGGCCAAACATGGTATTGTCGGTGTAATAACAGGTATGTTTAAAGTCACAAGTGCTGGTATATCTGCAGCCATTATATTCGGATTTATAGGAGCATTACTATTTAAACCAAAAGGATAAGAGGTGTTTGTATGACTGTTATTGCTAGTGTAAAAACATGCCTTGCGAGTTTAAAAGGTGCGCAAGCAAGTTTAAGTACATTTTCACAAAATGCCGCTGAGGAAGAAGCAAAACGAGTCTTCCATGAATGTATGCTGGAAATGGATAGTGTAATTGCTGACCTTAACAATAGAATTTCAGTATTAGAACGAGAAGAACCTCAATATAAAGGATTTTAGGTAAAACAGGAGGGAATAAACTATGCCTCATGTATCAGATTGGCTGCTTGTCATTATACGCTCCTTCGCTCTCTTAGTTATTTTATTTTCAATGACAAAATTGCTTGGAAAAAGGCAAATTTCACAGCTTTCATTTTTCGAATATGTCGCAGGATTGACAATCGGAAACATCGCCGCTGAAGTTACAACAGGACTAGAGCGAAACTTTTGGCACGGTGTTTCTAGTATGCTTGTTTTTTCTCTTGTCCCATTTTTCGCAGGTATGGTTGCCTTAAAAAACAAGCGGCTCAGAAATTTCATTGAAGGAAAAGCGACTATTTTTATAAAAGATGGAAAAGTTCTTGAGGATAATTTAAAAAAAGAAAATTATACAATTGATGAATTACTAGAGCTGCTTAGAAAGAAGAATGCATTTAACATAGCAGATGTTGAATATGCTGTACTGGAGTCAGGCGGTGAACTAAATGTCTTGTTAAAAAGAGACAAACAGCCGCTTACTCCAAAAGATATCGGTTTACAAATAGCACCTGCCAAAGAAACACAGACGGTAATTATGGATGGAAACGTACTAGATGAACCACTTTCAGCCAGTGGTCATAATCGCGCCTGGCTTCACGCTGAATTAGAAAAAATCGGTGTCTTAATAGAAAATGTTTTTATTGGACAAGTTGACTCTTACGGACAACTCACTGTCGATATTTATGATGATAAAATTCAAATGCCGTCTCCTCAAGATAAGCCATTACTGTTGGCTTCCTTAAAAAAATGCCAAGCAGATCTTGAATTATTTTCTTTAGAAACACAATCAAAATCAGCAAGTCAAATGTATAGTAAAAATGCAAAACAACTCGAACATATTTTAAATACAGTAACCTATCTTCTAAAAGAATAACACACAAAAGAACGCTTCTATGACAAAGGCGTTCTTTTGCTTTTTGCAAATAACATACTTCTCCTATTACGTTTAAATTTATATAATTCGGTTATGATGTTGAAGATACATAAGCAGGGAATTCCAAAAACATAGCGAATAAATCATGATACAACTACATATTTTTTTGATTTAAAGTGGTTTCGTTTGACCTTTATTGACCATAATTGTATTATAAGACTAAGAAAGCTTTCAAAGGAGGAAATAACAGATGAATTTAATTCCTACAGTAATTGAACAAACAAATCGTGGAGAACGCGCTTACGATATTTACTCTCGCCTATTAAAAGACCGCATCATTATGCTTGGTAGTGCAATTGATGACAATGTAGCAAACTCAATCGTTTCCCAGCTTTTATTCTTGGAATCTCAAGATCCAGAAAAAGATATTCACTTATACATTAACAGCCCTGGTGGTTCTATCACAGCCGGTATGGCAATTTACGATACAATGCAGTTTATTAAACCAAACGTATCAACAATTTGTATCGGTATGGCTGCATCTATGGGTGCTTTCCTACTTGCAGCAGGTGAAAAAGGAAAACGTTTCGCTCTTCCAAACAGTGAAGTAATGATTCACCAACCACTTGGCGGAGCACAAGGTCAAGCAACTGAAATCGAAATTGCTGCAAAACGTATCCTATTCTTACGTGAAAAATTAAATCAAATTCTTGCTGATCGCACAGGTCAACCTTTAGAAGTACTACAACGCGACACAGACCGTGACAACTTCATGACAGCAGAAAAAGCACTAGAATACGGCTTAATCGATAAAATCTTTACAAATCGTTAATATATTAAAAGCGGAAGCGGCTCGTTTAGAACAGGGGGGCGTTGGAACCCCTTCATCCGAGGCGCTTTTTGCCTCGAATGAAGGGGTGAAACGACCGACTGTTCTAGCCGCTGGAGCTGGATATACTTAAAAGCGGAGGTGGCTCGTTTAGCTCTGACTGGCTAAGGTTCTTTCGCATAGAAGGTGCTTTTTACCTTCTTATGCGGAAGGTTCTTAGACACGAAGAGCTTGCCACCGGAGCTGGATATAACTAAAAGCGGAAGCGGCTCGTTCAGAATCGCTTCACAAAAAAGCTATCGCATATGCGATAGCTTTTTTCTTATGAAGTAGCGGAAGCATTTTGAAATAAAATAGTGGTTCATTCTAAGAAACAACAAATCAAGAGTAATTAGGGGGAAATTCAAAATTATGTGTAGTCTCTTTAACATTGCTTTTATCTAATTTAATATCCCCCTATCCAATTACTCGATATATTCTCTAAAAGCCAACTTATTTTCAACTATAATCTGCTTATTTCCAATTGATGTCATAAGTCCTAACTCTTCAAATTTACTTAATTTACGACTAATTGTTTCTCTTGTCATTCCTATATAGTTTGCCATTTCTTCTCGTGTCAATGGTAAATTTATAAGTATTCCCTCATCAGTATCTTTACCATACATTTCACAAAACTCTAGAAGTATATAGGCAACCCTAACTTCTGGATCATTTGTTGCCAAATTGTGTGCTAAATTCTCCGTATGGGCTAACCGTTTTGTAACGGTTTTTAACAATTTTAATGCAATACCTGGATTCCGCTCCATAATACTGTCCATATTAGTTTTTGTTAACATACAAATTTTTGTATCTTCTATAGCATATGCACTAAAATTACTCTTCTCATCGTCATTAAATATATTTAGTTCACAAAAACATTCACCACTTGTTAAAATATGCAAGATTTGCTCTTTCCCTTGAAGAGTTAATTTGGATAGCTTTACTTGCCCCTGATTAATAATAAATAATGTATCTGACTTCTCTCCTTCATGAATTAATGGTTGCCCCTTTTTAAATTGCTTATGTTTTGTCATTGAAGCTATTTTTAAAATTTCTTCATCAGATAGGGATTTGAAAATGAGAACTTTTCTTGGACAAGGCTTCACTGTATTTTTATGATAATACTTTTCTTTCACATTACCTCACCTAACTTTACATATATTATATAAAGTAAAATTTTAATCGTATCTAAATTATTATATCTTTTCCTAGAACGCCCACCAGTGACCCCAATCACATAAAAAACGCTTTCCCTATAAAAAAAGTAACGAGAAATGATATAATCTTCTCGTTACTTTTTTTATTATTCTTCTACTGGTGCAAAGTGTTCCGTATCTTCTCCACATACTGGACACACCCAATCTTCTGGTAAATCTTCAAAACTTGTTCCTGGTTCTATATCTTCATCTGGATCTCCAATTTCTGGATCATAAATATAACCACATGGTAAACAAATATATTTTTTCATTATCATGTCCTCTTTCTATTATTATATTAAGATTTTAGTTTTTCTTTTACTTTGCTCATTATTTCACTTATATTCGTATTTTTCATATCAATCTCTTCTAATGATATTTGTTTTTCAATAGCAGATTTGTAAGGGATGGATGCTGCTATTCCTTCTAATGAGATAACACCCACTATTTGATTATCTTTAATAAATAGCCTTGTATACTTCTCTTTTTCATCTTCTTCAACGATAGTTGTATCACATTGTTTTTCATCAACGAATCCAATTGAGAATAAAGATACATTGAATGCATTAAAGATAGTAGTTGGAATTTCCTTTTTGTAAATTGCAGGATTAGAAACCATATTACTTCCTGCAATTTTCCCTTGATCCATTGCTCGTCCCCATAGTCCGCCAATTTCACCGTTTACCTCTGCGACATCCCCAGCAGCATATACAGATTCCACATTCGTTTCCATCTTCTCATTGACAACAATACCTCTATTTACATGAATAGGAGTATTGTTTACTAAAGAAATGTTAGGAGTGACTCCAATTGAATACACAACACTATCACAATCTATTAGTTGTTCACCGTTCACTTTCATTCCAGTTACTACTTCTTCTCCAAGAATAGAATCAATAGTCGTATTTACATATACTTTTACTCCGGCACTTTCAATTTTTTGTTTTAATAAAAGAGACGTTTTCTCATCCAATTGTCTCCCCATTAATTTATCAGCCACTTCTACAATGGATACTTTTTTACCAGCTTTCATAATAGACCAAGCTGTTTCTAATCCTTGTACGCCTCCGCCAATGTTTACAACATGCTTTTTATCTTCTAAACATGCTTTAAAGTCATCTGCTTCCTGCATGTCTCTAATCGTAAAGATATTTTTTTTATTTATTCCATCTACTGGTAGCCTTTTATTATTTGCACCTGTACAAATTAATAGTTTATAATAAGAAATTTTCTCATCATTTGATGTAACAATCTGTTGCTGCTCTGTATCAATTTTTACTACCTTTGTATTTGTGAAAACAGATATATTATTCTTTTGGTACCACTTTTCTTTTTTGATTAAAATCCTTTCATTGTGTAAATCTGAGTATAACTCTTTTGATAGTTTAATTCTGTTATACGGTAAAGATGATTCTTCACCAAAAATGAATATATTTGCATCCTTGTCATGGTCTCTAACTATCTTTGCAGCATTTACAGCAGCTACTCCGCTTCCGATAATAACAAAATTCTTTTCCATGTTTTCACCTACGTTTTCTATTAAATAGAGCTTAGTAATAAATCTGTGACAAACGTTGTTGCATGTTTGATTTGTCGTGTTTTTTCTTTATCCTTTGGAGAGAATCTTATACGAATAGGGAATTCAACGTGAGTCATACCTGTAGATTTAATAACGTTTGATGTACTTTGTACATTCATGTTTGTTTCATTTAGGTAATCTTGTACGACTTCAATTGCTTCACCACTCCAACCATATGATCCGAATGCAGCTGCAATTTTCCCTTGTAAGTTCATTCCCTTCATTAAAGATAAGCTATGTTCAAAGAGGATACCGTGAGTAAAATCACTGCATTATTTTTTCTTTGCAATTTTAAATTTATATGAATGGTTAATTTAATATGGGTCTCCTAAAATAATATAGATTACTAAAACCTAGATACCATAAAGCGAAACTTTAATAATAGGGACACTCCCCTCACAAATTCATTTATATTAACGACATTTCTCCTACATAATTAACTCCACATCTTTAACCTAGTTCTAGCTACATTCGTATCATCTTATCTATCAACCCTGTAGCACATCCTGTAAATTACAAAAATAGCGAATGATGAAATTAACTCGTTATAAGTGATATATATCACCACATGAACGCTAAATAATTGATACTCTTAACCCAGATAAAACATTTAAACTTTATGGAGGTATTCATATGAAACATATTTTTACCGAAAATTCCGTTATTGGTGATATTGTTACACAATTTCCAAAGGCAAGTGACCTTTTCAAATCATATAGAATAGATTTTTGCTGTGGTGGTAATAGACCGATTATCGACGCTATTAATGAAAGAAATTTATCTGCAGAAGAAATTTTAACAAAGTTAAATACGCTCTATCACGAAACAAAACAATTAAACGAATCTGAAATTAATTGGAAAACAGCTTCTTATAGTGAATTAATTGATTATATTGTGAATAAACATCATCGCTATTTAAATGAAGAGTTACCGCTGTTAAGCCCATACGTAACAAAAGTGTTACGCGTTCATGGAGCAGGACAACCACATTTAGCTCAAATTCATAAGCTATTCCATGAATTAAAAACAGAATTAGAGCAACATTTAATTAAAGAAGAAACAGAAGATTTTCCTTTGATTTTAGCATTTGAACAAAATCCAACTGATGAAAATTATATGAAATTACGCAAAGTAGTAGATGAATTAGAAAATGAACACGACCACGCTGGCGATATCATTAAAGAACTTCGTAAAGTTACGAATGACTTTACTCCTCCAGTAGGTGCTTGTGGCACTTATCGTCTTGTCTATCAACGCCTTGAAGCTCTTGAATCTGATTTGTTCGAGCATATTCATTTGGAAAATAACGTTTTATTCCCGCGCGCAATTGCACAAGCTTAAATAAGAATTAAACAGGATAATTGAAAAGAGGAATAACGACCTCTTTTCAATGAATCCCGTTTTATCCCGCATTAACAGGCAGTAAGACCCCCACCTCAAAATTCGGCAAAAGCAAAGAAGTTAAGTGTGGGATTAACTGCCCGTAAAAGCCCGATTGGTGAGGGCTAATAATCAGTGGGGGATGAAGAAAACCCCCACTGATTAAAGTTTCACTTTATCCATTACCAAACAGACATCTCCATTCACGAAAATCGTATACTTCCCTCTCTTCTCTCTTATGTTTCACAAACCTTACAAGTTCCAATTTTGTTTTGAAATTCGTCTCATTTTCAACCAAAAGTATGATTTTTATCACTGCTTCATTTTTCTATTTAGGATACATTAATAAGAAAAGCACTATCATTGGGATGATGTTAGGAGTGAGGAATATATGTCAGAAATAATAAAAAGACACTTACAGGGGGTTTCCCTCTTTAAAGAACTTTCAGAAGAAGAAATTCAACCAATTGTAGAAATTTCACGAATGCGAATGTATAAAGCAAGATCATTTGTATTTATGCAGGGTGATACACTTGACCGCGTATTTTTTATTCACTCCGGAAAAGTGAAAATTCAAAAAACAGATGCATCTGGAAAAGAACAAATTGTTTCTATACTTCAAGCCGGAGAAATGTTCCCTCACTCTGGTTTCTTCCGAAAAGGTACATTCCCTGCGCATGCTGAAATTCTTGAAAATGCCCAATTAATTGTCATTCCTATCGTTGATTTTGAGATGATTTTAATCAAATACCCTGAATTATGTATTAAATTATTTAGAGTTCTTGGAGAAAAAATCGTGGACCTTCAAAACAGATTGGAAGAACAAATTCTTCATGACACATATGCGCGAATTATTATGCTATTACTGCGCTTATGTAAGTCAAATGGTGTACGGATAGATGACAAATATAAAATAACGACTCATTTTACAAACCGTGAACTCGCAAACATGATTGGAACATCAAGAGAAACTATGAGCCGAACTATTACTTACTTAAGAAAAAATGAACTAATTGCTACGGATGAGGATGGTTATTTCCTTATCGATCTAAATAGGTTGGAAAATGAAATTATATAATCAGATACCAAACTGTCCTAAATCAATATTCTATTCGAAGCCATCCTCCTTTCATTAGTGATACTCCCATCAGCGGGGGCTTTCATCCTCCACTGATGGCGAACCTTCATTACAGCCTTTTACAGGCTGTTTACTCTGCGCTATCTCCCTTTTTCTCTCTAAATTTTGAGATCGTAATCTCACCAACTGTGAATAACGAAATGAAAGCAAAAGTGACAAACTTGTTAAAAAGAATGAATGTGTGATTTGGCTCACAATTTTTTTCCTCCCTTTATGTTACAGTGTAATTGATAATTACTATCATTTGTTTTCGAGGTGAGAATAATGAAAAAGTTAATTGATTTTCATCAAACTGTCTATGATTTAACTACCCAATATCCCGAGATTATCCCTCTTTTAAAAGATCTCGGCTTTGAAAATATAACGAAACCTAATATGCTCCAAACAGCCGGCCGTATAATGACAATTCCAAACGGATGCCGAATGAAAGGAATTTCACTTCATACAGTAAAGGAAACTTTTAAAAATAATGGATTTCACATTAACGAGTAGAGGAGAATTCTTATGAGCGAAATCATTAATAACAGGGAACAAGAAAATATAAATAACTCTGAACACCAAACAATCTTAAAGACTATTATTAAAGATCTTCATAACGGAAAAAACATTGAAGATGTAACAGCACAGTTTCAAGAAGCAATCGGAAATATTACCGTAGCAGAAATTTCAAAACTCGAACAGGCACTCATGGAGGAAGAAGGAATTCCTGTGGAAGAAGTACAACGCTTATGCTCCGTGCATACAGCTGTTTTCAAAGGATCCATCGAAGAAATCCATCAATCTAATAAGCAGGAAGAACAACCGGGTCATCCGATTCATACATTTAAAATGGAAAACAAAGAAATTGATCTACTAGTTAATTTCAAACTTCAATTACACTATGAACGTTTTGAGAAAGAAGATAGCGAAGAGAATATTTATAAACTAATAGAAGACTTAAATTTATTACTCGATGTTGATAAACATTATAGCCGTAAAGAAAATCTACTTTTCCCCTATTTAGAGAAATACGGTATTTACGGACCAACTCAAGTTATGTGGGGCGTTGATGACAGAATTCGTGATGCAATTAAAGAGGCAAAACAAAAATTAGTAAATTATAATCAAGATAAAAAATCAGCCTTAGATAGCATTTCTTTCGTCATTCACGACGTAAGTGAAATGATTTTTAAAGAAGAAAATATTTTATTTCCAATGGCCCTTCAAACTCTTACAGAAGATGAATGGCTAAAAATCGCTCATGAAAGTGATGAAATCGGCTACTGCTTAACGAGTCCTACAAGTACATGGAAACCCGAAAGAAATATGATCAAAGAAGAAGCCATATCTGAATGGCTGATTCGTTTCGAAACAGGTATATTATCTTTAAAACAGTTAGAACTGATGTTAAATCACTTACCTGTTGATATTACATTCATTGATGAAAATGATGTTGTGCGCTACTTCTCTCATGGAAAAGAACGAATATTTGCCCGCACGAAAGCTGTCATTGGTCGAACAGTGCAAAACTGTCATCCTCCAAAAAGCGTTCATGTCGTTGAAAAACTCTTAGAAGATTTCAAATCTGGAAAAAAAGATTGTGAAGATTTTTGGATTCAATTTCAAGATAAATATGTATATATTCGCTACTTCGCAGTACGAAATGCAGATGGAAAATATATGGGTACTCTCGAATTTACCCAAAACATTCAACCGATTCGTGAACTTCAAGGAGAAAAACGGATTCTTTCATAATTTATATCAGCGACTCGATACTATACAAAAAAATTGCCCCAATTGAAAAAGCTATCGCTACATGCGATAGCTTTTTACTGTTTATTTTGTACATAGGCAGCCAGCGCTTCTAAAGCAGCTTCTGCATCTGAACCTTCTGTTATAATCGTTACGTTGCTGCCAGACCCAATCGCTAAGCTCATAATCCCCATTATGCTCTTCGCATTGACTGTTTTGCCATCTTTCTCAATGAAAATATCAGCATGAAAACGATTTGCCTCTTGTACAAACAACGCAGCCGGACGTGCTTGTAAGCCGTTTTTTAATGCAACCTCAACCTGTTTTTGAACCATAGCTCCATTTCCCCTTTACCGTTATTTTTTTGCTACCGGTTCCCCCGCGCGTAATTTCTCCGCAATTTCATCGATTTTACGCAAGCGATGATTGATACCTGATTTACTAATTTTCCCCCCAGATACCATCTCGCCTAATTCTTTCAATGTTACATCTTGATAATTAATACGTAATTGTGCAATCTCTCGCAATTTATCTGGCAAGACATCGAGTCCAACCGTTTCATCAATGTAACGAATATTTTCAATCTGCCTTAAAGCGGCACCAATCGTTTTATTTAAATTGGCTGTTTCGCAGTTCACTAAACGATTAACTGAATTACGCATATCGCGAACAATACGAATATCCTCAAATCTTAACAATGCATTATGTGCACCGATAATGTTTAAAAACTCCGTAATTTTTTCCGCTTCTTTTAAATACGTAATGTACCCTTTACGCCTTTCCAGCGTCTTACTATTTAAATCAAATCCGTTCATCAGTTCACATATAGAATCATTATGTTCCTTGTATAACGAAAAGACCTCTAAATGATAAGATGATGTTTCTGGGTTATTTACTGAACCACCTGCTAAAAATGCACCTCTTAAATACGATCGTTTACAGCATTTCTTTTCAATCAATTCTTGTGAGATGTTACGAATAAATGAAAAGTCTTCTCTAACAATATGCAAATCCGCTAATATTTCACGTGATTTCTCAACAAGCCGAACGATATATACATTATTTTTCTTCAGTCGCATTTTTTTACGAACAAGCAATTCTACCGTCACGTCATATCCTTTTTTCAGCAATGTATAAATTCTTCTTGCGATTGCTGCATTTTCTGTTTGAATATCAATCGAAAGACGACGGTTTGAAAAAGAAAGTGATCCGTTCATTCGAAGTAATGCTGATAATTCAGCCTTCTCACAGCACTCCTTCATTTCAAGCTTTGTGAGCTCTTTCTTTGTTTCTGATGCAAATGACACAGCCCCACCTCCTTATACGATATTTTGGAACAAAAATCTTGTCCTATATGAATGAGTAGCGTTATCTCATACAGAGATAACGCATGCTTATAATAACGAATATAAAATAGAAGCTAATTTTAATGTATCGTGCCTTACAACTTGATCATCATACTTTGCTAATTCATCTTGAATTAAGTGAATGTCACTTTCAGCAAAACGATCTTCATCAACCACAACAGGTTCAGACATCTCTTCTGCATACAATTTACGTAATTCAACAGGAATATCATGATTATTTACAATCACAGTATCGATAAACGATGTTCCAAGATGATCATGCAAAGCCTGCACATGATCAAATGCTGTATACCCCATCGTTTCTCCAGCTTGCGTCATAACATTACATACATATACTTTTTTCGCCTTTGCATTAAGAACAGCTTTACCGATTTTTTCCACGATTAAGTTCGGCAAAATACTTGTGTACAAACTGCCTGGACCGAAGACAAGTAAATCTGCCCGCTGAATTTCCGTCAATGTCTCATACAGCGGTTCTACATCACCCGGTGTTAAAAACACACGATTGATTTTTTTCCCAAAGTACGGAATTTTCGATTCGCCTGTTACAATTTGCCCATCTTCCAGTTCGGCATGAAGTACAACACTTTGATTGGCCGCTGGTAAAACACGTCCTCTCACATTTAACACTTTACTCGTTTCTGTAATGGCATGGAAAAAGTCTCCTGTAATCGAAGTCATACCAGCTAATAATAAATTACCTAATGCATGACCCCTTAAACCTTCTCCGGATGTAAAACGATGTTGAAATAAAGCTTCCACAAGCGGCTCCACATCTGATAACGCAACAAGTACGTTACGAATGTCGCCTGGTGGTGGAATTTCTAACTCATCACGTAATCTACCTGAACTGCCACCATCATCAGCTACTGTAACAACCGCTGTAATATCAACAGGATATTTCTTCAATCCTCGTAATAAAACAGATAGTCCAGTTCCTCCTCCCATGATGACAATTTTAGGTTTTCTCTCTTTTTTCATCCCTTAATGGCCCTTTCTCTTCTCCACATCACGATGAGATATATGAACGATATATTCTGGTTTCAAATGTTTTCCTAGGTATTCTGTAAGCGTAACAGAACGATGTTGTCCACCTGTACATCCAATCGCAATTACGAGCTGACTCTTGCCTTCTCTTTTATAATGAGGAAGCATGAAAGTAATAAGATCCGTCAGCTTTTCTAAAAATTTATGTGTCTCATTAAACTTGAGCACATATGACGAAACTTCTTCATCAAGTCCTGTTAACGGCTTCATCTGTGGAATATAATATGGATTTGGTAAAAAACGAACATCAAATACTAAATCTGCATCAATTGGAATGCCATACTTAAATCCAAATGACATCACATTTACACGAAATGCTTGCTCGTTTTCTGTTGAAAACAGATGAACAATTTTTTCGCGCAATTCTTTCGGTTTTAGCTCAGACGTATCAAGTACAATATTCGCTCTTGCTTTCATGTCTGTTAATAAATTACGCTCGGCCTCAATTCCTTTTAACGGAAGTCCTGTCGGCGCAAGTGGATGCGAACGTCTCGTTTCTTTGTAACGAGTTACAAGCGTACTATCTTTCGCATCTAAAAATAAAATATGAGGAATAATCCAAGTGCGTTCTGATAAATCATCAAGTGCTCCCCATAAATGTTCGAAAAATTCGCGGCCACGTAAATCAATACCAAGCGCTACCTTGTTCATTTTCCCCTTCGAGTCTGCCATCAGTTCAACAAACTTTGGCAATAACATCGGCGGTAAGTTATCTACACAAAAATATCCTAAATCTTCAAAACTTTGCAGAGCTACTGTTTTTCCTGCACCGGACATTCCTGTAATGATTACCATTTTAATATCATTATTCGCTGTCATTGTATCCCTCCTTGACGGTTTAGCTTGGATCCAATCGATATGAAAGTAATTCAAAGTCTGGCGTATATACAAACGTACCGTAGATTATTCCATTTCCTTTAATTAAATAATCAATAATGTGATAATCTCCCGGCGCCATTGCTAACTCATCAATTTTATCAAATGTATGCCAGCCAATGATGCCTTCTTCGCTTTCCAATTTGTTTTCTCCTGCAAAATCTGTCGCTAAAAAGGAGAACATCATCCATTCAGAAACAACTTTATCTCCTTCTTGGATGACAAAAGTGAAGACCCCCTTTAGTGCTGGGTTCTTTAAATAAATACCTGTTTCTTCACGATATTCGCGAACAACGGAATCTCTTACTGTTTCACCGCGTTCCATTTTCCCGCCCGGTGCAACCCACCAGTTCCGACGAGGCTTTTGTAATAGGAGAACTTCATTATCTTTAATTAACACACAGTTTGTTACCCTTTGCATGCTTCTTCACCTCAGCTACTTATGACAAATTTCTTCATCACATACTTATTTCATTATACTATCAAAAACAGTTTGTCACAATGAAGGAGACTAGCCCCATGAATAAGCTAATCACTACTAGATAAACAAATTTATTCTTCCAAATAATTATAAAAAAATTGTCTTTGCTCTCTTCCTAGGAATATAAAAAAATCCACTTAACGAACTCAATCATTAAGATGATTCTATTACGTAGAATCATCTATTTTTCACTAAAATACGATACAATCGCAAAGCCTAAAATAAACGTAATAATAGAACTTACAATCGACATGCGACCGGCTAGAATTCCTGGGAACACCACCGCAATCGATCCGATAACAAGCCTGATAATAGCCGCAAGTAACCTTTCATAAATTCCTAGTACAACAGCAATTGTTCCACCGCTCACACCAGGCATTAAATCACTAACTCCCATACAAAAACCACGATATATTAAGCCGTTCCATATTGTATAAACTCCTTATTTCTCATTGTCATTTTCCCCGTAAACTCTAATATAACAATAAGGAATCTTGTAATCTAAAGAAATTTTGATAAACATTTGACATTTTAGGGAGAAAATAAAAGAAGAAAGCTACCATCTATGAAGGTAGCTTTCTTCTCTAAAAGGATTCATATCCTTATTTTTCTGTTACAGTTTTTAATTCTTCTAACAACTCTTCTACATAGTGTTGTGCACTTTGCGCTGCGATACTACCATCGCCAGTTGCTGTTACAATTTGACGAAGCATTTTTTCGCGAACATCACCAGCTGCGAAAATGCCAGGAACTTTTGTTTCCATACGTTCATTTGTTTCAATATAACCATTCTCATTTGTAATACCAAGCTCAGTAAATGGTTTTGATAATGGTAACATACCGATGTAAATGAATGCGCCATCTGTTTTGAACTCTTGCTCTTCACCAGTGTTAACATCTACAAGTGTTACACTACCAACTTTACCGTTTTCTTCGTTAATTTCTTTCACAGTATGGTTCCAAATGAAATCTACTTTTTCATTTTGGAATGCACGATCTTGTAAAATTTTCTGTGCGCGAAGAGCGTCACGACGGTGAACGATTGTTACTTTTGATGCGAAACGTGTTAAATACACACCTTCCTCAACAGCAGAGTCTCCTCCGCCAACAACAACAAGCTCTTTCCCTTTAAAGAATGCGCCGTCACATACTGCACAGTATGACACACCACGGCCGCCAAGTTCTTTTTCACCTGGTACACCGATTTTTTTATACTCCGCACCACTTGCAACGATAATCGCGCGTGTTTTATATTCTTTTTTACCAGCTACAACTGTTTTATATTCTTTGCCATCGATGACTTCTTTCACATCACCATATGCATATTCAGCACCAAATTTCTTCGCATGCTCGAACATTTTATTTGATAAATCAGGTCCTAAAATGGATTCATAACCTGGATAGTTTTCTACATCTTCTGTATTTGCCATTTGTCCACCTGGAATACCACGTTCAAGCATAAGCGTGCTTAAATTTGCACGAGACGTATACACTGCAGCTGTCATCCCAGCTGGCCCAGCACCAATAATAATGACATCATAAATTTTTTCTTCTGACACACTATTCACTCCTATTCATTCCTACCATAACTTACCCTCATTATACTGTTAGCATCTGTTTTTTCCCAATGATTTGCCTATGCGTGAGTACGCTTTACTGCTTGCACATATTTTCTCACAGTTGCCACAGATACATTATATATATTTCCAAGTTCGGCCTGTGTCATTTTATTTCTCTGCTGGTCACGCACAATATATTCGATTGCCGCAGACCAACCAAACACATTCGTAAATACCGTCCCAGATGTATATAAACGTATAAAAGTACAAAACCAAAAGTGCAAGCATTCTTCAATCAATTCATCATCTTTATTTGTATAGTTATATAAGGCATCCGCAATTCGAACACATTGTTCAAACGGTTGTAACTCACCCGGAATGCTCTTATGACTACTCATTAAAAAGAAATACTTTGCCAGTTGTGAAACAATTGGGACACGATTTTTCGCCTGCGTCACATCAAAGAAAAAACCAATCTTCTCAGGTGTTGTTAATTCATTCATTAAATACAGTGCTAACATTTGCTCTTCTAACGTTTCACTTTGCTGGAAAGATTTCCGCAATTCTTCAAACAAAACATTCTGTTCTTCATCAGCTAAATTTAATGCATTCCACGGCTCTTTCCCTTTTTTATCAGGGTGTAATTCTACAACAGATTGCCACATTTTTTCCGCTGTATGTTTATCCTCTATCATATAAGCAGAGTATGCAAACCAATAGTAAAAGCTGACATCACCTTCATAACCTTGTCGCTTTAATAACCTTAACCATTTATATGCTGATGCAAAGTGACCGATTGTTGCAAATGTTGTCCCTAACTTTAATCGATGCTCAAATGACATCGGATATACTGATTCTAGTTGCCCCGCTAACGCTTCTACTTGTTTATGCTCTCCAATTGAATATAGAAAAATAAGTGTATTACAAAGCGCATGCATATTACCTGGATTTTTCTCCAAAATCATCTCAGTTAACTTGAGTGCCTGATCTACATTTCCTGATTGAAAATGCGCAATTGCTAAGTTATTATAACCCGACCAAAATTCTGGATAATCTTTCGTTACAGCTTCAAGCGTAGCAATCGCTTCCTCCAATTGTCCGTTACGAATATAGCGATTTGCTTGCTCCTGCATAACAATTAATTCATCTTCATCTTCAATACCTTCCGTATCAAGCGATTCTTCTTCCATAATCTCAAGTAATTCTAACGTATCTTCTACAAATTCTTTTTCTGTTGCTATCTCTAAATATTGCTCCGCATACTTCTTTGCTTGCTGAAATAAACCAAGATATGCGTAATTATTTGCTACAAAATAATAGCACTGTTCAATATCAGCGTTAGAACGAATGAGTTTCAAGAAAATTTGATTCGACTCTTGATACTCTCCCACCTCAGATAATACTGTCGCTAATTGACACAAAATAAACGGCTCTTTCTCACTTTGTGCCGCTCTTCGAAAATATTTAATTGCATCTTGTAATTTATGATTACGATAAGCTTTCATTCCTTTTTTATAAAAGAAATCAGCTAATTGATTAAAAGAGATAACCTGTCCGTTCTCCTTATACATCCGTTGATTTTTCCCCATATATCCTCCAGTTTTTTGTTTTCTTCGCTCATACATTTTTCTATCTATAAGTATAAACGATTCCGTAAAAAACAAAACAGTATATTATAATCAATTATTTCCTTTTTATTCATAAAAAGAGAAGGGAAATGTTACATTTTTAACATTGACCTTCTCCCCTCTGCCATTTCTTCCTTCGTATAAATGATACGCATTGGATTTCCACCTACAAAAGCACCGCTTGGTACATCACGGTGAACAAGCGTACCTGCAGAAACAATGGCACCGTCCCCAATCTCCACACCTGGCAATACAGTTGAATTCGCTCCGATCATCACTTCATTCCCTATGATTACTTCTCCGAGGCGATATTCCTTAATTAAATATTCGTGAGCTAAAATCGTTGTGTTATAGCCAATTACTGAATTTGTCCCAACTGTAATCTTTTCTGGAAACATAATATCCGGCATAGCCATAAGTGCAAATGATGTTTGGTCTCCTACTTTCATTCGTAAAAATGTACGATACAGCCAATTTTTCATTGATAAAAATGGTGTATAGCGTGCAATTTGAATGACTATAAAATTTTTCATTACCTTCCAAAAGGATACTGTTTTATATACATTCCATAATGAGTTTGCCCCTGAAACAGGGTAGCGCGTTGTACGTCGCACTTCGCTTTCTCCCCTTATCCGCTATTCAGACAAAATAGATAACAAGTCGCTCATTTTATCTAATACATAATCTGGCTTATATGATTCTAAATACGCTCTACCTTTAATTGTCCATGCCACGGCTGCTGTTTTCGTACCTGCGTTTTGTCCACCTACAATATCATGGTGGTTATCGCCAACCATTAACGTTTCTTCTGGTTTTGCATTTAGTAGCTCGAGCGCCTTTTGAATTGGTTCTGGATGTGGTTTCACATGTTCCACATCATCAATTGTGACAACAACATCAAAGAACTCGTTTAATTTAGAAAGCTGTAAGCCCATTTCTACCGTTTGTCTTGCCTTCGTTGTGACAATTCCAATTTTGTAACCTTGCTTCTTTAGTTCTTGAACCGTTTCATAAACAGTTTCGTATTCTTCCGCTAGTTCATCATGATGATCATGATTAAATTGACGGTAGCATGTAATCATCTCTTCTACCTTACTTGCATCGATTGAACTAAACGTCTCATGCAAAGACGGACCGATAAATGGCAATACATCTTCACGCTTATACTGATTTGGATAGTACTTGTTTAACGTGTGTAAAAAAGAAGAAATAATAAGTTCATTTGTATTAATTAGTGTTCCATCTAAATCAAATAACACTGTATTTATTTTCATGTGCTTGATCCTTTCCTGCCTGAATATGAAAGAAGCAGCATCTCATACAAGATGCTACTTTTTTCTAGTTTTCTAAATATCTTTTATCAGCTTGCCCCATTTTACGTCTCACAATAATGAAAATGATTGAAATAATAACAAGCCCGATAGACATCACTTGTGCAATACGAAGCGGTCCTAACATTAAGCTATCTGTACGTAATCCTTCTACAAATAAACGTCCAACTGAATACCAAATTATATACGTAAAGAATAATTCACCACGGCGTAAATTCACTTTGCGTAGCAACAATAAAAGAATGACACCGGCAAAATTCCATAATGATTCATATAAGAACGTTGGATGATAATAAACACCATCAATATACATTTGATTCACAATGAACTGTGGTAAATGTAAGCCTTCTAAAAATTGTCTCGTTACTTCACCGCCATGAGCCTCTTGGTTCATAAAGTTTCCCCAGCGGCCAATTGCTTGTCCAAGTAGAATACTTGGTGCTGCGATATCAGCTAACTTCCAGAAGGAAACACCGCGTCTTTTCGCAAAGATAATTCCAGTAATAACTGCCCCGATTAAACCACCATGAATCGCCAAGCCACCTTGACGAATATTAATAATGTGACTCGGGTTTTGCATATAATAATCAAATTCAAAAATAACATAGTATGCTCTCGCACAAATAATAGCAATTGGTACCGCGATTAAAACAAGATCGACAAATGTATCTTTTTGAATGCCTAATCGTTCACCTTCGCGAGTAGCAAGCCAAAGTCCAAGCAAAACACCTGTACCAATAATAATCCCATACCAATAGACTGGGAATGGTCCAAGTTGAATTGCCACGCGATCAAGTTGTGGGACAGACCCTAACAACATATGTATGACCTCCTTCTTACAATTACTCCTGATTCCCTAGCTCAATTGCACTCATTAAGCGCTCAGAAAATTGTTGTGCTGCATTGACTCCCATTCGTTTTAATCTGAAGTTCATCGCTGCTACTTCAATAATAACAGCCAAGTTTCGACCAGGACGAACTGGAAGTGTAATCTTCGTAAGTTCTGTATCTATAATCTTCATTTTCTCTTCATCAAGACCTAGACGATCATAGTTTTTCTTTTGATCCCAAATCTCAAGACTAATTACAAGTGTAATACGCTTATAGTTTCGGACGGCACCTGCACCAAATAACGTCATTACGTTAATGATCCCTAAACCACGAATTTCTAATAAATGCTCAATCAAATCTGGAGAACTTCCTACTAATGTATCTTCATCTTCTTGACGGATTTCAACGCTATCATCCGCAACTAAACGATGACCACGTTTTACAAGTTCAAGTGCTGTCTCACTTTTCCCGACACCACTTTGACCTGTAATTAAAACACCGACTCCGTAAATATCCACTAACACACCGTGAACGGCAGTTGTTGGTGCTAACTTACTCTCTAAATAGTTTGTTAAACGACTTGATAATCTTGTCGTCGTTTGGGAAGAACGTAAAAGCGGTACGCCAGACTCACGCGATGCTTGCAATAATTCCTCTGGCACATCTTGACTACGCGTTACGATAATACAAGGTGTCTCTTCTGTACAAAGAACTTTCATTCTTTCTTGTTTTTGCTCACTTGTTAATGTCTCACAAAATGTAAGCTCCGTTTTTCCAAGAAGCTGGACGCGATCAGCTGGATAATATGTAAAAAAACCTGCCATTTCAATTCCAGGTCGCGATAAATCACTCGTATCAATCGGACGATGAATACCTTCTTCACCACTTACTAATTCCAATTGAAATTGTTCAATTAAATCTTTTGTCCTTACTTTCGGCATATGTAAACCTCCACTCCGCTGCGGGTTCAGTCTCATTTGATGTAAATTTCCATTCTATCCGATATTGTACCATTTTTTTCTGCAAACAAGAAATGTGGTTTTTATTAAATAGAAAAAAACATTTCATGGAACTCATGAAATGTTTTTCCTTTTGTCATTTTTCTATTTCTTTTCAGATAATGGCTCTACAATTACTTTATCAATCAGCATATTAAAAATAGAAATACAGATTGCCGCAATAATTGCTACACCAAATCCTGATATGTTGAAAGCATCACCTAATAATGAATCTGTTATTTCAAGCGTAATTGCGTTAATTACAATTAAGAAGAAACCGAATGTTAAAACAGTAATTGGCAACGTAATTAAAATTAATAACGGTTTTACAAACACATTTAAAATCGATAAAATAATGCTCGCAATAATTGCCGTTTGTATATTTTCTATGTAAAATGCGTCTGGTGCAATTCCCTTTAGAAGACCTGATACAACAATTAACACGACGCTATTCACAAGAAGTGATAGAATCCATCTCATTTTCTTACACATCCTTTTGACATATATACTTAATCATACGCTAATGAATAATAAACGCCAAGTCCCAATGAAAACTAGAAGACTCCTATAACAGCTTATTCTTTCTTTTCTATTGGTATACCTGTCATCCTATCAGTCCATCTTGCAAGAAATATCAACTACATTAAATTAGCAAAATAAAAATAACCAATACTGAAGACATTGTTTGTAACAGGTATTTATGGGGGAGAAAATAGTATGCATTATGATGTAATTGTAATCGGTGCAGGTTCAATGGGTATGGCAGCAGGTTATTTTTTGTCTAAGAGGGGAAAAAATAAATCCAGATGAATCTATACTAGAATTTGGTGAGTTAAAGGAAGATGAAGCAAATTTAGTACAATTTTTGAATCAGTACATACCTAATAATCAACAATTAAAATATAGAAAAATTTGTATGTATATACTTACTCCTGATGAAAATTTCATTATAGATTTGCATCCTAAATATTCAAATGTTGCCATTGCATCAGGTTTCTCTGGACATGGATTTAAATTTGGCAGTGTTGTTGGACAGATTTTAAGTGAATTGATTATTTCGGGTAAGAGCGAACAAGACATTTCTCCATTTTCAATCAAGCGATTTAAAAAGACCCTATAGACGAAATTAAGCCATTATTTGTTCCACTAACGGGTGCTTGAGTTTAAAAAGAACCGTATATTTTATTCATTTCTCTAAGTTCATTTAAATGCAAAATTCCCTGTCTTTTAGTCGAAAACAGGGAATTTTCTATATTCAAAGATTACCGTTAATGTGGGATAAAGTGAAACTTTAATCAGTGGGGTTTTCTCCATTCCCTACTGATTATCAGCCCGCAAATAGCGGGATAAAAAAATCGAGTGTAAAACTCATACTGTTTCACACTCGATTTACTATGTTTCTGTTCCGCACTATCAATCCAACTGCCAATACACTTATTACAACACTTCTACTTCTTCTATCTTCGCTTTCATCCGAGTTGTATCACGCTCTAAAATTCCTTTTAAATATTTCCCTGTATACGATCTCTCTTCTTTTACCACTTGCTCCGGTGTCCCTGAAGCAACGATTTGACCACCTTTGTCTCCACCTTCTGGTCCAAGATCAACAATGTAATCCGCTGTCTTAATCACATCTAAGTTGTGCTCAATCACAAGCACCGTTTCACCATTTTCAACAAGGCGTTGTAATACCTCTAAAAGACGCGCAATATCATGTGCATGTAAACCTGTAGTCGGTTCATCTAAAATATATAACGTACGTCCCGTAGAACGGCGATGTAATTCAGATGCTAATTTCACACGCTGCGCTTCACCGCCAGATAATGTAGTAGCAGGCTGCCCTAATTTCATATAGCCAAGCCCCACATCTACAAGCGTCTGTAGCTTCCGTTTAATTTTCGGGATATTAGCAAAGAACTCTACCCCATCATCAATTGTCATCTCTAACACTTCAGAAATGTTCTTATCTTTATATCTCACTTCTAATGTTTCACGATTATAACGTTTTCCGTGACACACTTCACACGGAACATATACATCTGGTAAGAAGTGCATCTCAATTTTAATAATTCCATCACCGCGGCAAGCTTCACAGCGCCCACCTTTTACGTTAAAGCTAAAGCGACCTTTTTGATAGCCACGTACCTTTGCTTCATTTGTTTGAGCAAACACATCTCGGATATCATCGAACACACCTGTGTATGTCGCTGGATTTGAACGAGGTGTACGTCCGATTGGCGATTGGTCAATATCAATAACTTTATCCAAATGCTCAAGACCTTTAATTTGTTTATGAGCCCCTGGCTTACTTTTTGCCTTATATAATTTCTGTGCTAACGATTTATATAAAACTTCATTCACCATCGTACTTTTTCCAGAACCAGATACACCGGTTACGGCTACAAACGTACCAAGCGGGAATGACATCTTCGCATTTTTTAAGTTATTTTCTTTTGCTCCGATTATTTCAACTTTACGCCCGTCCCCTTTACGTCTCTCAAGAGGAACCGGAATAAATTTCTTACCGCTTAAATATTGACCTGTTAATGAATTGTCGTCATTCATCACTTCAGCTGGTGCACCTGCCGAAACAACTTGCCCGCCATGAATCCCGGCGCCAGGTCCAATATCAAGTAAATAATCTGCAGCCATCATTGTATCTTCATCGTGTTCCACAACAATTAACGTATTCCCTAAATCACGCATCTCCTGCAATGTGCGAATAAGGCGATCATTATCACGTTGATGTAAACCGATTGAAGGCTCATCTAGAATATACAGTACACCAGTAAGGCGAGAACCTATTTGCGTTGCAAGACGAATACGCTGCGCTTCACCGCCCGATAATGTCCCTGCTGCACGGCTTAGTGTTAAGTAATCTAACCCTACGTTAATTAAGAAGCCTACACGCTCTTGAATTTCTCGTAAGATTAAATGAGCAATTTTTTGTTGTTTTTCAGTCAGTTCAATCGTTGAGAAGAAATCATGAACCTCTTGAACAGAATACTTCGTTACATCCGATATTGTTTTCCCGCCAACAAAAACAGCTAAGCTTTCTGGTTTTAAGCGTCCGCCTTTACACTTCGGACACGCTTGCTCCGCCATATACTTTTCCATTTGCTCACGAATATAATCAGAGCTCGTTTCACGGTAGCGACGTTCAATATTCGGAATAACTCCTTCAAATAGAATCTCACTTTCTTTCACTTGCCCAAAGTCATTCACATAACGGAAATACACCTTTTCTTCTCCGCTTCCGTACAGTACTTTATCAAACAAATCTTTCGGAATATCTTTAACAGACATATCCATATCAATACCATAATGATTGCACACCGATTGTAATAATTGCGGATAATACTGTGAACTTGTCGGTTCCCAAGGAGCAATTGCACCCCCATTTAATGATAAATCCCAGTTCGGAATAACAAGCTCTAAATCCACCTCTAGTTTCGAACCAAGTCCATCACAAGACGGACATGCTCCGAATGGACTATTGAAAGAGAACATCCGTGGCTCTAACTCACCGATTGAAAATCCACAATGCGGACAAGCATGGTGCTCACTAAATAATAGCTCTTCTTCTCCAATTACATCGATTAATACACGGCCACCACCAAGTTTGAGTGCACTTTCAAGAGAATCTGCAAGCCGGCTTGCAACTCCTTCTTTTACAACGATACGGTCAATTACAACTTCAATAGAATGCTTCTTGTTTTTATCTAATGTAATCTCTTCAGACACATCAAGCATTTCTCCATCAACCCGAACGCGAACATAGCCTTGTTTCTTGATATCTTCTAAAACTTTCACGTGTGCACCTTTACGTCCTGACACAATTGGTGCTAACACTTGTAATTTCGTACGCTCTGGATATTCGAGCACACGGTCTACCATTTGTTCTACAGTTTGTGATGTAATTTCAATTCCATGGTTTGGACAGATTGGTGTTCCAATTCGCGCAAATAATAGACGTAAATAATCATAAATCTCCGTTACTGTTCCAACTGTTGAACGCGGATTACGACTCGTCGTTTTTTGATCGATTGAAATCGCTGGAGACAAACCTTCAATTGTATCCACATCTGGTTTATCCATTTGTCCTAAGAACTGGCGCGCGTATGCGGATAAAGATTCTACGTATCTGCGCTGTCCTTCTGCATAAATCGTATCAAATGCTAATGATGATTTTCCTGAGCCAGACAATCCTGTCACAACAACTAGCTGATTTCTCGGAATGGTTACATCAATATTTTTTAAGTTATGCGCTCTCGCACCTTTTACAACGATAAAATCTTTGCTCACTATCTTCATCCTTCCGCTTTTAATTCTAGTAGTAAATCTCTTAGCTCAGCTGCACGTTCGAAGTCTAGCGCTTTTGCCGCTTCCTTCATTTCTGCTTCCATCTTCGCAATTGTTTTTTCACGTTCTTTCTTCGTCATTTTCTTAGCTGGTACTGCTTCATATACTTCCGTCTCTTCTGCGGCTGTTGTTGCACGAATCACATCACGTACTTCTTTTTGAATTGTTTTCGGCGTAATACCGTGTTCTTCATTGTAAGCTTCTTGCTTTTGACGACGGCGTTTCGTCTCCTCAATTGCAATTCCCATCGATCTCGTTATGCGATCTGCGTACATGATTACATGACCGTTTTCATTACGTGCGGCACGGCCGATTGTTTGAATCAATGATCGCTCTGAACGTAAGAAACCTTCTTTATCAGCATCTAAAATAGCTACGAGGGATACTTCCGGAATATCAAGTCCTTCTCGCAATAAGTTAATACCGACAAGCACATCGAATTTACCAAGGCGAAGATCACGAATAATTTCAATCCGCTCCAGCGTTTTAATTTCAGAATGAAGATAGTTTACTTTAATACCGACATCTTTTAAGTAATCTGTTAAATCCTCTGACATTTTCTTTGTTAATGTCGTAATTAATACGCGCTCATTTTTCGCAATCCGATCTTGTATCTCTCCTAGTAGATCATCAATTTGCCCTTCAATTGGCCTTACCTCGATTTGCGGATCTAAAAGCCCCGTTGGACGAATAATTTGCTCCACAACTTCCGGTGTATGCTCTAGTTCATATGGACCCGGTGTTGCTGATACGTACACAACTTGATTCGTTTTCTCTTCAAATTCTTCAAACATAAGCGGTCTATTATCCATCGCTGATGGCAAACGGAATCCATGGTCCACAAGCACTTGTTTACGTGCTTGGTCCCCGTTATACATCGCCCTTACTTGGGGTACTGTTACGTGCGACTCATCCATAACGATTAGAAAATCTTTAGGAAAATAATCTAACAATGTATATGGCGTTGAACCAGCTGGACGAAGCGTCAAATGACGTGAGTAGTTCTCAATGCCTGAACAGAAACCCATCTCTCGCATCATTTCTAAATCATAACGAGTCCGTTGTTCAATCCGCTGCGCTTCTAACAATTTACCGTTATCATTTAATTCTTTTAAACGTTCTTCTAATTCTTTTTCAATATTCTCAATGGCAACTTTCATTTTTTCTTCACGTGTAACGAAGTGAGACGCTGGGAAGATTGCCACATGCTCACGTTCTGCTAATACTTCACCTGTTAAGGCATTCACTTCACGGATTCGATCAATCTCATCTCCAAAAAACTCAATCCGAATGCAATGTTCATCAAGCGATGCTGGGAAAATCTCAACTACATCCCCGCGCACCCGAAATGTTCCACGCTGGAAATCGATATCATTGCGGCCGTACTGCACATCAACAAGTTCACGAAGCAATTGATTGCGGTCCTTTTCCATACCAACGCGCAAAGAAACAACGAGTTCACGGTATTCTTCTGGAGAACCTAAGCCGTAAATACAAGATACACTCGCTACGATGATAACATCGTCTCGTTCAAATAAAGCTGATGTCGCTGAATGACGCAATTTATCAATCTCATCATTAATTTGTGCATCTTTTTCAATAAACGTATCGGTTTGTGGTACATACGCTTCCGGCTGATAATAATCGTAATAACTCACAAAATACTCAACTGCATTGTTCGGAAAGAAATCTTTCAACTCACTATACAGCTGTCCCGCTAACGTTTTATTATGAGCCATTACAAGTGTTGGCTTCTTCACTTCTTTAATAACATTTGAAATCGTAAATGTCTTACCCGTTCCTGTCGCTCCAAGCAACACTTGATGCTTCTTACCATTATTAATCCCTGCTACCAGCTGCTTTATCGCCCGCGGCTGATCACCTTGCGGGGAATATTCTGAGACAATCTCAAATTGATGTTCCAAACAAATCCGACCTCCTCATAAAAAATCTGTATTCCCATTTTACCACGAATGCCTATAAAAAAACCAAGAAAACGAACAGATATTCGGTAAAGTTTTCGACAATGAAAACTCTTCACCCTTTACAACGTTTCAAAGATCAGAGACGAATTTTGCTTAGCGTATATTTTCGTTAAAATGTTGACGATACGCCAAGAAACACAAAAGAGTCCTATTTATTTAGGACTCTTTTTTCAGGCTGTTTTTATATCTGAACCTCTTTGTATCTGTCAACACTGATAAAAAAGAGGAAAAGGAGAGATTCATGATGATGGGTGCATTGAAAAATCATCGCGATGAGCTTGTATCAGTTTCTGTAGAAGAGTTAGTTCCACAAGATCATTTTCTTCGTGCAATTGAAGTCACTATTAATTTCGATTTTATTGAAGAGAAGTTACGTCCTTATTACTGCGAGAATAACGGTCGTCCCAATAGAGTAAACCCTATTGATACAAGAGTTAAATCTTGAGAACAAAGGCTTCATGATGTCTCATATAACTTATTTCAAATACCTTAACGTTGTTAAAACAGTAAGTTTATATTGAGCGATGGGCTTAACGTTGTAAATCCGCATTTTCCTGACGCTACCCCATTTATAAAAAATAAAACTAAGTTCATGGCTTTTTATAATTTATAAAACTGATCATTAAATATTTATAGGGGTCCCACCCCATGGCCATCAAACTAAGAAAACGAGTCACCCTAATATTTAAAAGTTTACATTCAAAAGAAAAAGCACTCTAATGAGTACCTTTCTTCGACTTGAGCCACTTTACTTTTAATAATATGAACGTTGGACTCCCATCCACTTACTATTTCACTATATTTATCTATATTGTTTATTAGGGAAATGAGAATAATACTTTTGTATAACGTCTTGAAGGAAATATATTTTTCTTCCATTTGCATGACCCTTTTAATATAAATAACAATTTTTAGTATAAATTCACTCATTGAGTTTCCACATCTAATAAGATAATATGGGCAAGATATTATTGTTATAAAGGCTATTTAAAGCTACAAAGTGAATAAGTAATAATGCTAAATATTTTAAAGGAGGATATGTAATGAGTAATAAAAACAAAAATACTACAAATTCTAAATCCATTAAGGTTGATTTTGATTATATGAGATCCGCTATTACCGAAGAACACTCTCTTTTAAATGGTGAGGAACTTCTGAAGAGAGATGACAGTAATGTAGAAGTTGCATACAGATATGATCAATTAGGAAGGGTTATATCAGAAACTAGTAGTCCTGGAATCGAATTTGAAGCATCAAGAAGATACCCACACAATCTCAGTGAAGAACAAATAGACGATATATGATGCTGATCTAAAAAATTGAAATAAAGCAATTCGAAAGCTCGTAGAGAAAGGATTAAGTCGCAAATAACGGCTTGCCTTTTTATTTCAATTAAAAACCCACAAATCCAATTTAAATCTTTTATGACTCTCCGAATTCAATTTCACATCATCCAATACCTATCGCGTTACTAACCTAATAAAAATAGCAATACAAACAAATCTGAGAAGTCATTTTTTGATACGAACAATATTTTTTGAAATATATTCCTGAAAATAACAAAAGAGCTGGAATTCTTCTTTCCAGCTCACTTATTAATTGATTCTGTATTTGTACATGTAACAAAATGTTAATCAATTATTTTCATCAAACTCATTATTAATTGTAATTTTTATCGGATTTTTTTCATCAAATCCATTTTCAACGGCATATGTTATAGTTTGTGTACCTGGTCTAGATGTATCTATAGTAGAAGATAACACTGTAACTCTGCTTGATACATCATTATTAATTTCCTTTGATTCTATATTTGAGTTCGATGGGTCTCTTTTTGTATCTTTCATAATTCTTGTCCTCCTTATTTGTTGTTTGAAAAAGAATAATTATTTAGCATATAAAAAACCCTTCATATTTTAAGCATACAAAGCCACTTTAATACGTTCTATATTACTCTCTTGATTATTATCTAAAAGGGGTACCGCCACATTTCCATCAAGTTAAGAAATTTGTTGTTCCCCAAAACAATAAAAATAAATTACAACTTAAAAGAAAATTGAATATCTTTTTTACATTTTAGAAAAGATTGCGAAGATTTCTACTTAAAGAGGCGCAATATTTCAATAAGTATTCTGATGGTAATGTGTTAGAATAGTTATTAGGAATGAGTCTAACTAATTAGAAAATGTGTAGTAATGAAAAGAGAAAATAGTTTGAAACGAGGAAATTATATGAATAAAACCAAAAAGCACAAGCCCAATAAACTAAAAATCGGTTTACGAGCATTAATGATTATTATTGGGGCATTTATAACAGCATATGGACTAGAAGCGGTATTAATCCCAAACAACGTATCAGATGGTGGTGTGACGGGTTTAAGTATCGTTAGCTCACAACTATTTGGCTTACCATTAGGGCTTCTAATTGCAGTCATTAACATCCCTTTCGTTTGGTTAGGGTATAAGCAAATTGGTAAAAATTTCGCTATTTATTCAGTTATCGGTATTGCTTCACTAGCAATCGGTACTATCCTTATGCACCAAGTGCCAACTATTATTGAAGGTGATACATTATTAGTTACCGTTGTTGGCGGGATTATCATCGGTTTTGGTATGGGGTTAGCATTGCGTAATGGTGGAGCATTAGATGGAATTGATATGTTAGCCGTATTACTTTCTCGAAAATTACCTTTTGGGACGAGTGACCTCATCTTATTTTTAAACATGTTTGTCTTTATTGTTGTCTCAACAGTATTTGGTCTTCAAGGGGCTATTCTTTCAGCAATTGCTTACTTTATTGCTTCTAAAGTAATTCACATCGTTGAGGTAGGTTTAAGTGGTTCTAAAACATTTAAAATTATCACAAAGGAACCTGAATTAATGGTAGAGACAATTCGAGATCGCTTAGGTCGAAGTGCAACGTATAATGAAGTTTACGGCGGTTATTCAAATGAACAATTTAAAGAAATCACTTGTGTCATTAACCGTTTAGAAGAAAGTAAAATGAAAGAAATCATTCATGAAATTGATGGAAATGCCTTTGTTACGGTATATGACGTAGCAGAAGTAAAAGGCGGTAATTTCAAAAAACATGATATTCATTAATTACAACCCAGAAAATTTTAATATAGTTTCACCAAAAATCACCTTTTTAGTTTTACACATATGAGACGATAAAAGAGCCAATTTCCTTAGCGTACAGGAAATCGGCTTTTTCTATGTGAAAAATCGCTTAGCGTACGAAATTCTTGCTTTGTTGGCGCTACCTCTATAAAGTGAAACTTCCATCAGTGAGGATTCATCATCTCCCACCTATCTTCCTCGCTTCTCTTTGAATCTTGAGACGTGTTTCTTACTACTCACAAATAGTGGGATAAACATAGAAAAGGGAAGAATCTTTCTTTATATAAGTCCCTTTCTTTTTTAATCCCATTTATTTTGCTGGCACGCTTAACAAGTGATATCCATTATGACCAACTTCTTTCGCACAATCATGTAGTGTATACCTTATATCTTCACGAGTATCTTTTATTATCCTTTTACAAGTATCAAAGTAAATCCTTTTATCTTTACTTATAAATATATTATGAGAACTATCTAACGTATAGCTAATTTCTTTTCCATCGTATTTTAGTGTTTGAAAGATCGGATCTCCTTCGTGTGTATAATTCACAATGCATATTTGATCTATTTCACCTTTTTCAACATTCGTGACGAATTCCTCGAATTTATGTAAGTTAGAAACTTTATATCCTTTTGCAATCACATCATTATTCTCATCAATTTTACTGTCGGGGTGTGAACATGCTACTAAACTGCCAATACAAAATAGAAAACACAATGAAGCAATTCCTTTTTTCATATTCAATCCTCTTCAGCTCGTTTTAGCTTTATACTATCATTCAACACGAAATCAGCCCGAAAAAAATTCAAATAAACTTATAAATATAAAAGGTAGAATTTTCTAAAAAATAATTATTTACAAAGTTATTTTTTCACATTAGAATACAAACTACAAGGATTCGACATTATACGACAAAACGGTCCTAATGTTCAGAAAATTATAATAACTAGAAGGTGAGGAATCTCTATGAATCTATTTCGTAAAAAATCGATTTCGGCATTGTTAGCACAATCCGAGCAGAAAGGAGCCGCTTTAAAGAAAGAACTCGGTGCATTTGATCTAACAATGTTAGGTGTGGGCGCGATTATTGGAACCGGGATTTTTGTTCTTACCGGTGTTGTCGCGGCAGAGCATGCAGGACCAGCACTTATTATATCGTTTATTTTATCCGGTTTAGCCTGTATCTTTGCGGCACTATGCTATTCTGAATTCGCTTCAACTGTACCGGTTTCAGGTAGTGCGTATACTTATAGCTACGCGACATTTGGAGAGTTAATTGCTTGGATTTTAGGATGGGATTTAATCTTAGAATACGGATTAGCTTCATCGGCTGTTGCATCAGGCTGGTCGGGTTATTTCCAAGGACTATTGAGTGGATTCGGGATTACATTACCTACAGCTCTAACAAGCGCATATAATCCTGAAGCAGGAACATACGTAGACTTACCGGCAATCTGTATCATTTTTCTAATGACATTGTTATTAACAAGGGGAGCAAAAAAATCAGCTCGTTTCAATGCCATTATGGTAGCTATAAAACTCTTTGTCATCCTTCTATTTATCGGCGTTGGTGCTTTCTATGTAAAGCCTGAAAACTGGACACCATTTATGCCGTTTGGCTTCTCTGGCGTAACAGCTGGAGCGGCAACTGTATTCTTTGCTTATATTGGATTTGATGCTGTATCAACAGCCGCTGAGGAAGTAAAAAATCCACAGCGTAACATGCCAATCGGCATTATTGCTTCTTTAACAATCTGTACTATTTTATATATTGTCGTTTCATTAATATTAACTGGAATCGTTCCATACGACCAATTAGGTGTAAAAAACCCTGTTGCCTTTGCACTACAATACATTCAACAAGATTGGGTCGCTGGTTTCATTTCTTTAGGAGCAATTGCTGGAATTACAACTGTATTACTCGTTATGCTATATGGACAAACACGTTTATTTTACGCAATCAGCCGCGATGGTTTACTACCAAAAGCACTCTCTCGCGTAAATAAAAAAACAAAAACACCTGTTATCAATAGTTGGGTCACTGCAACTATGGTTGCTTTCTTTGCTGGTTTTGTTCCTTTAAACAAACTAGCAGAATTAACAAATATCGGTACATTGTTCGCATTCATAGTAGTATCAATTGGAGTAATTATCTTACGCAAAAAACACCCACAACTACCTCGTGCTTTTAAAGTGCCATTGGTACCATGGATTCCCGCTTTAGCTGTTCTATTCTGTGGATACCTGGCATTGCAATTACCGGTAACAACGTGGATTGGCTTTGCTGTATGGCTTGTAATTGGACTTGTTGTCTATTTCAGCTATGGTTACAAAAATAGTACTCTTCAAAAAGAAAAAACAGAAGACGTTGCATAGAAAAAAGCTGTTGTCCAATTAGGACGACAGCTTTTTTTCTTTTTTAGGAAAAATGACATATGAAAATGTAATTACCGTATCAATTAAAAACACAATGCCCCATACTTGGCTCACACGACTTGCCGCCTCATTTAAAACAATGCCCTTTTCAGGCCAATCTCCCCACTGTTCAATCGGCACGAGCCCATACATGAAGAAAAATACAATATGAACAACAGTAAATAAAATGAGATGTAGGCTCCATTGTCCGATTTCTTGCTTCGTATAAGCCCATCCCGTTAATTCTAATGGAGCTTCTATATTAGGAATGGGCTCATTTCGCCATTTGGCAACAAGTTTTTGCACGTGTATATCCAATTTCTTTAAATCTTTTTTTCCATAAAAGAGTGCATATAGCAATATCACTATCGTAATAATTTGAAAGTTAGAAAACTTACCAGTTTCATAATAATCAATAACACCTAATACTAAAATAAAGACTTCATTTAAAAGCAGTACAATCCCTGCAATGAAGCTCGCTTTTCGCAATCGAAATCCGTAGCGAAGTAAAAAGAAACCAATGGCTGTTACCCAAAACACAATTTCTGCACCGATTAAGAAATACCAACGATACTCTGCAAGTATACTCATTTCCCGCGCTCCCTCTCATCATATATACGAAAAGCCTCATCCATATACGCTAGAAGCTCCTCTTCAATTGGATACATACTCATCTTCTGTGAATCCTCTTTCGATTTTCGAACTTCCCATAATTTATCTAGAAACGCTTCATCACCATTTGCCATCTCCATACATTTCGCCATTAACCTTTTTGTAGCCTCTTGCACGTCATCATGAGATGCATCCTTTTCTTCTTTCATAAAGCTGCGTAACTGTTTTAACAAATCCACCCATTCTCGAACATTCGCATCTTCCTCACTCATATTTGGCAAATTGTGAAGAAGCTTTCGTTCCTCATCTGAAAATATCTTTTGCTGAAACATTTCACGTATGCGAGGAGATTGTTGTGAAAGCTGAATCAGCTCGAACATGATTTTCCAATCTAGCTCTCCTTCAATTTCTGCTGAATACACAACAGCCTGTAAAATTCGTTCCATCCGGTTGAACTTTTTCTGTTCTTCTTGTACAAACTTAAGCTGTTTTTCCAAAGTTTCCTTTAAGCTGAATTCATCTGTTACTAACATATTCGTAATCTCTTTTAATGAGAAACCCATTTCTTTTAAAAATAAAATTTGCTGCAAACGAATGACATCTGCTTCGCTATATAAACGGTGTCCACCTTCTGTTTTTCCGCTTGGTTTCAGCAAGTTGATTTGATCATAATAACGAAGTGTTCTCACTGTAACACCCGTTTCCTTTGTAAGTTCTTGAATCGAAATCATTTCCATCCCCCTTTCTCCTTTATTATAAAAGATGACGTAACGTAACTTTCAAGCATTTTTGTAAAAAAATGCAAAAAAGCTGATTACATGAATTAACCAGCTTTTACGGAAATAATATTTTTTGAATTGTACGTCCACATGTCAAAACAATCACACCAACTAAAACGCTTGTTGCCGTTTTGTGATAGTGCGCTGATACTAGTAAATAATACGATAACCCAATAACTCCAATAACAACAAGTACACTCGGCACTGGATTGTGAACAAAATTTTGCATACCCCATATAAATGCAAATAACGCTGCAATCACACATAAAACCGCTAATCCCATTCTGTTTTCCCCTTTATTTATCTATTTGCAATCTTTATGCTCTCTTCTCCCCCTTATTCCAACGTAAATATTTCCTCCACACTCATCCCAAAATACTTTGCAATCTTTAGCGACAATTCCAGACTCGGATTGTAATGATGATTTTCAATTGCCACAATTGTCTGCCTCGTTACTTGCATCGCTTTCGCCATTTCAATTTGTGTAATATTACTTTGTTTTCTTAGTTCTTTAATCCTGTTTTTCACACCCATAGGCTCCACCTTCAAAAGTAAAGATATCTTTACTTGAATTGTAAATATTTCCCAGTTGAAAGTAAAGATATCTTTACAAAACAAAAAGGAGACATATTAACTATGTCTCCTTTTGTTACCTTACATAAAACCTAACGCATATACAAGAATATAACCAAGAACCGAAAGGCAAACAGATCCTACTAATCCTGCGACAAATGCTTTACTTCCTAATTTACGGAACGTCGTAAACTCTACATTTAAACCAAGCCCCGCCATTGCCATCGCAATGAGCATATAAGCAATGATTACGATATACCCTGCGACCACCTCAGGTATAACACCTAATGAATGAAATGCACTCATTGCCAAGAATCCTAAAATAAACCACGGAATCGGAATATCACGCCAAGAGCCCTTTTGCCCATTTCCCTCACTACGCTTAAACCATAAACCAATTAAAATCGCCACTGGTACAAGCATGGCAACGCGCGTTAATTTTACAATAACCGCAATATCAACAGAAGCGCTTCCGCCTGGCGCCGCCGCGGCGATGACGTGTGCAATTTCATGCAGTGTCGCTCCAGAAAATACACCGTAACCGTAAGGAGATAGGCCAAGAACCGGATATAATAAAGTATAGATCAGTGTGAAAATTGTACCTAGAATTGCAATAATTGCGGCACCGACCGCCGTTTCATCGTCCTTCGCTTTCACTTGTGGCGCAATTGCCACCACTGCGGCCGCGCCGCAAATCGCTGTCCCGCACGCTGTTAAAATTCCGAGCTTCTTCTCTACTTTAAAAACGCGTGTTAATGCGTATACAACAACAAGTGTAAATGCAATAACAACCGCGGCAATAACCAACACTTTTGGCCCAGCCTTTGCGATATCAACAAGATTCAAACGCATTCCCAGCAAAATGATTCCGAACCGAAGTAACTTCTTACTAGCAAAATTCGTTCCCGCGATTGCTTCATGAGGCACACTAATTGTCGCTCTCCAAATCATCCCAATTAGAATAGCAATAACTAATTGTCCCATAATATTTAAAAATGGAAGCGCTGCTAAATATTTCGCGGCAATCGCAATCAACAACGTAATCCCAATCCCCTGCGAAAATCCGAGACGCTTCTTCTTTTGTATAACAAGTGTTTGTTCCACTTTGGACCACTCCAATAATCGTATTGGAACATGCATGTTCTTTATATTTACATTATAGAAGAGTTTTAATGATAAGTTTAATACCAATATACAATCTCAATCATCAACAAAACTTATGATAGAATAAAACGAAAAGCACAAGCGGCTATCCCACAGTCGCAACAAAAAACAAAGGAGCGAATACAATGAACGTCGACATTTTAAAAATATTCGTGACTGTCGTAGAACAAAAACATTTCTCTCGTGCGGCTGAACTATTAAACCTTTCACAACCAGGCGTCAGCATGCATATTCGTAATTTAGAAAATGAATTTGGCACTACGCTCATTCAGCGTTCTCCAAAGCATGTGCAAGTAACCGAAGCTGGTAACATTTTATACATACATGCAAAGCAAATGCTATCACTTTATGAAGAAGCTAAACAAGAGATTAATGAATTACACAACGTTGTCACAGGAACACTGCGCATCGGGGCTAGCTTTACAATTGGCGAGTACTTACTGCCCAAAATATTAGCACGCTACGCCAATGAAAATCCGCACGTAGAAGTGCATACCTTCATCTCCAATACAGAAGAAGTCCTTCAAAGCATTCGCTCGAATCAAATTGACATTGGTTTAGTAGAAGGGCAAGTCGTATACACCGATATTGATGTAGAAACCTTTATGGAAGATGAAATGAAACTTGTCGTTCCACCAAAACATCCCCTCCTTAGCGTATGTACAATAAACGAGGATTCGCTACAAAACCAAGTATGGGTACTCAGAGAAACTGGATCCGGAACCCGCGCCTACAGCGATCGCTTTATCCACCATCACCACCTAAAGATGAAGCGCTTCTTTACATTTAGTAGTATACAAAGTGTCAAAGAAGCTGTCGCTGCTGGTCTTGGCATTGCTATCCTTTCAGATTGGACCGTACGAAAAGAACTACAAGCAGGAGAAATCTTTCACATTAAAGTTCCAAATGAAAAGCTTACCCGCCCCTTCTCCATCGTTCGTGGTAAATACTTTATCCCTTCAAAAGCCATTCAAGTCTTTTTAGATCATGTTCAATTATTTGCGAAAAAACAGAATTGACCTTCACACTAATGTGAAGGTTTACAATATATATACGAAAGGAGTGAAATGCAATGCGCATTGGAGAATTATCAAAGCTAAAAGCATTACCGCTCATCGCACAATTTCAATACATCTTTGACTTTGTCGGCTCTTCATTTGAAGGCTATATTATTGGTGACGCCAATGCACCGGATGAAATTTCAAACGATAAAGAAGCATTAGCGAAAGTCAAACTATACAATGAACGGTTTCAAAAATAATAGCCTTGAATTGAAACAAATTCATACTTGTAAGGAAGTACTCTAATGTCTTCCCTATATATCGACGAGGCCGCTGGAATTTCCCAAGAAATATCGATGATCTGACACAAGATATCGGCGTTTCTACAACATTCGGCCTCCGTAAACATCAAAAAAAGCCGTGCACGAAGCACGGCTTTTTTGACGCTTTATACACGGACAGCTGTACCGCTGACCGCAACCATTAACATTCCTTCGCGAACTACTTCATAATCCACGTCAATGCCTACAATTGCATTCGCACCTTTTTGCTTCGCAAGAGATTTCATCTCTTCCATCGCAATGTCGCGTGCTTCTTTTAATTTACTTTCATATGCACCAGAACGACCACCGACAACGTCACGAACAGAAGCGAATAAATCGCGGACGATATTTGCACCCATAATTGCTTCTCCGTTTACGATATCAATATACTCGATAATTTCTTTCCCTTGAATAACAGAAGTTGTTGTTACGATCATCTTTTACAGCCTCCTATATATGTATCTTTTTGTTACCTACCTATATGGTACGCTAATTCTTTTTAAATTTACATATACAAGGACTTTTTATTTGTGACAGCAACCGTAACTATTTGCCTTATTTCATTCTTAAGAACTAAACTGTGCTTCGTATAACCTGCTATATCCTCCGCCTTGTTCGATTAATTCTTCATGTGAACCTTGTTCTGCAATACCGTCCTTATTTACAACGACGATCCGATCTGCATTTTTAATTGTTGCAAGTCTATGAGCGATTACTAATGTTGTGCGGCCAACCGATAATTCAGCAAGTGATTTCTGAATCGCCAGTTCCGTTTCTGTATCAAGCGCAGAAGTTGCTTCATCTAAGATTAATATTGGTGGGTTTTTCAGGAACATACGAGCAATTGCTAGACGTTGTTTTTGTCCTCCTGAAAGTTTCACGCCTCGCTCACCGATGACTGTATCTAATCCGTCTGGTTGCGAGTAAATCAAATCTTCTAACTGTGCACGTTTGACCGCTTTCCAAATTTCAGCCTCTGAAGCTTGTAAATCTCCGTAAGCGATATTCTCTCGGATTGTTCCAGAGAATAAGAATACATCTTGCTGCACAATTCCAATTTGCTTACGAAGTGATGATAGTGTCATGTCCTTTGTATCAATACCATCGATTGTGATAGAACCATCTGCAAGCTCATAGAAACGTGGCAATAAGCTACATAATGTTGTTTTCCCAGCACCCGATGGTCCAACAAAAGCAACCGTTTCTCCCGCATGGATTTTCAAATCAATATTTTTTAAGATCGGCTCTTGTTTGTCATATCCGAAAGTGATGTTCTTATATTCAATATCACCATGTACATGTTGTACTTCGATTGCATCCTTAAAATCTACAATATCAGGTTCTGTTTCAAGAAGTTCTACATATCTTTTAAAACCTGCAATCCCTTTTGGATAGCTTTCAATCACCGCATTAATCTTTTCAATTGGACGGAAGAAAATATTCGTTAATAATACGAAACCAATAAATCCGCCATATGTTAATTCTTCTTGCAATACAAACCAAGTCCCACATATTAAGACAAACAATGTCACAAGACGCATCAGCATATAACTAATCGATGAATTTAAAGCCATGATTTTATACGCCATCAGCTTTGTCGTACGAAAACGAGCATTATTTACTGCAAATTGCTCTTTCTCAAACTTTTCGTTTCCGAATGCTTGGACAACACGAATTCCGCCAACATTATTTTCAATACACGCATTAAAATCAGCTACATCTGAGAATAAACGTCTAAACGTCCCTGTCATCTTACGATTGAAATAAAGTGCTAACCAAAGTAAGAATGGAATAACTAAGAACGTAAGAAGTGCTAACTTCCAGTTAATGATCATCATAAATGAAAAGGCCCCAATTAAAGTCATAATCGCAATAAATAAGTCCTCTGGTCCATGATGGGCAATTTCACCAATTTCCATTAAATCATTTGTAAGACGTGAAATTAAATGACCTGTCTTGTTATTATCAAAAAATCGAAATGATAGCTTTTGAATATGATCAAATAACTTTTGACGCATATCTGTTTCAATATTAACACCAAGCATATGGCCCCAATATGTAACAACATATTGCAGTCCTGCGTTTAACACATAGATTGCTAATAGACCTATACAAGCCCATAAAATAAGTGCCCAATCTTGTCCTGGCAATAATTTATCAATAAACTGATTCACAATAAGCGGAAACCCAAGTTCGAGTAACCCCGCAATTACAGCACAGGAAAAATCGAGCACAAATAAGCCTTTATATGGCTTATAGTAAGAAAAAAATCGACGCAGCATAAAGTTCCTCCTTCATTCAAAATAAAAGAACTTTGCATAATAACAAAGTCCTAACAATTGATAAATATTATCAATTACATCATAACAACGTTCACGTTATCTGTCCACGATACTGCTCTTTAAGCAAACAGCTAGTTATTCGATCAGTGAAGTACTCTTACCTACGAATAGCTAAATAAAATAACAAAAAACGCACAGACTCTATACGAGTGCTGTACGCTTTTTGTTATTTACACTATGCTTGTTTAGAATTACTTGTTTGAAATACAATATATTTACTTGCAAAATAATTCATCACAATGACAATACCATTTGCAATAATTTTAGCGATTAAATCATTCCAACCTAACCATTCAATTAAAACAATCATACTCACAATATCAATCACATATGAAAGTCCACGGAAGAATGTAAAAGATGTAAATTCTTTTATTATAGAAATTGCACCTTTTTGTTTGCTATTAAAAACATATAATTTATTCGTGATAAAAGCAAAGATGACAGAAACAATCCAAGCAATTGTTGTTGCCATTTTATAATCCATTTGAAAAGCCTTTGTAAGAAAAGCATAACATCCAATATTAACAAGTGTAGTAAGAACACCAAAAACAAGATAGTTAATCAGTTCTTTTTTCTTCATAACTTATACTCCTCTTTTTTGGAATACTACTCGCTCTACTTCATTCTGTACTTTTTCATTATTATATTCATTCACAAAGTATAAAGGACGCTTTTTCGTCTCATTGAAAATTCTTCCTAAATATTCTCCAATGATTCCTAATGAAATTAACTGAATACCACCTAAAAACAGGATAGCTGTCATAAGTGATGGATACCCTTGAACAGATTCACCAAATACTAATGTTTTCGTAATGATCCAAATCATATAAATGAATGCAAACACCGAAATCACACAACCAAAAAATGCAGATATTCTTAAAGGTGCTGTTGTAAATGAAGTAATTCCTTCTATTGCTAAATCAAATAACTTTAAATAATTCCACTTTGTTTCTCCAGCCGCTCTTGGGTCTCGATCAAACAAAATCTCTTTTTTCTGATACCCAATCCAGCTAAACATTCCTTTTGTATATCTTTGTGTCTCACGTAATTGTTTTAAAGCTTCAACGCATCTTCTATCTAACAACCTAAAATCTCCGGTATTTTTTTGAATTTGAATTTTAGTTGTTTTTTGTAGGATTTTATAAAATGTATTGGCAGTCCACTTTTTAAACCATGTTTCTCCTGATCGACTACGACGTCTTGCAAAAACATCGTCATAACCCTCTTCCCAATATTTAATCATTTCTGGGATTAATTCAGGAGGGTCTTGCAAATCTGCATCAAGAATAATAACCGCATCACCTTGTGCATAATCTAAACCTGCAATCATAGCAGTTTCCTTACCGAAGTTTCTAGATAAATCTACATAAGAAATACGCTCATCAAATGCGCGTAAAGATTTAATAATCTGTACTGTATTGTCACGACTTCCGTCATTGACAAATAAAATCTCAAATTCATAATTTGGAATTGAGTTCATCACTTTATTTAATCTATTATAAAGCTGGTCAAGCACTTCTTGTTCATTATAAGCAGGAACGAGAATTGTTATCTTTTTCATACCTTTTCTCCTTTCTAAAAACCTTACTTATTAAACCATCATTACTTTCCACAACCTATACATTATAACAAATTCTGGTCTATCATTGTTATCCTTTTTCATTCTTGTTATATTTCGATTACATTTATTATTCAGTATTCAATAAGGCATTTATTTTCTTCTATACCTACATTCCAAAAAAAAACACCCCCTTTCTTTTATCTGCGTAACAACAGATAAAAATAGGGGATGCTTTTCTAATATCTATTTAAATCGCTTCCGTATCCCAATGATGTTCCTGCTGAACAAACACAATTCCTAATTCATGATGTCCCCCTGCGTACAGTGCATTCTGAACGAGACGAAGCTCACCTTTTGTATCCAGTACTTCTAATTTGCAAAATGCCCCTGTCGTCTTAGACTGCAATGCTTTATAAAACTCTTCTGTACTCCTCGGAATCACACCATTTACTTTCGTAATTACCTCTCCAGGCTTCAAATTCATTTCTGCACCGACTGTATTCGGAATTGTACCTAACACAACCATTCCATCATCGCGCGCTGCAAAGTACGCCGGACGCGTTTCATCAGCTATCCGTTCTCTGATCGCAATAGTAAAACGACCAAGCATTGCAACTCCCATCGCAATAATTGCTAAAACAGACCACCAATAACTGACTACACCTAAAATAAGAACAAGAGCCGCTAATCCAAATATGCGTCTTCCTGTAAATAATAATGCTGTCGTCGGCTCCTCACTTCTAATTGTTCGCATAAAACCAAGTAAAAACGGAACAAGGAATAAGGAGTACGTTTGTGAACCAACAGAAACGACTGGCCACCACGAAACAAATTGTGTAACAGCATCTCCCGGCACAAGAATAAAAATCGGAACGAGCCATAAACGCTTTGATTCATGCAATCCAATATTCAAACCGCGCTTCCCTTTGCGCATTTTTGGCGTTGAATATCGCACTGCATTTTTCGAAATTAATAATCCTTCTACTACTAACATTAAGCCAAGTAAAACTGCAAGTGATGCAATTGTACTTTCTTCTCCTTCTCCAAACTGTAAGAAAGAGATTGGAAGTTTAGAAGATAATAAAGCTGCTACAATCGCTATCCCAAATGTGTAAGCGGCAGATAAATATCTATACCCAGCAGCTAGTCCAAATACTAGTGTCCAGATTAAAATCATCCATATACTCGCTTGCGACAGAACTAGTCCGACTCCAACTGTTATGATAGATACAATGAATCCATATCCAACTCCTGCAAATAGGGATGTTCGTAATTCAAACAAAACATCATATACTTTAAAAGAAAAATCTTTTCGTTCTCGTAATATACGTAAGTATCCAACAAAAATGCTACTTATCAAAAATACATAGACAGCAGGGTGTAAGAAAAAACGCCCAACTGCTCGCATTATCTCAAAAGACCACGCCTCCACGAACCGATTCACCACCATTTATATAATCATTTCTTTTTATCTTATCACAACTAAACAAACGTTTGTTTAACACGTACAAAAAAAATACAGGCATGTTACTGCCTGTATTTCTTATTATTTCGCCATTAATTTTAATGCAGCCTGTAATTGTAGATCATTTTCACCAGAGCGAATCTTTTCAATAATTTTATTTTGAATCGCTTCAGCTGTCTTTTTATCAAGCTGACCTGTTACTTCCATTTCATTTGCATTTTGAAATGCTTTTAGCGCTGATTCAGTTTCCTTACTGAAGTATCCATCTTCACGTCCAGGTACATATCCCAAACTTTTCAGCATTTCTTGTGCATGCTTCACTTGTACATCATTTGCATTATAAGAAAGTGTTTTCTCAATTTGAATTGGCGTTGCATGATAGTAATCTGGTTGCTTCACTTCCACTGTTGGAGCAATTCCTTTCTTATGAATCCAATTGCCATCCGGTGTAAGCCATTTAAACATTGTCAGTTTAATATTGCTGCCATCTTTAAACGGAACGGCTTGCTGCACAGTGCCTTTTCCAAATGTTTTTTCACCAACTAAATCATATCCTTCTCCTTCTTTTAATGCACCTGCTAAAATTTCTGAGGCCGAGGCACTTCCTTTATCAATTAATACGGAAATCGGATATGGTTTTCTCTCTTTTAATGTAGTTGAGAATTTCTTTTTCTCACCATTTCGTTGTTCAACTTGCATCATTGGCTTTTTGTCTGTCATGATTAATTCTAAAATATCTTGTACGCTATTTAAGTAACCTCCTGGATTACCACGTACATCAATGACAAGGCCTGTTATATCTTTCTTTTCAAGTTCTTTTAATTGATCTTTAAATTCTTTCGCTGTATTTTCAGAGAAAGATGTAATTTGTATATAACCAATATTTTTCCCTTTCTCTTCCTTTACAGAACTAAATACAGTGAAAATCGGAATCTTTTCACGTTTAATTTTAAATTCGATTGGATCCGTTACACCAGGTCGTTTTATTTCAATTGCAACGGTCGTTCCTTTCTTACCACGAATCTTTAAAACTGCTTCTTCACGCGATAAATCTTTTACACTGTTTCCATCTACTGATAAAATTTGATCATTTGGCTTAATGCCTACTTTTTCTGCTGGTGATCCTTTAATTGGAGAGACAATGATCAGTTTTCCATCCGTTTTGTTCACCTCAGCACCAATACCTTCGAGCTCCGGATCAAGCGATTGTTCAAATTGCTTCGCCGTTTCTTTATCCATATACGTGGAATAAGGGTCCTTCAGCGTAGACAACATTCCTTGTATCGCACCCTCAACAAGCTTGCCGTCCTTCACGTCTTCCACATAACGCGAATCAATCAATGCATACGCTTCATTAATTTTAGCTAAATCCCCTTGCTTCGTGCCGGTACTATCATTTGAAATTGTTTGCGCCATATACGATGGATTGATTCCAAACATATACATACCTGCAAACATTCCGCCAGCACCAATTAAAAATGCAACAACCATTCCAATAATCGCAACTCTACGTTTCAATGCGGAATTCCCCTTTCCAAAACACACAGGTGGTGTAACAAAAGGCATCACACATTGTGCGATGCCTTTACCTATTTCTACTATATGATAAGCTTGTACGAATTATGTTTGCAACTTTTTATACTTTTAAGAAGCGACGAATTGACATTACACTTCCCCACATACCGATTAATGCACCGATTAATACTAATAAACCGGACAATTGGAATACAAACGGGCTATATGGAAGAAGCTCGAAAATCGTTCCACCAAGCTTCTGATTAAACATATCTTGAAGTGAATTATAAATAGATAAAATCACGATAATTGGGAGAATCGAACCGAGTACACCCAAGAATAAACCTTCTAATAAGAACGGCCAACGAATAAACCAGTTTGTCGCTCCAACAAGTTTCATAATTTCAATCTCTGTGCTTCGCGCATAAATTGTAATTTTGATTGTATTAGAGATTAAGAACATTGCTGTGAATAAAAGACCAGCAATTAACACAATCCCAATATTACGACCTGTTTTAACTGTATCAAATAATTTTTCAACTTGGCCTTTACCATATTGAACTGTACTTACAAACTGCATTTTTTCAACTTTTTTCGCAATTGTCGCTGTATCTGTTGGTTCTTTCGCTTTTACAATAAATACGTTTTTAAGTGGGTTATCTTGCTCAAATAACTCAAACGTTTTTCCGCTGTCACCTAAACTTTTAATCAAACGTTTTAACTCTTCTTCTTTAGAAGAATATTTAACAGACTCTACTTTTGCAATTTTGCTAAGATCTTCTTCCAATTTCTTTTGATCCTCTTCTTTCGCTGCTGGATCAATGTGTACACGAATTTCTACATCTTGCTCCACTTTCGTTGCGAAGTGGTTCATATTCATAATCGCTGTTAAAAAGACACCTACAAGTAATAATGTAACTGTTACTGCACTTACAGAAGCAAACGTCATCCATCCGTTACGGGATAGATTTTTTACACCTTCTCGTAAATGTCGACTAAGGGTTTTAGTCTTCATATCCGTATCCTCCCTCAATCTCATCTCGAACAATTTTTCCGCCTTCAATCGCAATTACACGATGACGAATTGTATTTACGATATCTGCATTATGTGTTGCCATAACAATCGTTGTACCACGTTCATTAATGCGTTTAAAAATACTCATAATATCAAGCGCTGTCTCAATATCTAAGTTCCCTGTCGGCTCATCGGCAATTACAACTTTTGGCTTGTTTACAATCGCCCTTGCAATCGCTACACGCTGTTGCTCCCCACCAGAAAGTTCAGTTGGAAGTGCATCTGCACGATCTTCAAGACCTACAAGACCTAATACTTCAGTAACACGCTCACGAATTGCATCAGGTTCTTCTTCAATT
Source organism: Bacillus sp. XF8 (assembly GCF_017498755.1). NCBI lineage: Bacteria > Bacillati > Bacillota > Bacilli > Caryophanales > Bacillaceae > Bacillus > Bacillus sp. XF8. The sequence goes on along the minus strand of NZ_JAGDQK010000018.1, from coordinate 51,160 downwards.
ACTTCTAAAGCAAACGCTACATTCTCATATACCGTTAATTTAGGTAGCAATTTAAAGTCTTGGAAAATTACGCCTAACTGACGACGAAAATATGGTACATCTCGCTCTGCTAACGTTTCAATTATAAGTCCATTCACATTGATAGATCCTGTTGTTGGCTTTTCTTCACGATACATCATCTTAATAAATGTAGATTTTCCGGCTCCACTCGGTCCAACTACGTATACAAATTCACCCTGCTTAATGTTAACTGTGAGCCCATCGATGGCTTTCATACCATTTGGGTACTCCTTATAAACATTCGTCATTTTTATCATTATTTATCACCCAATACTTAATGATTTTTTTCGACATACTTTCTCTGTCTATCTGAACATGAAAGCAAAAGCTTTCACTCTTACTTACACTCTGTTGTACTACAAATCTATAGATGTATTTCTGTTGTTTCAAAGAACAGTGAGAACATTTCCAGCCTATCACTGCTGCTTATGTACATGTTTCAGCAAAATTCTACAAACTACATTGTAACATCATTCGGTTTCCAATTCGGATACAATTTTGTTACAGTTATGTTACAGCATAAAAAGAAACACGAAAAAGCAGCTATCTAGAACTCTCTTTCATCAATGAAAGGTTCATCTCTATAATCTCTAACTACTATATACTAATCTATAATACTTTATAGATATTTTCTATTAAAATATAAATCATCTTATAATCTAGCTTTTCATAAAATGAATCAAAAAACCCTTTCGCACAAGAAAGTACAAATCACTTTCTGTGCGAAAGAACCTTAGTCAACGAGGCTAAACAATCGGCTTCGCTTCTTCCTGCGAAGCAAACTACGCCTCTTCGTCTGAAGCTCCATCCCCCTCACATTCTGAATGAGCCGCTTCCGCTTTTCTTTTGTCTAGCTCCAGCGGCTAGAATGCTCGGTGGCTTCGCTTCTTCCTACGAGGCAAACTACGCCTCTTCGTCTGAAGCTCCATCCCCCTCACATTCTGAATGAGCCGCTTCCGCTTTTCTTACTTATGTTCTGCTAACCATTCTGATACTTTTTTGGCATCCTCACCTTGGATAAGTCCTGGTGCCATTGTACCGCGACCTTTTTTGATAATATCTTCAATATCCGCCGCGTCGTATTTACCGCCTACTTTTCGTAAATCAGGTCCAGTTGCACCAGATAAATCGTTAGCATGACAACCTGCACAACTTTTTTTGAAAATTTGCTCTGCACTATCTGTACTTGCAGATTGATCAGAAGACTTGCTTTCTTCTTTCTTTCCGCATGCTCCTACAGTAAGAGCTAATGATGTTCCTAATGCAATAGCCAACAATTTCTTTTTCACTTATATCGCTCCCCATTGTTGATATCCTTCTTATTATCGATATAGCTATACTTTCACACAGCTCTCACTTGCCATTATAATAATTATCCCCTTATAGAAAAACCAACCTTCATAGGATATTTTTTACAAAAGAGATGGGAACCCTACTCATATAAAGCTTTCATCAATTGTTTCAATTCTGTGAACAAATGTAAATTACTATAAAGATACTTTTTTTACAAAACAAAAAAGAAAAAAGCCTATCGGGTTTCCTTATCATTTATAGCTTACTTCTTATATTTTCTTCTTTTTACAAAACAATATACGACCTTGTATCATAAAACCAAGCTCATCAAAAAGAGAAGTTGTCACCCAACTTCTCTTCCTCCTTCTCTTCTCAATACAGACAAGGTATACCTCTTTATACCCTCTATTTCCTCACCGATAGGCCAACAGTCCGTTGGCTTTTTTTCTTAAGAAATACGAGAGCGTAAATACGCATCAATAAATGGATCAATTTCTCCATCCATAACCGCTTGTACATTACCAACTTCCGTATTTGTACGATGGTCTTTCACTAGAGAGTATGGATGGAATACGTAAGAACGAATTTGACTACCCCAGCCAATTTCTTTTTGTTCACCACGGATTTCATCTAACTCTGCTTGCTGTTCTTCTAATTTCTTTTGATATAATTTCGCCTTTAACATTTTCATCGCATGTTCACGGTTTTTAATTTGTGAACGCTCTGATTGACATGTTACAACCGTATTTGTTGGAGTATGTGTAATACGAACTGCTGAATCCGTCGTATTAACGTGCTGTCCACCTGCACCACTTGCACGGTACGTATCTATTTTTAAATCTTCCGTACGTACTTCAATCTCGACATCATCATTAAATTCAGGTACAACTTCACAAGATACGAACGATGTGTGACGACGACCTGAAGAATCGAACGGTGAAATACGTACAAGACGATGTACACCTTTCTCTGCTTTCAAGTAACCGTAAGCGTTATGACCTTTAATTAATAATGTTACACTTTTGATTCCAGCTTCATCGCCTGGTAAATAATCGACTGTATCTACTTTAAACCCGCGCTTTTCAGCCCAGCGTGTATACATACGTAATAGCATAGAACCCCAGTCTTGTGATTCCGTTCCACCAGCACCTGGATGCAGTTCTAAAATCGCATTATTTTTATCATAAGGATCGCTTAGTAATAGCTGAAGCTCATACTCATTCATTTCTTTAATTAAAGATTTTACTTCAGATTCTAATTCCTCATGTAAATCCTCATCATATTCTTCTTTTAAAAGTTCATGTGTCACTTCTAAATTTTCAAATGTTTCATCTAACTGACGAAACTTCCCAACCATTTCCTTTAACGCATTCGCTTCGTTAATTACTGTTTGCGCACCTTGTTGGTCATCCCAAAAACCTGCACCCATCATTGTTTCTTCTAACTCTGCAATGCGTTTTTCCTTTGCAGGGAGGTCAAAGAGACCCCCTAAAAGCCGCTAATCTCTTAGCCATTTTCTCTAATTCTTGCCTAATTTCCACTAATTCCATGCTCTTCACCTCTATGTAATTGCTTTCGATTTTATATAAAACAAGGGAAACTCCCTCCGCTTGTTACAGAGAGAGTTTGTTCCTTCTTATTATATGAATATTCCTGAAAATTTTCCATTTTGGAAGTGAAACTTTACTGGTTGAACAGTCGGCTCCACTTTTCTTTTTTGTCCAGCTCCAGCAGCTAGAATGATCGGTGGCTTCGCGCCCTCCGAGGCAAAAAACACCTCTCTGTCAGGAGCTCCATCCCCCTCACATTCTAAACGAGCTGTTTCCGCTTTTCTTTATTTCCCAATACCACAGCAGTTTTTATATTTTTTACCACTGCCACATTTGCATAGGTCGTTACGTCCGATTTGGTCACCTTTTACGACTGGTTTCTTTTTCGCTTCTTCACCGTCATCTTTTGGATGAACCGCTTCACCTTGAGCTACTTCTTGGCGCTCTAAGTTTTGTTCGATTTCTGCCTTCATAATGTAACGAGAAATTTCTTCTTCAATGGCAGCAATCATTGATTCAAACATTGCGAATCCTTCCATTTGGTATTCACGAAGTGGGTCAATTTGACCGTAAGCACGTAAATGAATACCTTCGCGAAGATGATCCATCGCATCGATATGATCCATCCATTTCGTATCTACAACGCGGAATACAACAACCTTTTCAAATTCACGCATTTGTTCTTCAGGTAGAAGTTTTTCTCTCTCATCATAGCGCTCCATTAACTTCGCAATGATTGGTTCGCTCATTTCCTCTGGCGCAAGACGACGTAATTCCTCTTCTTTTACATCTCCTTCTTCAAGAAGGTTTGTATTTAAGTAGTCCATTAGACCTTTAATGTTCCAATCTTCTTCAATTTCCTCTTGTGTATGAAGGGCAACAGCACGTTCTACAGTAGATTTCATCATACCTTCGATAATGCCACGTAAGTTTTCAGATTCCATTACCTCTTGACGCTGTTTATAAATTACTTCACGTTGTTGACGAAGTACATCGTCATATTGCAGAAGTTGTTTACGTGCATCGTAGTTATTTCCTTCTACGCGTTTTTGTGCAGATTCTACAGCACGAGAAACCATTTTACTTTCGATTGGTTGTGAATCATCCATACCAAGGCGATCCATCATTGCTTTCATATTATCAGAACCAAAGCGGCGCATTAGTTCATCTTCCATTGATAAGTAAAACTGCGTTACACCAGGGTCTCCTTGACGACCAGAACGACCGCGTAACTGATTATCAATACGACGGCTTTCATGACGTTCTGTACCAATAACTGCTAGGCCACCAGCTTCTTTTACTCCTTCGCCTAGTTTAATGTCTGTACCACGACCAGCCATGTTTGTCGCAATCGTTACAGAACCTTTAAATCCTGCTTCTGTAATAATATCTGCTTCACGTGCATGGTTTTTCGCATTCAGGACGTTATGACGTACACCTTTACGTGTTAACATGTTTGAAATAAGTTCAGATGTTTCAATTGCAACTGTACCAACAAGAACTGGTTGCCCTTTTTTATGGCGTTTTACAATATCCTCAACAACTGCATTGAACTTACCTTCCATCGTTTTAAAAATTAAATCCGCACGGTCATCACGAACAATCGGTCTGTTTGTCGGGATTACAATAACATTCATATTATAAATGTTACGGAATTCCTCTTCTTCCGTTTTCGCAGTACCAGTCATACCTGATAATTTTTCGTACATACGGAAGTAGTTTTGGAACGTAATTGTCGCTAGCGTCATACTTTCATTTTGAATTTCTACGCCTTCTTTTGCTTCAATCGCTTGGTGTAAGCCCTCGCTATAACGGCGACCTTTCATAAGGCGGCCAGTGAATTGGTCTACAATTACGATTTCGCCTTCTTGCACAACATAATCTGTATCACGGTGCATAACAACGTGTGCACGAAGTGCCTGATTAATATGGTGAAGAAGTGCAACATGTTTTAAATCGAATAAGTTTTCAATATGGAAAGCTTTCTCTGCCTTCGTAATCCCGTCTTCTGTTAACATGACATTTTTCGTTTTCACGTCAAATGAATAATCCTTCTCATTTTCTAACGTACGAACAAATGCATTTGCAAACATATATAACTCTGTTGATTTTTGTGCTTGTCCAGAAATGATAAGCGGCGTACGCGCTTCATCGACTAAGATGGAATCGACTTCATCAATAATCGCAAAATGAAGCGGACGCTGAACGCGTTGCTCCTTATATAGCACCATGTTATCGCGCAAATAGTCAAAACCAAGCTCGTTGTTTGTACTATATGTAATATCAGCAGCGTAAGCAGCTTGCTTTTCCTCACGTGACATACTATTTAAGTTAATTCCTACTGTTAAGCCAAGGAACTCATGTAGTTGTCCCATTTCACCCGCGTCACGCTGTGCTAAGTATTCATTGACTGTAACAACATGAACACCTTTACCTGTTAAAGCATTCAAATAAACCGGTAAAGTAGAAGTTAATGTTTTACCTTCCCCTGTTTTCATCTCCGAGATATTCCCTTCATGTAAGGCAATACCACCCATTAATTGCACAGGATAAGGGCGCATACCAAGAACGCGTGTCGCTGCTTCACGAACAACCGCAAAAGCCTCTGGTAATAGATCGTCTACTGTCTCGCCTTTTGTAAGACGCTCTTTAAATTCAATTGTTTTCCCTTTTAATTGCTCGTCAGTTAACGGTTGAATCGACGATTCTAACGCTTCTATTTGATCCACAATTTTCTGCATACGTTTAATTTGGCGCTGGTTTACATCAAACACCTTTTTTAAAATACCGATCATAGGAAATACGCTCCTCTTTTATTAAAATAAAACTTCCGATCGTGCTCTATATTACAGCTCACTAATCAGTCGTTATAAAACGCTAATTTATTTTCTGCTATTTTTTCTCCTAATTAAAAAACAAAAAAGTATAAACCTAATGATAATTGTAACACTTGTTTTATAGCTATGACAACAATCGACCAAATGCATAGTCTAAATTAGCTGAAACTTTGATCAATAGGAGTTTTACTTTCTGTTCAATTATAAGATAGAGGTACCTCTTTCCCAAAATAACAGAGTGAAACATTAGGGAATTTCACATATTTCATCGGTCTACACATAAAATGAAACTTTAATCAGTAGGAGGAGTTCTTTATCCCCACTGATTATTAGCCCTCACGAATAGCGGGGTAAAACACTTCATACACATAAAAAAACGCAGCCTTTTACAGCTGCGTTTTCTACTTATTATTTTGTTTCAATTAATCCATATTTTCCATCTTTACGGCCATATACAACATTAGTTTCATTTGTATCAGCATTTGTAAAGACGAAGAAGTTATGTCCTAACATATCCATTTGTAAAATGGCTTCTTCAACGTCCATTGGTTTTAAGTCAAATCGTTTTGTACGTACAAGTTCTAGTTCATCCTCTTTTACTTCTTCCAGAGTTGCCGCTGGTTCTGTAAGGATGAGTGCAGTTTTCGGAGAACCCTTTTCACGTAATTTACGATTTACTTTTGTTTTATGTTTACGAATTTGTCGCTCAATTTTATCAACTACTAAGTCAATTGCAGCGTACATATCGCTATGAGTTTCTTCTGCACGAAGTAATAAATCTGTAAATGGAATTGTTACCTCGACACGTTGCTTGTCAGAGTATACTTTTAAATTAACTTTAATCTCTGGAAATGTATCAAAATAACGCTCTAATTTGCTAAGTTTTTTCTCTACATATTCCTTTAATGCTGGAGTTACTTCAATATTTTCACCACGAATGTTGAATTTCATAGATGAATTCCTCCTTTCAAGCCTATGTATACAATTTCGACACCGGCTTAAAAACTCCTGCTAACTTTTAAAAAAGTTAGCGAAATTGAAATTTTTTATCGTTTTTTGCTGAAAAGAAAAGATGCATCGTTTCTATTTACATTTTACCCTATTTGCATCGTAAATAACGAATATAAGTATGGACAATTCGTTACAGAAAAGAAACAACTTTTTGACAACTCTTTCTTAATAATAAAAACCCCTGTATAAGCACAAGGGTTTCAAACTATATAAATCCATTTTGATTTTTCAACATACAAGTCGTTGCTATGAAGAACCAAAGGCGACTTACTCTCACTTTCTCTCTTTGTTTTCACTTCGCATGGAGCTGTAAAAGGATCTGATTGCTTCTATGCATGGGCGGATGCTCTCTCCCACCTAAAAAGAAAGGTTTAATGTCGGTTCAATTTGTATTTATATATAACGTTGCCACAACCGCAGCTCTATGTTTCTCACAAAACTATTCATTCACAATTATAATTTCACAACATTCGCTGCTTGTGGTCCACGCGCACCATCTACAATGTCAAATTCGACTTTTTGTCCCTCTTCTAACGACTTATATCCATCCTGTTGAATTGCAGAAAAATGAACAAAAACATCCTCACCATCTTCACGCTCGATAAACCCAAATCCTTTTTCTGCATTAAACCATTTCACTCTTCCTTGCATGTTCGTTCCATTCCCTTCACTCTAAAAATAAGGGCATTTGCCCCATAATTTGACTATAACGAATGACAACATATCAAGTCAAAGAAGTCTTGTCGTCTTTTTATTGTATCTTTCGACATGTATAATATTACCCGCGGCAAAGAGTAAGACTAGAAACGATTTGAGCACCTGCATCATACAAACACTCTGCAACTTGTCTAACCGTAATCCCTGTCGTATATACATCATCAACGAGCAAAATATGCTGCCCAGCAAACGTTTCTTCCTTTCGAAAGTAAAAAGGATTCTCTACTGAAAGCCTCTCTATACGTTTCTTTTTACTTTGCTTTTCCGTATCTTTTCTCCTGAAAGATGTTTGTAGAACACCGCATGGTAAACAAGATGCTAACAATTCTGCTTGATTAAAACCACGTTCATATTCTCGCTCCTTACTAAGTGGAATCGGAATAACCGCTTGACAATCTGAAAAATACTTGTGAAATACAGCTATAAAGTTCGCACGAAAAACTTGAACAAGCTCAGCATCCCCTCGAAATTTAAACCGAGCTAACACTTCCCTCATCCAATTGTTATAGACGTACACAGATCGATTTTTTATAGGTAGAAACTTCATCTCTTCCTTCCACCTTACACAATCTTTGCAAAAGTTACCTTCTCTATACTCCTCTGCAAGAGACGCAAAAGGCCTGCCGCAATCCTCACAAATTTCTCCTATAATATAGGAAAGTTTTTGTTCACATCTCTCACATATACACCGCCTGTCAGACTGAATAAAAAAAGAATACCAGCTAACGCTCTCTGAAATAAAATCATCACAAAGTAAACAATGCATTAATCTATCAACCCTTCTTGCTTTGCTCTTTTATTCATAGATTGAATATGCTTTTTCGCGCGTATCATTGCTTCTGTTTTTCCATAATGGAAATAAAAAATATCACCTTCTGGTTTACGATGACTTCTGCCGGCCCTGCCAGCAATTTGTACAAGTGCACTTTCCGAAAAAATAACCTCTTCCGCCCCTAACACAGCGACTTGCAAATTTTCTACCGTCACGCCGCGCTCCAAAATCGTTGTCGTTACCAATAGTGGGATTTTTCCTTTTCGAAAAGCAGCCACCTTTTCTTTTCGAAAAGGATCCTCCGCATGAACACCTTCAATTCGATTATCTAATTCTTTTAGCAATGCACTTACTTCATCAATATAGCGCACATGGGGAACAAATAGAAAAATAGGAGATTGTTTGAGAAGATGATACTTTAGCCATTCAAAAACAACATGGGGAATTTTTTTACGCCCTAGTGCCTTTTTCCAATTACCGCACCACCGGAACCTTGGGACCGGTAAAGGGTGACGATGATAACGCCCTGAAATGATTACACCCTTTTGTTTTCCACTCCATAACTTACGTTTCCATGTTTCTGCCGGAGTTGCAGTTAAATAAATTTGTGCTGCATTATCTTTACTCGCCTGCTCTACTGCATAATGCAGCATCTTGTCCATTACATACGGAAAGGCATCAATTTCATCCACAATCATGACATCAAATGCTCTATAATAACGAAGCAACTGGTGCGTTGTGGACACGATGAGTCTCGCTTCCTTTTCACGGTCCAAACTACCACCGTAAAGCGCAGCAATCGGTACATCTGGAAAAACAGTTTGTAAACGAGGCGCTAACTCTAACACTACATCGGTCCGCGGCGTTGCAATACAAACCCGCTCTCCTTTTTCGAGTGCCTCTTCAATACCATTAAAAAGCATTTCTGTCTTACCAGCTCCGCATACTGCCCATACAAAAAATGATTCTTTTCGTCGCACCGCTTCCGTTACACCACTTGCTGCCATTTCCTGTCCAGACGATAACTTCCCATTCCACCGTAGAGAACGCGAAAATGACTTCCTTTCTACAGCACCGATTCCCCGAACAATGACTGTACATTCTCCCACTCTCCCCATCTTGATGCATTTTCGGCAATACGTACACATTTGGTTGCATCGTTTACATGAGAACGCAGCAAATAACCGTTGCTCTATATTTCCACAGCGCTGGCATACATAGCGTGAAGATTTCTTGATTACACCTTTTACTAAAGAAATATCTCCTCGTTTTTCTAAAAACTCCAGTTCATCCTTTGATAACGAAAGTTCTTCTAGTAGCATTTGCCTTCCTGCTAGCATAGTAAAGCCCCCTAGACTTACTATAAGCCTTTCTCTCTATCTCGTAAAAACTCAAAAAAGCCGATAACCTACTTTTAAAATAGTAAGCTATCGACTTTATACACATGTTTTATAGAGTTAAAAATCTTATAATCTACCGTAACCTAAGAAATGAGATTGGTTATAACTGCTACTTAAGCTAGAGTATGCAATACCTTTGTCACCAGCGTGAATCATTTGTCCATTACCAACGTAAATACCGATATGAGATGGACCTGCTTTATATGTGTTTTGGAAGAATACTAAATCACCAGGTTGTGGGCTACTTACTTTAGAAACTGAGTTCCAGTAACCAGCAACATCTTGACGACCTACACCATAAATGTAAGAAATGAAACCACTGCAGTCAAAACCGCCGTTTGATGGAGATGCACTTCCCCAAACATATGGCATACCAAGATATTTTTGTGCCTTACCGATTACGCCACCTGCATTTGAAGCTGGTGCTGACTCATCTGGTTTTTCTTCTTTTTTAGGTTCCTCTTTTTTAGGTTCTTCTTTTTTAGGCTCTTCTTTCTTAACTTCTTCTTTTTTAGGCTCTTCAGTTTTTGCTGGTTCAGCAGCTTGTTGCGGAGCTTCTTGTGCCGGTGCTGCTTTTTCTTGTTCAGCTTGTTGTTTTTGAGCTTCTTCTGCTTGTTTCTTCGCAGCAGCTTCTTGCGCTGCTTTTTCTTGTGCTTCTTGTTCAGCTATACGTTGTAATTGTAACGCTTGCAGCTCAAGCTCTTTTAATTGATCTTCTGTGCTTGTCATGCTGTTTACAACTGTATCCATTTTACCGCTTAAATCAGTTACTGCTTCTTGTTTTTTCGCTTTTTCAGCGTCAAGTTCTTGCTTTGCAGTTTCGATTTTTGCCTGTGCTTCTTTTAATTCTTTTTGTTTTTCTTTTACCGTTTCAACATCTTTTTTCACAGTTGCTTGATCTTCTTGTTGTGTTTTCATGATATCTTCATCAGATTCAAGAATTTTAGAAACAGAAGTTAAACGATCTACTAAATCAGCAATGTTTTTAGAGTTTACAACAACTTCTGTTACAACGTTTGTATTTGGTTGCTCTTGAAGCGCTACTAAACGTTTTCTTAATAAATCTTCACGTTTTGCAATTTTTGTTTGTAAATCTGCGATGTTTTGATTTTTCTTCTCGATTAACGCCTGTGTTTCTTCAACTTGTTTTGTTGTTTCATCAAGCTTTGCTGCATTTTCTTGAACAGACTTATCTAAACCTTCAACCGTTTTATTTAAGTCATTCATTTGTTTTTGAAGCTCATCACGTTCTTGTTGTTGTTTATGTAAAGTGTCATTTTGTGCGTTAATTTCTGTTTTTACGTCCTCAATCTTTTCTGCAAATACATTTGGTGTTACTACCGAAAACATCATAAATCCTGCAGCCAATGCGCAAGACGCCATTTTTAGCTTTTTCATTTTGTTTTTTACACCGCTTTCTTTTTTTCTTTTTCCGTATTTAATCTATTAAAATTTATACCATATTTCGGGAGATATTTTATCGATGTTACGCTTTTGTAAAATAAATGTAATATTACGTTTGTAATTTCCTGCCATTATTTTTCTAATCCTGTATTTTCTTGTAGAATCTTAAGAAAATCACACTATTTATTTGTACAATTGTCATACACTTGTTATAAAAAAAGCACAAGGAAACTTCCCTGCGCTTTTCATAGAATCCTCTATTATTTCACCCATTTTTCAGCCCAGTTTTGGACTTCATTCATAACACTTTCTAATGCTTTTCCTTTGTCTGTTAATCCGTATTCGATTCTAACAGGTACTTCTGGATAAACATTACGTACAACTACACCTTCACTCTCTAATTCCTTTAAACGCTCTGACAACATACGATCACTCATATTTGGGATAATATCCGCAATTTCTCTAAATCGTTTTGGCTCTTCTAACAAAGATTTAATAATTAAACCCGTCCACTTTTTACTAAGCAGTGTAAAAGCCGACTCAAACTTTGGACATAAACAAGAATTATGCTCCATATGTTTCACCTCTCCTTTATTATAAAATAGTTTCTTATAAAAAGTAAGCAATAAAACTTTCCTTATTTTTTTATAAATCCATTTTGATTTCCCAACATATAAATTGTGGCTATGAAGAACAGAAGGAAATTTCCACTCATTTTCTCCTTCTGTTTTCACATAGCATAGGGCTAAAACCGCTTCTATCCACGAGTGGATCCTCTCTCCCACCTAAAAGGAATGGTTTTATGTCGGTCTTTCAATCCGTATTTATATAAGTTAAATTTTACCACTCCTAAATATTAACTTGTCAAATAGGCATACATATATCCGTAAAAAAACTCTCTACAAAAAGAGAGCTTTTACACTTTTATTATTTTGTATACCAACCTAGTCCTAATGATCCCTCTCCTAAATGCGTTCCAATTACAGCACCAAAATAACTGATGCGGATTGTAACATGGGGATACTTTTCCTCTAACTCTTGCTGCCACTCTTTCGCTTCTTCTTCACGATTTGCATGAATAATAACAGCTTCCATTGGCATACCTTTACTCGCTTGTTCATCGAAAATTTCAACGATACGCTTTAGCGCCTTTTTGCGCGTGCGAATTTTTTCAAACGGAATAATAACTTTATCTCTAAAATATAAAACCGGCTTTACTTGTAATAAGCTACCGATAAATGCTTGCGCGCTATTTAAACGGCCACCACGTTGCAAATGATGCAAGTCATCCACAACAAAATAAGCATCTATTGTTTGTTTCATTTCATCAAATCTAGCTAAAATTTCTTCTGGCGCTTTTCCTTCGCTCACCATTTTTGCACCTTCACGCACATAAAAACCTTGTACTTCACAACTAATTTCAGAATCATACGTATATACGTCGATCCCTTCGACCATTTGTCCTGCTGTCGTTGCCGTTTGATACGTGCCACTAATTCCACTTGAAAGGTGGATACTAATAACCGCATCGTACTCTTTTGATAATTCTTCAAATAGCTCCACGAATTTTCCAATTGCTGGTTGAGAAGTCTTTGGAAGTTCTTCATGTTCACGTACTTTCACATAAAAATCATCCGCTGTAATTTCTGCTTCTTCTTGATAAGAGTTCGTCCCAAAAATCACATTTAATGGAATCATATGTATATTGAGTTCTTCACGAATATGCTTCGGTATATATGCTGTACTGTCCGTAACAATAGCTGTTCTCATTTTCGTACCTGCCTTATAAAAAAGTTTTTATTTCCTAATTTTACACGAAAATAGGAAAAGGTGCATTAATGTATGAAAAATGCCGGTTTAAGATTATAATCAACACTTGGGCAATTTACAACAAAAACGTTATATTTATAATATAATTTTTTATATTTCTACAAAAAATGTTTGAATCTGAAAACTAGCCCTTTTACAATAAAAAGTACTAGTTATTTTGAAAGATAGGGGCGTATACCATTGCTATTACAATATTTAACAATCAAAGGCTACGGTGAGCACGAAATTGTCATTCAAAAGTCACGTTTTATTTGTTACGTGAGCCGAGCGAAAACAGAAGAAGAAGCTCAGGAATTTATTCAAAAAATAAAAAAACAACACTGGAATGCAACGCATAACTGCTCTGCCTATTTAATTGGTGAACGCGATCAGATTCAAAAGGCAAATGATGACGGTGAACCGAGCGGAACTGCTGGTGTTCCTATTTTAGAAGTATTAAAAAAACGCGGTCTAAAAGATACAGTCGTTGTCGTCACACGTTATTTTGGTGGTATCAAACTTGGTGCTGGCGGTTTAATTCGCGCATATGGAAAATGCACAAGCGAAGGGCTTAACCATGTGGGTATTGTAGAACGAAAACTAATGCGCATTATAAAGACAGAAGTTGATTATACGCTGCTTGGTAAAGTTGAAAATGAATTACGTCACTCAGCCTACGCGATTAAAGATATACATTACCTAGAAAATGTGACATTCGATACTTATGTAGAAGAAAATCAAAAACAAATTTTTACCGACTGGATGATTGAATTAACAAATGGGAAATGTACAATACAAGAAGACAATATGCTGTACTTAGAACAAGACATTTCGCAACAATAACATATAATTTAAAAGGAGATTATGTATGGAAGAGCGTTATCATCATCTCCAGAAGAGAAGAATTAAAAAGAAGCGTCGACGTAGATTTTTCGTCTATCTCATTGTTATAGGCCTAATCAGTAGCGTAGGACTCTTCATGTTTACCTCCTACTCTTCTCTCATGGAGATGTATAGTGGCTTTACTCGTGATAAATCAAATTTACGCACGGAAGATGTAGAAATTACAAAAGAACCTTTCAGCGTCCTTATTATGGGAATTGAAGATTATGCAACCGATGGACAAAATGGACGAACAGATTCACTTATGTTCGCAACAATTAACCCAAAAACAAAAAATGTTTCACTCATGAGTATTCCACGTGATTCACGTGTTACGATTGCTGGAAAAAATAAAAAAGACAAGATTAACGCAGCACATGCTTATGGCGGAGAAAAAATGGCATTAGAAACAGTCGAGAGTTTTTTACACGTTCCTGTTGACCATTATATTAAAATTGATTTCAAGGGCTTTAAAGGCATTGTTGATGCCGTTGGTGGCATTACAGTTGATGTTCCTTTCGATTTCGAGGAACGATCTGATATAGATTACTACAAGCTGATTCAATTTAAACAAGGAAGACAAGAATTAAATGGTGAAGAAGCACTAGCTTATGTTCGTATGCGAAAACAAGATCCAAATGGAGATTACGGCCGCGCTACAAGACAACGACAAGTACTTGCTGCAGTCGCCCACAAACTAAATTCCACTTCCACAGTCTTTAAGATTAAAGACTTAGCAGAGGTCGTTGGAAAATATGTAAAAACTGATATACCTGTCTCTGATGGGCTTGCCTTATATAATAAGTTATCTGGATTCGACCCTTCTAACATACAAACGCTTAAATTAGAAGGTGAAGATAAAAAACTAAACGGTATTTATTACTTTATTCCAGATGAAGTGAACGTCCAAACTGTTCGTAATGAAATTTTGAAAAACTTAGGACAAGAAACAACAAACACGGATTCTACAACCAATACAGATACAAATTCTAATTCTGATACGAATTCAACAAATTCATCCTCTAAGAATAAAGAAGAGGAACTTCCGTCTACGGACGCGAACGCGGAATGGTTAATGCGAAATCATCAGCAAAATTAAAGACTGAAAAGAAAAGAGCCACTCCCTCTATTCAACAGATATGAGGAGCGGCTCTTTTTTACTTACTTTTTATTAAAATATTGTAAAATTGCTTCTACAATACGCTCTGAAGCAAGACCGTCACCGTAAGGATTAGATGCTTGCGCCATTTTGTCATGCGCTTCTTTGTTAGATAACAATTCATCTGCAAGTGTAAAGATTGTTTCTTCGTCTGTACCTGCTAATTTTAACGTACCTGCTTCAATACCTTCTGGACGCTCTGTCGTATCACGAAGAACAAGAACCGGTACACCAAGAGAAGGCGCTTCCTCTTGTACACCACCAGAATCTGTTAGCATTAAGTATGAACGTGCTGCGACATTATGGAAATCAATTACATCTAGCGGTTCAATTAAATGAATGCGGTTATGATCTCCCAAAATATCGTTAGCTGTTTCACGTACAACAGGATTCATGTGAACTGGATATACAACTTGTACATCTTCGTACTTTTCAACAAGGCGTTTAATTGCACGGAACATATTGCGCATTGGTTCACCTAAATTTTCACGGCGATGTGCTGTCATAAGTACAAGTCGGTCATTTCCAAGCTTCTCTAGTACTGGATGACTATACTCTTCTTTTACTGTCGTTTTCAGGGCATCAATTGCTGTGTTTCCTGTTACGAAAATACGAGATTCATCTTTATTTTCTTGTTGCAAGTTCGTTGCTGATTTTGCTGTAGGAGAGAAATGAAGATCTGCCATTACACCTGTTAATTGACGGTTCATTTCCTCCGGATATGGAGAATATTTATCCCATGTACGAAGTCCAGCTTCAACATGACCGATTGGAATTTGATTATAGAAAGCAGCAAGGCTCGCAATAAAAGTAGTTGTTGTATCACCATGTACAAGAACGATATGTGGCTTTGCTTCCTTCATTACTTTATCTAAACCCTCTAAACCACGTGTTGTAATATCAATTAATGTTTGACGGTCTTTCATGATATTCAAATCAAAATCTGGCGTAATACCAAAGATATCCAATACTTGATCTAGCATTTGACGATGCTGCGCTGTCACTGTCACAATTGATTCAATTTGCTCAGGATGTTTTTGCAACTCTAACACAAGAGGTGCCATTTTAATCGCTTCTGGACGTGTTCCAAAAATCGTCATTACTTTTAAACGTTCAGTCATTTCACTGCCTCTTTTCTTTCACTAGTTACAATATCTGCTATATAAATACAAGTTGAAAAATCGACATAAACCCTTTTTAGGTGGGAAAGATCGTCCAGCCATGCATAGAAGCGGTCAGACCCTTTTTTAGCTCCATGCCAAGTGAAAACAAAAGGAGAAAACGAGTGGAGATTTCTTTTTGTTTTCATAACCACGATTTATATGCAAGCAAATCAACATAGATTTATATAGTATTGTTGCACTCACCATTATATATGAGAATACAAAAGGACAAAAGAAAGCTTTCTTAATAAACGGTAGAACATTTCCTATTACGAACGCTTTTTCTCCCAACAGAATAGTAATCCATTCTGTGTTTCTCAACATCCTTCCCAGTATAACAATTTCTCCCATCAAATAAAATAGGTTCACGCATAAGTTTCACATACCTGTCTAATGGATACGTTCGTATACATTCCCAGTCGGTTACAATAAAAACTGCTTCTGCCCCCGTGACTGCCTCGTCTAAATTCGTTGTATATTTTATGTCATCTCTAAACAACTGCTGCACATGCAAAATAGCCTGTGGATCATATGCAATTACATTTGCCCCCATCTCTACTAACTCTTTTATAATAGGAAGAGACGGAGCTTCCCTAATATCATCTGTATTTGGCTTAAAGGCCGTTCCTAACACCGCAACCTGCTTATCTCTCATATCCATTACGCTTCTCGCTTTCCGAAGAAGCAACATTTGTTGTTTGTTATTTACTTCAATTACTGCTTTTAACAACCTAAAATCATGTGCAACATTACCTGCAATTTGGACGAGAGCATTTGTATCTTTTGGGAAGCATGATCCTTCATAACCAATACCCGCCTGTAAGAAGTGAGAACCGATTCGCCGATCCATTCCCATGCCACTTGCTACTTCTAACACATCTGCGCCCACTTTCTCACATATGTTAGAAATTTCATTTATGAAACTAATTTTCGTAGCTAAAAAAGCATTTGAAGCATATTTAATCATTTCAGCACTGCGGATGTCTGTAACAAACGTCTCAATTAGCAACTTACTGTATAACTTCTCTACCTTTTGTGCAATTTCTTCTGTCTCCGCTCCTATAACGATGCGATCACCATGGAAAAAATCATGTATACCAGAACCTTCCCGTAAAAATTCTGGATTGGCTACCATATGTATAATATGTCGCCCTTGCAGCTTCTCCTGAATCCATTCTTTCATTTGATCGTTCGTGCCTACAGGAACCGTACTTTTTGTAATCACAATTACATCTGAATTTGTATATATACCAATGTCATAACAAGTATTGCGAATATATGTTAAATCTGCCGTTCCATCCGGTAAAGATGGTGTTCCTACCGCAACAAATATGAAATCTACATGTTTAAATGCCTCTGTTTGACTTGATGTAAATGCTAGCAGCCTTTCTTGGATTGCTGCATCTACTAATTGCCCTAGACCAGGTTCATAAATCGGCATTTCCCCTTGCTTCATTCGCGCAATTTTCTCTTGATCTATATCAAAACAAGTAACATAATGACCTAATGTCGCTAATCCCACCCCAGTAATTAAGCCAACATATCCAGTACCTATCACCGTAATTTTCATTAGATTTTCCGCACAGGATACTTTAAATTTTTATAAGAATATTGTATGAAAGTAGAAAGACAAGAAATGTACATCTTTTGTAATTGAAAACCCTCCTGTGCTTCCCCCTTTCATACTAAAAATGAATATAAGGCAATGTCTTTCACGTACTCTTTTTTCCATATTAAAACATGAATTTGCTAAATGAGATATCATTTGAGCTCTTACTCCCTATTATATGAGACGTCTGCTCTCTCTTTTTTTAAGATTTTGTAAAATAACGCTCTTCATTTGAACATTTTTCTTTACAAACCGCTTTATTACTGGCGCATTTCATGTTTCCATATTTTAACGCGAAACGTACGTATTTTAACGTGCAACACTTATAGTAAAGAAAATCGGTCACATCCTACCATCCCTACTAGGAAAAGACTTATATGTAAATGTCATAAATTTGTACCACAGTTTAAGAACTATGCGATACAAGTTAATGATAAGATATATTATAACCTTCTTGTACGACATCGTATTTATTATAGATTTGTCATATATTTTATCTCTTTCCAATTACAGTGAATAGAAAAAAAGATTGAATTCTAATCTTTTTGTGATACCATATGTTATGAGCCTGTAAACAAACATCATAATTTTCAGATAAACTCTTTAAAAACTACGTTAAAATATAAAAGGTGGGGTATTAATGGACTCACAAGTGATTTATGCCGTTTTGGCATCTTTCATTACCGTATTAGTCGTTACTCCTTTCGTCATCAAATTAGCATTTAAGATCGGAGCGACTGATAAGCCAAACGCACGTAAAGTACACCAAAAAATCATGCCTCGTCTAGGTGGACTGGCAATTTTTATTGGTGTAGCTGTTGGATTCTTTGTTAGTGGATTATATGAACAAAGGATGCTATCAATTAGTTTAGGTGCTGTCATCATTGTCATTATCGGTATTTTAGATGACATGTATGAATTATCAGCAAGAGTAAAATTCGGTGGACAACTAGTAGTTGCTGCACTCATCGCAAAGAGTCAATTATTAGTACAAGTGCTGTATATTCCATTCTTAGGAGATACTGAACTGGGAATGCTTGCATATCCAATTACAATATTCTGGATTGTAGGTATTACAAATGCGATTAACTTAATTGATGGATTAGATGGACTTTCTGCAGGAATTTCATCCATTGTCCTTGCAACGTTAGCATATATGGCCTTTACTAGTCCGATTGGTACTGGTGCTGTCATTATTCTACCGCTTGCTCTAATTGCACTTGCAAGTACACTTGGATTTTTATTCTATAACTTCCATCCAGCCAAAATTTTCATGGGTGATACAGGAGCATTATTCTTAGGATATTGTATTTCTGTTATATCGTTACTTGGATTATACAAAAGCGTAACGTTATTCAGCTTTATTGTTCCAATTATCATTTTAGGTGTACCGGTCTTCGATACAACATTTGCGATTATCAGACGAATCGTGAATAAAAAACCAATTTCTGCACCAGATAAATCTCACTTACATCATCGTCTATTAGCAATGGGCTTCTCTCATCGCACGACGGTACTTATCATTTACGCATTTGGTATTTTCTTTAGCGTAAATGCAATTATTTTCTCTAGTGCAACATTGTGGTTATCCATTATCCTTCTGTTTGCTTTAATTTTCTTTACTGAAATCGTAGCAGAAGTAATTGGTCTTGTGCACGAACGTTACAAACCAATTATTTCCTTCTATAAAAAAGTGAAAAAACGCGAAGAATAACTGTAGTATAGCCTTCACTAGCAAAAAATATTCAAATAGCACTCTTTCTTTTTAGAAAGGGTGCTATTTTTTATTTCCAGAATATAGTTTGTTTGAGAGTTCTTCTATTGGAGAAAGATATAAATATTAAAGAGGATAAGGAGAAAACGATCTTAATTCCTTCTTCATGACTGTTAGACTGAGGGTGAGTATTATGATAAAGCAAATGTTTCAATGTATTATTATATGCTTGAGTATTACTACATGTTCGATATCTTATACTGAAGCAGCCGCTAACTCCCCACTTATACATGACTCTATGATTCAAGACGCGGCTCTTCCGCAAAAAATTGCATACTTAACATTTGATGATGGACCAAACAAATACACATCACAAATTTTAAACATTTTAAAACAAAAACAAGGAAAGGCAACCTTCTTTGTAATTGGTGGCAAAGCTTCACATTACCCACAAACAATGAAACGTTTAATTAGAGAGGGCCATTATATTGGGCTGCATAGTATGTCTCATGACGTGAAACGTCTATATACTGGTGATCCCTCCGCTTTAATTACCGAAATGGAACAAACCCGTTCAATTGTCCTCCGTACAACAAATTTGAATACACACCTAGTTCGCGTTCCATATGGTAGTATGCCTTATTTAAAAAAGAATTATCGTGATGCACTTGTTTCTGCTCGGTACAAAATGTGGGATTGGACAATCGATACATATGACTGGAAAAGTTATCATAATCCTTCTGCTATACTAGAGCGAGTTATGAACCAAAGCGACGAACAAGTTGAAGTTATTTTAATGCATGAGTCTAGCGTCACAGTGAAAATTCTTCCAAAGGTAATTGACTACCTGAAGGAAAAAGGATACACACTTCTTCCTTATAATCCTTCCTCCCATTTAGAAGTAAACTTCTGGAAGGACACAAGATTGTAACAGCTTTAGTATAATACTGGGGCTGTTTATTCTTTTTCTCTTCCCACACTTCCCATTTTTGTGTAAAATTTTAAATAGTGATGAAGTTTCGAGGTGAAGAAAAATGAAACGAATGGACCTCATTTATAATGCAATGCAAAAGGGAAATTACTCAGAAGGTGTAACAGCATCTGAACTCGCTACACTTCTACAGCTAGATCGTGCAAATGTAAGCAGCGATTTAAATAAACTTGTGAAAGATGGTCGTTTATCTAAAACAGGAACACGACCTGTCCGTTTCTATTTAGGAGCTAATCCTCCTATGGAAACGCATTCACAAAATAGCACTTCACTCGATGTCTTTGCGAGAGAAAACACAAGCCTCAAAATTGCGATTGAAAAAGCAAAGGCTGCTGTACTCTATCCTCCAAATGGTATGCATACATTACTACTTGGAGAAACAGGTGTCGGGAAATCTATGTTTGCCTCTTTAATGCACGAATACGCGATTGAAGTCAATCAACTCCCAAAAGATGCACCGTTTATCGTTTTTAACTGCGCAGATTACGCAAATAATCCACAGCTTCTGCTTGGACAACTTTTCGGGATCAAAAAGGGTGCTTACACTGGTGCGAGTGACCAAAAAGGATTAATCGAAAAAGCCCATGAAGGAATTCTCTTTCTGGATGAAGTGCACCGCCTTCCTCCAGAAGGTCAAGAAATGCTATTCACATTTATTGATCGCGGTGTATATCGTCGCCTTGGAGAGACAGAGAACGAGCGCCGAGCACAAGTATTAATTATTACTGCAACAACAGAAGAACCAAACTCTTTTTTACTCAAAACATTTACAAGACGAATTCCGATGACCGTAACGCTTCCACCACTTCGTGAGAGAACGCATCAGGAACGCTTCGCCTTGCTGCAACTCTTTTTTACAAATGAAGCGATTCGTCTGCGAAAAGACATTCATGTCAGTCCGAATACAATGCGCGCATTCGTCTTTTATCAATGTCCAAATAACATTGGACAATTAAAAACAGATGTACAAATTGCCTGTGCGAAAGCCTATTCTGACTTCGTAACAAAGAAAAGAGACTATGTCCGCGTTTCTAGCACTGATTTGCCATGGTACATGAAGGAAGGCTTATTTATCGAAAGAAAAAGCCGCCATCTGTATCAAGTGCCAAACGAAACATTTGTATTTACGAGTGACGAAGGATGGAGTAGACATAAAACAGAAGATACACGTTCTTCCATTTATGATTACATTGATCATAAATATGAAGAACTACAAGCACGCGGGATTGAAGAAGAAGAATTAGAGTTATTAATAGACAATGATATCCAAAGCTTTTTCGTTCATTATTTTAATCAAATGTCAAAAAAGACAAATCATGAAAATGTCTTTAAAATTGTCGATCGTAATATTGTTTCCGTGTGCGAAAAAATCGCTGAACTAGCCGAAAAACATTTAGCTAAGACATTCGATGAAAAAGTTTTTCTCGCTTTAAGTTTACATGTACAGACAACTTTACAACGACTACAAAGTGGGAAACAAATTCATCACCCACAGTTGAACCAAATTCGCACGAAATATAAAGAAGCCTTCTCGGTTGCTATGCAGTGTATTCAACTTTTGGAAGAAGAACTGCAAATCACAATGCCAATTGATGAAGCTGGATTTTTAACGATGTTTTTCGTCGTTGATCCCATTCCTGCTTCCCAAACAGAAGTAAAAGTATTAATTTTAGCTCACGGCAATGGTATCGCAACAGAAATGGCAAATGTCGCCAATGAATTGCTCGGTATTGATGAAGTAACAGGAATTGATATGCCGCTTCATGAATCACCGAAAGATTTCTTAGAACGAGTAAAAATGTACATGAAAACGCTAGGACATATAAATGGTCTTCTCTTACTCGTTGATATGGGTTCACTTGCTTATATCGGGGATATACTAGAGACAGAATTTCATATTCCTGTACGCGTTCTCTCTATGACAAGTACGCCGCACGTACTAGAAGCAGCAAGAAAAGCTCAGCTCGGGTACTCATTAGATGCGTTATATGAAACGGTGAAAAACTTAACACCGTTTTACCTGAACGTACAAGAAGAAAAGAAAAAGCCGCTCGCTCCAATGAAATCAGTCATTTTAACAGCTTGTTTAACAGGAGAAGGAAGCGCGCTAGCTATTCAAAAAATGCTTGAAAACTATTTGCGATTCGATAAAGATTTAATAGAAATTATTCCAATTAGTATCGTTCATGAAAAAGATTTAACAAAAATGATTGAAAACATAAAGAAAGAACGCAATATGATTTGTATTGTCACAAACTTTGATGTACAAGTACCATGTTTAACGTATCATTTCCAAGACATTGTAAACTATAAAGCCATTCAGCCAATCCAAGAATTAATTACGTATGAAGAAACATATGCAAAAATGGCTGATATTCTCGGGCAACAAATGCAGCGCAATGATGGAGCACTCATGATTAAAACAATACGGTACGCGCTTAATACAATCCAAGAGCTTATCTCCTTACAGTTAAACCCTGATAGTTTAATGGGAGTTATTTTGCATATGAGCTGTATGATTGACCGGCTTCAAAAGGGAGAAAAGCTCCTCCCTTATCCTGACAAAGAAGCACGTAGACAAGATGAATATTGGATGTACATGAAAGTAAAAAAATCATTGCAACCAATTGAAAACACGTTTGACGTGCAGATTCCAGGTGATGAAGTTTTTTATGTAATGGACTTCTTCATAAAGAATCAACCAGAAAAAAAAGAGTAAAATAAACATGCCCGTGAATGTTAATATTCACGGGCATGTTTATTTACCGACTCATCGATCGACTATACTCCTTTACCTCCCCACGAATTTCTCCCCTTGTATATGACCTTGTATGAACATTTACATATGCATTCACTTCGTCAATTGCCTGCACAAGATCCTCAAACATCTTTCCTTGCAACGGTCCTTCTAAATCTTCAGCAGACACCACACCCGTTACCGTCCCTTCATTCACGCTAATTCCATGCTTCACAGGTCCATATAAAAACAAAACCACTGGCCCGCTCTGATTCCCTTTCCCTAAATGAATTTGGCAAGATGTTACTTTCTCAATATTTTTCACTATGATCCTATAATGTAGTTTTGTAAAATCTCTATTAAAAATAAGTTCTGCTACCCCATAAGCCTTTGTTTTTACAGGAGGTAATTCATTACCTCCTTTTAGCTTAGCAACGAAATGTTTTGTCATACTAGCAACATTCTCCTTATATAAATTTCAATTTGAATAGCTGGTATCTCTTTAACTAATTTATTGCTGGGACACCATTAATTATGACTCTTTCAGAAGCGACTGTTATAGAGGGCTTATTCCTCTTCGCAAATATTTACAAAAACGAAAATGGATGGATGAGCGAAGCTATGGGGATTTAGTAGTACTCTGTCAATTTCTTCCCGGTCCTGCAAGCAACCAAGTTGGAATTGATATCGGTTTATCGCGTGGAGGATTCCTTGGTGCTTTAAGTGGTTATATCCTTTCCATTATCTAGCCATACAAAAAGACGCACTTAACAGAGGGCACTGAAAAAGTGATTACTTTGAAAAAATAACGTGTATTTTATCTATATGCAGAAAATAAAAAGGAGTTCATCGCCTGTATACAGTAGGTGGTGAACCCCCTTGATAAACCGTTTTTTACTATATAAATTCATTTTGATTTTCAAGCGTATAAGTCGCATCTATAAAAAACAAAAAGTGACTTACACTCGTTTTATCCTTCTGTTTTCACTTGGTATGGGGCAGGAAAAGGATCTGACCGCTTCTATGCATGATCGAATGCTCTCTCCCACCTAAAGAGAAAGGTTTTATGCTTTTTAAAATTTCACAAGCTCCATACCTTCTGGCAAATCACTTTCCGTTAAAATTCGCAGTTCCTTCACGCGGTCCATTACATAGGAAGAACGCTTCACAAGCTCTGGATCAATGTAAGCAGGGTGCGCCATAACCTCTACTGTTTTTCCGTCCTGCACACGCTCTTTTAATTTAACAAAGTAATCCTCCTGCACACCATCGCTATAGAAGTCACTATAAAACACATCAGAAAACGGACGCACTGCCCTCTCTTGCTCGCAGCGACGAATTGGCACATTATATTTTTCTGCTAATCTTTCAAGGACATCGTGTAAAATTGGCAAGCTATGCACATGATGATGACTATCTAAATGCGTTGGTGTTAATCCAGAAGATAAAAACTTTTCAATTTGAGCAGTCCACTCTCTTTCAACATCTGTAGGATTTATATTTCCTTCTCTTACAGTACTTTGCTTATGAAAGAAACCATCTTTACTTACAAGAGACGGAACATCTGTAAGAAGCGGTTTTCCCGCAGTTAAAACGAGATGCACCCCTACTCCTAATGACTTATATTCTTTCGCTAAAAGGACAGCATGCTCTGTCCCTGGCATGTTCATCATCATTGTCGTAGAATTCACAATCCCCTTTACATGTCCTTCAATAATTCCGTAGTTCGTACCTTCTGTAAGACCAAAGTCATCTGCATTTACGATTAATCGAATCATGATTTCCCCTCCTGTTGAATGAAAAAAAGCGGGCTTTATAAGCGCCGCTTTTATTTCTCTACTTTTTTAAAGAACTGCGGAAGATATTCTTTATGAGCTTCCAACATTTCATCTAAAATTTGTTTTGCTACTTTATCTGATGGTACAAGTGGATTAATTGTCATAGCAAGCAGCGCTTTATGATAATCACCTGTAACAGCAGCTTCAATTGATGTGCGCTCGAATGATTTAATTTGCTGAACTAAACCGCGAACAGGAACTGGTAAGTCACCCACCACAATCGGCTTTGGACCTTCTTTTGTAATTACACAATTTACTTCAACAGCTGAATCATGCGGCAAGCTTGCAATTGTACCGTTATTTCTTGTATTAACAGGCTGAATATCACCTTTGTTATTATAAATAGATGTAATTAAACTACATGCTGCATCACTGTAATAAGCTCCGCCTCGTTTTTCTAATTGCGGTGGCTTAATATTTAAATTCGGATCTTTATATAATTCAAATAAGTCTTCTTCTAATTTTTTCACAACTTCTGCACGTGTACCTTTTTCAATAGAAGCTTGTTTTTCTTCTTCTAACATTTCACGTGTTTTATAGTAGTAACGATGATATGGACATGGAATGGCACGAAGCCCGCGAATGAAATCTGGTTCCCAATTCAATGCTGCAATGTTTTCCATCGTAATTTGCTTTTCAGGATCTGTTACAAGATCTAGCACACGATCCATTACACTAACTCCATCTAAATATACATCTAATCCATAAACCATGTGATTTAAACCAGCAAAGTCAACGTGTACGCGGCTTGCATCTACTTCAAGCAATTTTGCAAGTCCCATACGAATACCAATCGGAACATTACATAATCCGACTACTTTTTGAATACTTGTATAACGAAGCACAGCCTCTGTTACCATACCAGCAGGGTTCGCAAAGTTAATGAGCCAAGCGTTCGGGCAAAGTTCCTCCATATCTTTACAAATATCCAAAATAACAGGAATCGTTCTCAGCGCCTTGAATAAACCACCAGGACCATTCGTTTCCTGACCGATCACATCATATTTTAATGGAATTGCTTCATCTTTTGCACGTGCCTCTAATAAACCTACGCGAAGCTGTGTTGTTACAAAGTCAGCATCTTTTAATGCTGCGCGGCGATCAAGTGTTAGGTGAATATCAATTGGTAAACCAGCTTTTTTCACCATGCGTTTTGCTAAGTTACCAACGATTTCTAACTTTTCTTTTCCCGCTTCAATATCTACTAACCAAATTTCACGAACTGGAAGTTCATCATAACGTTTAATAAATCCTTCAATTAACTCTGGTGTATAACTAGATCCACCGCCGATTGTAGCAATTTTAATTCCGCTCATACTTTATTCCCCTTTCGCATCAAGCTTTTTATAAAGATCAATAAATTCCGCTGCTAATTCTTTTACAGTCATTGAATTCATTAAATGATCTTGTGCATGAATTAAAAGAACACTAATTTCTGTTTTTTCTCCCCTTGCTTCTGATTGTATGAGCTCTGTTTGGAAATGATGTGCTTCATTGATTGCTTCTTTCGCTTTTGCCATCGCTTCATCTGCTTCCCCTAATTTCCCCTGTTTTGCATATTGCAGTGCTTCCATCGCATAGCTTCTTGCGTTACCGCTGTGTAAAATTAATTGGAATGGGATTTGTTCTACTGTAGTCATCATAATTTACCGCCCTCTCTATATAGTTCAACCGATTGAAATACCCCTTCAGTTTGAACGTGTCTATTAAACTATTGTTTTAGTAATCTCATTTTGGTGTTCTTCTAGATGTATGCCATCTGTCTGAACAGGATATAAAAGTGATTGTTCTCACGGGCTCGTTTCACCTGTGAGAACAATCATATATTACATAGGTACAGATTGATTATTTCCTTGTGCTGCTGCTTTTTCAGTTTTAACGATAGAACGGTCACATAACACAACGAATGGATAGTAAATTACCATTGCAATTACAAAGTTTAATAACTGCAGAATTGCACCAGAAATGTGTCCTCCTGTTACAAGGTAACCACTAATGATTGGTGGTGTTGCCCATGGAATCATCGCAACTGTTTTTGGCACAAATCCAAGAGATATAGCTGTATAAGAAGTAATTACTAGTACAACTGGTGCCACAATAAACGGAACGAATAAAATTGGGTTTAAAATAATCGGTGTACCAAAGATTACTGGTTCGTTAATGTTAAATGCACCAGGTCCAATTGATAATCGGGATACCCCGCGCAATTGAGCACTTCTTGCTACAATTAATACAACGACTAAGAATGCTAATGTTGCACCAGAACCACCAAGATATACGAAAGTATCAAAGAATGGTTTTGTAATAATGTTTGGCACATCAAATGAAGACACACCATCTTGGAACATCTTGATATTTTTTTCTAATGCTGGTAAGTATAATGGCTCAATAATCCCACCAACAATGTTTGGACCGTGTAAACCAAAGAACCAAAGGACATGAACAAGAATGACAATTACAATCGCACTTGGTAATGTACCTGCTAAACCTTGTAGTGGTAATTGAATTGTATTAAAGATAAATTCATGAACGCTTGTACCTGCTAATTTCACTGCTAATTGAATACCTGCAACTACTGTTAAAATAACAAATGCTGGAACTAATGCCGCAAATGATCTTAAAACTGCTGGTGGTACTCCGTCTGGCATTTTGAAAGTAATTTCTCTTTGTACAAAGAAACGGAATGCTTCAGTAACAAGAAGTGCCACAATGATTGCTACGAATAAGCCTTGTGCTCCTGTCCAAGCTAAGTTCAATCCGCCCTCTTTCGGTGTTGTTGGTGTAAGAATAATTAACGCACCAAATGAAATAATACCTGCTGACAATCCATCAACACCGTAAGATTTTGCTAAATTATAACTTGTTGTAAATGCGATGATTAATGCTAAAATTGCGAAAGAACCTGTCCACATTCCACCGCCGACGTCTTTCCAAACTTCTCCGAATGTACCTTTCATGAAGTTTTGGAAAGCTTCAGATGGAAAACCATTAATCAGTGATGCAAAGGCACCAACTAAAATAAGCGGCATAACTGCAATAAAGCCATCACGGATCGCAGCTAAATGACGTTGTGACCCGATTTTACCAGCGACTGGAACAATATATTTCTCCATAAATGCAATAAACTTTTGCATTCTCTTTCCCCCCTAATTATTTTTTAAGTGTTAATGCGTGATCCAAAACTGCCTCTCCATTCATCATGCCGTAATGCATTGGATTAATAACATCGATACCAACGTTCTTCTCGTCAGCAAGCGCTTTCATTGAAGACAGCATATAACGAACTTGTGGTCCTAGTAATAATACGTCTGCCTCATCTATGTTGTTTTTCACTGCATCCCCAGACACAGCCCAAATCTTTCCTTCTAGTCCCCGAGCTTTTGCAGCTGCTTCCATTTTTGTAACTAGTAAACTTGTAGACATTCCTGCTGAACAACAAAGTAAAATATTCATTAATAAGTCCCCCTATGCATGTAAACGATTTTTGTTATTTATTTTTCTTTACGCCTTTTATTAATGCAATTGCCGTGCCAACTTTTTAAATCCCTTTAAAATTAACATTTTTTCAAGTGTTTTTATTGTGTGTTGCCGCTTTCAAATTGTGTGTTACCCAAAATATAGATAGTGTGTTATAAAACAACACGCTTGTAACACATATCTGTATGAAAATAGATTAGTGTTTAGTTGTCTAGTTGTATTTGAAACAAGAAAATAAAATATTTTTATAAAGAAATTTTACTTTTTATTAAAAAACAATAAAATTTATTATAAAACCATTCGCTTTTCTACATTAGAAGCAATCTGTAAAAACCTAGAGTGTCCGCCTGGCGATATTTTGGAATATGTAGAAGAACAAAAACATAGCCATCCGCATCAGCAAAATAGGCCGCTACGGATGGCTATGCTTTTACTATGAACTAGATTGAACTTTTTATAGAAAAATGAATTTCATCCAAAACAACATGATCTCCGTAGCTTTTGACTAAAGTACTCACTTCAAACCGCAACGCTAATAACAGCCTTTTATAATATTCATTTCAACCCATTATTCAGTCCCTCAATTTTCTTCTTCCAATATATTGTCATCGCAAACCATATAATGAAGTAAATAACGATAAAGCTACCCATGCAAATAAGAATCGGAACAGGGCGATTTGGAACCCAGCCAATCCAGATTGCAATCGGTAAGAATGTTCCTAGTAAAATGATAAAGTGAACGATTGTTTGTGTTAAAATGCTCCATTCTTCTCTCTCAAACACAAAGGAAGCAAATGAGAAAATCATCCCCACAATATTTGCTGTTACAAGGTGTGCAAGCAATGTCTTTGTCTCTAATACATCCATTCCATTTGCATAACCAATTCCTAAAAACAATAAGCTATAAACCATCGCCATCGCCATTCCTGCAATAACCTTAGCACATACTCTATCAAACAAAGTAACCATCATTCTAGCCTCCTCCCATATTCAGAGCTTCTTTAATAAGCGGTACATACTTTCTTGAAACATACTCTTTCATTCCATTTGAAAAATGGGCACACATACTGCCGCTAAAAGACATTTCAAAGCTTGTTACATGCTGTAGGTTCGCTAATGTAGACTTTGAAAACCGTACAAATCGATCACCCTGTAATTTTGTTTCTAGTTCATACAAACGGGATTTCACTTCAAGACTTCCTTTCGATGTTTGAGCCATTACTTTTCGATTCTCTGCATAAAACCAATAAATTTCCTTTGGCTCTAACAAATAATATTGCTGATCCAAAATTCCAACAATTTGTTTTACACTCCCACCTTCTATCCTTTTTAAAAGATGGTGAATTTCATCTGTTACTTCTTTTGTCTTTACAATAATCTCTATTTCATCTTGTGATGGATCTAATTCAAGGTGAATTTTCACTACTTTCCACCTCCCTTACACTTTTATTGTTACATATATTTGGAAAAATAAAATAGATTTGTACATAAATGGTATCGCCTCCATCATGACTGACACTTTTTCGTACATAAAAAAACCTTGCATAAGCAAGGCTTCATTCTTTCGCTAACATTTTCCTATATAACTCTACAAATTCACTCGCTAATTCCTTCACTGTTATGGCGTTCATTAAATGATCTTGTGCATGAACCATTAGAAGCCTAATTTCTGTTTTTTCCCCACCAGCTTCTCTTTGTATTAAATCTGTTTGCAAACGATGTGCCTCTTGCAGCTCTTGCAAGGCTTCTTGCAATTTCGTCTCCGCTTCTGTAAATTCCCCACGCTTCGCACAATCAATTGCTTCCATCGCACTGCTTCTCGCATTTCCTCCATGTAAAATCAAATGAAAAGCCTGCGTCTCTAACGTATCCATTTTAACTTTCTACTCCCCCTTTTCTTCGGCTACCTTTTGTTTATCCCACATTTTCAAGAATGGAAAATAAATAAGAAAAGCAAGCACAAAGTTAATTAACTGCAATACAACACCTGAAATTTTACCTCCTGATCCTAAATACCCACTGAAAAGAATCGGTGTAGTCCATGGTACAGCCGCTCCACTTGGCCGAGCAACAAGCCCCCATTCCATTGCGAAATACGATACAACTGTTAAAACAACTGGAGCAAGTATAAATGGAATAAGAAGAAGCGGATTTAACACAATTGGCATCCCAAACGTGACCATCTCATTAATATTAAAAATGCCTGGTGCAATTGATAACCGCCCTAAACTTTTTAATTGCTGACTCCGTGCAAATAATAACATCGCTACAACAAGTGCAAGCGTTGCACCAGATCCACCTGTGTAGATCCACAAATCAAAGAATTGTGCTGTTATTGTGTTTGGGACGTCTTGCCCCGCCTGAAAAGCAATGCGGTTTTGATCCATTAATGATAACCAAACCGGGCTCATAACACCGCCTACAATTGCAGCACCGTGAATTCCACATGCCCAAAGCACATGGACAACAATAACCGCTGCCACCGCGCCAAAAAGGCTGGCGCCAAGTACACTAAGCGGAGCTTGCAAGAGCTGCCCTACAATATTATGAATACTACCGAAAGAAGTGTTTTCCAAAATTAAACGTAGAATCCAAATAACCGTCACAACAATAAATCCTGGAACAAGTGCTGCAAATGAACGTGTTACAGCTGGTGGGACCGTTTCTGGCATTTTAATAATCAACTTTCTTTGGATAATAAACCTGTAAATTTCAGTAGATATAAGTGCTATAATCATCGCCACGAATAATCCTTGACTTCCCATCAGTGCAGCAGGTATAACTCCATCTACAAGTACACTCTCTTTCGTACTAGGTATGATATGCGTCACTTGAAATGGAGTTGCAAGTAAGAATGATACAAGTGACAATGCCCCTGCTGCTAATGCATCCACTTTATATTGCTCCCCTAGTCTGTAAGCGATTCCAAAAGTGGCTATTAAAGACATTATATTAAATGTTGCGCTAACTGGATACCCTAACGCCTTCTGCCAATTCCCTCCAAATAAACCTTCCATAAAATCATTGTAGCCAGGTATTGGCAAAGCACTAATAATAAGGAAAAATGAACCAATAATTAAGAAAGGCATCGTTAAAATAATGCCATCACGAATTGCTTGTAAATGCCGCTGCTGTGCAATTCTCCCCGCTATTGGCATCACATATTTCTCTAAAAATCGGACCATCTACTCCACTCTCCTCATGCTTTCATTGACAATGCTGCTTCCAATACGGCCTCTCCGTTACAAAGGCCATAATGTACAGAGTGAATAATATCAACAGGTATCCCTTTTTCTCCACACATTTCCTTCATCTTCGGTAATAAATAACGCACTTGTGGTCCAAGCAAGAGCACATCCGCTTCATCAATATGATTCCGTATTTCCGAACCCGATACAGCCCAGATTTTTACTTCTAACCCTTTTGCTTGTGCTGCTTTCTCCATTTTCGTTACAAGTAAACTGGTAGACATTCCTGCTGCACAGCAAAGTAAAATGTTCATCAAACTCCCCCCCTTATTTTTAATCATGCTGGAATCATATCAACGTTGCTCTTCAAATCCGCTACTAGATTACCAATATATATGTCTAGATTATTTTTCATATGACGAGCATAAAAACAAAAATTTCTCTGTTTTCACGCTATTCCATCTATGTGTATTCTCCTAGTAAACAGCCTCACAACTGGTTATAATGATTCAGTATGATTTTTTATAAAGTGAGACTTTAATCAGAGGGGGTTTTCTTCATCCCCTTCTGATTATTAGCCTTTACGAATCGGGCTTTTACGGGCCGTTGATCCCCCACCTAACTTCTTTGCTTTCGCTGAACTTTGAGGTGGGGGTCTTACTGCCCGTTAATGCGGGATAAATAGATTGGAGGGTATATATATGAAAGCTTATCGCTTTCCACTTATTTTATTATCTTCCATCCTAATTGGTGGTTTCATTGGTTATTTCATGGGTACCGATGCAGTTGCTTTAAAACCGCTTGGTGACATTTTCTTAAACTTAATGTTTACGATTGTTGTGCCTCTTGTGTTCTTTAGCATTGCTTCATCTATTGCCAATATGGATGGATTAAAACGTTTCGGAAAAATTATGTCTAGCATGGCTGGGACTTTCTTATTTACAAGTATTATTGCTGCAATTTTTATGATTATTGTTGTGAAAGTATTCCCACCAGCGCAAGGTGTTGTATTAGAACTAACAAAGCCTGATAAAGTTGAAAATATTAGCGTGGCTGATCAAATCGTGGGCATTTTCACCGTATCAGAATTTTCGAAGTTATTATCTCGTGAAAATATGCTAGCGCTTATTTTCTTCTCTATTTTAATGGGGGTAGCAACTTCAGCAGTTGGAGAAAAAGGAAAGCCATTCGCTAGCTTCTTACAATCTGGCGCAGAGATCTCAATGAAAGTTGTATCATTCATTATGTACTATGCTCCAATTGGACTAGCTGCCTACTTCGCAGCTTTAGTTGGAGAATTCGGTCCACAGCTTCTTGGAACGTATTTCCGAGCTGCAATGGTATACTATCCGGCTTCTATCTTATACTTCTTTGTTGCCTTTACATTTTATGCTTACCTTGCAGGGCGCAAACAAGGTGTACAAATTTTTTGGAGAAACATGGTCTCTCCTACAGTTACATCACTTGCAACTTGTAGTAGTGCCGCGAGTATTCCAGCAAACTTAGAAGCAACTAAAAAAATGGGTATTTCTTCTGACATTCGTGAAACAGTTGTTCTTCTTGGTTCTACACTTCATAAAGACGGATCTGTTTTAGGTGGCGTAATTAAAATTGCTTTCTTATTCGGGATTTTCAATATGGAATTCTCAAGTCCAAAAACATTAGCAATCGCTCTTGTTGTTTCCCTATTAGTAGGAACAGTAATGGGTGCTATTCCAGGCGGTGGTATGATTGGTGAAATGTTAATCGTTTCTCTATACGGCTTCCCACCAGAAGCGTTGCCAATTATCGCAGCTATTAGTACAATCATCGACCCACCAGCAACGATGTTAAACGTAACAGGTGATAATGTTTGTGCCGTAATGACAGCTCGTCTTGTTGAAGGGAAAGACTGGGTTAAGAATAAATTTGCATAAGAAAAAAGAGCGTTGTTTTTCATAAAACTAACGCTCTTTTTTTCTTTAATCACAAATTTGTTATAACTTTCACAAATTTTCCACAGCCCTTCCCTCTTCTTCGTACTATAATCATGTATGGAAAAGGAGATGGAAATCATGACACAAAATGCCCCAGAATTTAAGGTTTTGCAAAGCATCGCGTTTCTTGCTGTTGTTTTACAAAGTTCTTTACTATATACAATGAATCAAGGAAATATCGCATTAGAACAATCTCTCATTATTGGAATGCTATTCAACCTCGCAAAATTTTCAGCACCAGCATTCATCTTTATCGTTGGATTTCATTTAATTCGGCAGTATACAAAACAAATGGTATATAAAGAATACATATACGAAAAAACTGCACATCTACTTGCACCTTACTTATTCTGGTCTATCATTTACTTATTTACAACAACCCAATTCGTTACGATGCAAAGCGGAATAAAGAGCTTATTACTTGGAACAGCGGCGCCTCATCTTTGGTATGTCATCATGATGTTTCAAATTCATTTGCTATTCCCCTTACTATGTACTTTATTTTATTGGTTTCAAAAACGAACACATAATCAGCAAGACATATATAGATTCATGGTTGCTTTTGCCATCCTATATTTTCTCTTAATGTGGTTCTCTTCCCATTATATTTTTAACGGCGAAGTGTTAACTCGTTCAACCATCTTACATTATACAGACCGTTCCTTCTTCTTCTATTCATTCTACTTTGTTATGGGCGGAATTGCAGCGGTAGCACTGCGAGCTTGGCGTTTATTTGTCATGAAGCACATACCGCTTGTGACAATTTTGTTTTTTATTTTCTTCTTATTCATTAATTATGAAATGTTTAGCTTCTATGGTGTAGATTCAATTCATCTCACTGTATCTACATACTTAAAGCCCTCCATGTTTTTATACATTGTATGTGAAATACTCATACTTTACGTATTATCTATCATGATTGTTCAGCGGCGAGGAACATTATATAAAACATTGCGTTTTATTGGAAACTACACATACGGAGCTTATTTAGCACACTTTTTCTTCTTACAGCTAAGCACGAAATTACTATCTCTATTTACAGTACAAACCAATACAATTCTATATAGTCTATTCCTTTTTCTTATGACGGCAACATTCTCTATCATCACAATGGTTATATGTAGTGTTCTTCCATTCCATACATGGATTACAGGACCTTCTCCTACTCCAATATTAAAATGGCCAGCACTCATACCTACCTTACCGTTATTAAGAGGTAAAAAATAAGAAGAAGCTTATACCCTTTCTAGAATGGCATTTCTATTCCTTATCCATTTTCAATTTCGTCTCAGCTAACAGCGGCAACACATTATCAAAAATATGCGTGTTGCCCTCTTTTCCAGTTACATATCCGCCATAAAATCTGCTGAATACGTTGTCATTCCGGAATTCACTCATACGCTCGTACAATTCCTTAGCAAACTTTATATCTCCCGTTTGTAACACATATAGAATTGTCAGCCCATACGCTGCTGGGGATTCAAAATCTACTACTGGTTTTCCTGTTTCTAAATCATAGCGACCGTATAGCTTCCCATCTTTACGAAATGCCTTTTTAATAAAATCTAAATATGCTTTAGAGGAAATTCCGCCTAAACTGCGATGATAGGCAACATACGATTGATCAATCAAATTCACCTGGTTTTCAAATGCAAATGTACCATCCTCTTTATATTCTTTCGGGAATGCCCAGCCACGCCTTGGATAATCCGCTAAAAATTGAATCACTTCCTGATACTGCGTTTCTGAGATTTTTCCGTACTTTTTCATATAAGAGAATGCACTTGGATTTATGTAAGATGTCGTTAATATGTTATTTTGCATACCCTTATCTGCGTCATAATAATCAACATACTGTTTCCCTTTCTTATTATAACGAAGCACAGCATCACTCACTTGATCAGCAAGATCTCTATAGCGCTCTTCTTTATACATTTCATAGGCACGATATAGCTGTTCGATAATACGAAGATCATCAATGAGGGCATTCGTGGCAGACTGTCTTTCTCCTGTTTCAGAAATCTTCCATAAAACAATATGGACAGGATGTATAAAATAATTTTGGATTACCTTTACTTGTTCATCAAATAATGATTGATTGTCCATATCAAGCGTATATTGTAGCCATAACCCTGCTGATTCTGATAATGCTTCACGACCGGCTGCCTCGCTCGTTCCTACATTTGGATCAGCTATTCGATATGTTGCGAGCGTACCATTATCATTGAGCATATGTCTCAAAATAAAATATTCTGTCCGATTCCCTTGTAGTGCAGTCCAAAAAACAATTCCACCTAAAATCACAAATAAAGTTAACGCAATCCATATATACAAACGTTTCCGCACATTTTTTCACCTCTATAATAAGGCTAACCGTAACCTTAGTAGAACATACGGAAACATTAAAATGACAATCCTTTAGATTGCCCCTCACTTTCTATCCTTTACACACGTTAATTAGCCTCTTTCGCCCTGCGATACAGTGATTGCACAAGGTGATCATATTCACGCCGTGTAATTTCTTTATTGTATAACTTTAATAACAAATCTTTATGCTCTTTCGAAAACGCCATTTTTCTAATGACTTCAGGATACATACAAACATCCCCTCCGTTTCACATGACCTTCCAGCTTGTCCTTCTACAAATGAACCCCCAAACAGAACTAACGTTCGCATAAGCATTATAAAAGATTTTGTTCTAAAACACAAATGAAATATTTTTCTCTTTAACTCTCTTATTTTTCTGAAGATTTCAAAATTATAATATCATATT
Source organism: Bacillus sp. XF8 (assembly GCF_017498755.1). Lineage (NCBI taxonomy): Bacteria > Bacillati > Bacillota > Bacilli > Caryophanales > Bacillaceae > Bacillus > Bacillus sp. XF8. Next base: position 14,799 of record NZ_JAGDQK010000018.1, on the reverse strand, counting down.
AACTTTTTAAAATACATATGTATTTTTTTACATTTTTTTGAATAGATTTTCCAGTTCAATCAGAAAATAATGGCAAAAATGAAGAGGAGTAGAATTATGGATACTGTTACATTGTCACGGGCTTTCTTTGGGTCATCACTAGCATTCCACATTATTTTTGCAACCCTTGGAATCGGACTATCTTTAATGATTTTTATAAGCGAAGTATTATATCACTGGAAGAAGGATTCAGATTACGCTGTTATGGCAAAAAGGTGGACAAAGGCTTTCGCCATTCTTCTTGGTGTAGCAATTCCAACTGGAACAATCGTCGGTGTACAAATTTCACTTCTTTGGCCCGGGTTCGCCAAAATTGTCGGTCAAGTGATTTCTGTTCCGTTCCAGATTGAGATTTTCGCCTTCTTCTTAGAGGCTTTATTTATGTCCATTTACGTATATGCAGCAGATAAATTACCACCATTTATGAGATTAATCTCACTTTTTTTTGTCATGCTTGGTGCTACTGCATCCGCCGTATTAATTACCTCAGCAAACACATGGATGAATACACCAGCAGGCTTTTCTATGAATCCTGATGGCTCTGTTTTTAACGTTGACCCGTGGAAAGCATTCTTTAATCCTAGCTTTTTCACAAGTTCTTTTCACGTTGTCATTACTGCTTATGCAACGGGAGCGGCAGTCATTGCTTCCATCGCCGGATTTAAATTATTAAAGCGAAATCTGGGTGCACGTGAAATTGCTTATCATAAAAAAGGGCTATTTTTAGGCCTTGTCGTTACATTTATTACCGGCGCAATCATGTGGCTTTCTGGGCATGAATCGGCAATTGCCTTACATGAACATTCTCCGGAAAAATTAGCCGCAGCAGAAGCATTATTTGATACAACATCACATGCTCCTCTTGCAATTGGCGGATTTGTCGATCCGGCAACTCATGAACTACAATACGGGCTTGAAATTCCTAATATGTTAAGTTTGCTAGTTGGATTGAACCCTAACACTGTCGTAAAAGGGTTAAATGAATTTCCACAAGAAACGTGGCCGCCATTTTATACCCATACGTTCTTTAATTTAATGGTTGGTACAGCTGTATTCACTTTTGCCGTCGCAGCAATTGCTCTTTTATATTGGTACTTTATTTATAGAAAAAAAGGAGCAGAGTTGCCAAAATGGCTTCTATGGGCCACTGCTGCATGCGGGCCGATTATGATGCTCGGCATTGAATTCGGATGGATTTTCAGTTGTAGTGGCCGTCAGCCTTGGACGATTTATGGGATGCAGCGCACAATGGATGCTGCTACGCGCGCTGATTTCGTCGGGCCCTTATTTATTTTATTCATCATTTTATATATCGGGCTTGGCGCTTTAACGATTTTCGTACTACGGACTTTCTTTAGAAGACATCCGCTAAAAAATGATTTAAGGCAGCAAGGAGGAGATTCTCGTGCATGAGGCGAGTATTGCGATTATCATTTTATGGGCCCTTATCTTCGTATACAGCATTTTAGGCTCCATTGATTTCGGAGCTGGATTTTGGGGCATGGTATATGCCAAACACCCAACACTTGCTGCAAAGCTTGCCAATCGATACTTATCACCAACTTGGGAGGTCACAAATACTTTCCTCGTTTTTGTTGTTGTTGCATTTCTTGGCTTCTTTCCGAAAGCGACTTTTACCCTTGCAACAGTCATGTTCGTACCGGTGACATTAATTTTAGTTCTCGTCGCTATTCGTAGTACATTTATGGTGTTCGCTTATTCTGTACCAAAATATGAACATACCTTGCGTTTCATTTCTGGTATTACGGGGCTCTTAATTCCTGCCTTATTAATTACGGTTTTACCCGTGACAGAAGGTGCTTATATTACGACTTCTGGAGGTAAAGAAGTCCTATTATACGGAAAACTTTTATCAAGCCCTGTAATTTATTGCTATATGCTATTCGGATTAACTTCTGAGCTATTCCTGTCCTCTCTTTTTCTAGCTGACTTTGCAAGAGAACAAGGCTCAGAGGATACGTATCGCCTTTATAGACGCAATGCCATCGTACTCGGTCCGGCAACACTTGTTACAGCCATCATCGCCCTTGTTGTCATGGAACCCGAAACACATTGGCTCATGCAAGGGTTAATTAAACAATTCCCATGGTTCACAGTATCTATTATTTTATTTGTAATTGGATATTCTTCTCTTTGGTGGACAAATAAAAAGCATAGTACGCTCGGTTGGCCACGGATCGCCGTTTTAGCGGTTGTTGCGCAATATGCATTTGCAAGCTACGCTTACGGCGTCGCGCATTTACCGTATATCATTTATCCAGACGTTACTGTATTCACAAGCTTTACAACGAAGGAAACATTCTATGCCTTACTCATTCTCTATGCAATCGGCATTGCGATCTTACTTCCAGGCTTTATCTTCTTCTGGAATTTATTCTTAAAGGATCGAACGTTCCTAAAGGAAAAATAATAATAGCCCCCTCTGCTACCGTCTTAGCAAAGGGGGCTTCTATATTTAAGTTAAGTACATGTGATCAATCAAGTAAAAAGGTGTTCGGAATGGTACATCCCGTATTATTGATATAAATGACTACCAGCTTCTTTAAATTCTTCTGCCTTCTCTTTCATACCTTGCTCAATTGCTTCTGTTGTTTCTAAATCATTCTCTTTTGCATATTCACGAATATCATGTGAAATTCTCATACTACAGAATTTCGGGCCACACATTGAGCAGAAATGGGCTGTTTTTGCACCTTCTGCTGGCAACGTTTCATCGTGGAAATCCATTGCGCGTTCAGGATCTAAAGATAAGTTAAATTGATCGCGCCAGCGGAATTCAAAACGAGCTTTTGAAAGTGCATCATCACGTTGCTGGGCTGTTTTATGTCCTTTCGCAAGGTCCGCTGCATGCGCTGCAATTTTATACGTAATAACCCCTTCACGAACGTCATCTTTGTTTGGCAATCCTAAATGCTCTTTCGGTGTTACATAGCAAAGCATCGCTGTACCAAACCAGCCGATCATCGCTGCGCCAATCGCCGATGTAATATGATCATAACCTGGTGCAATATCCGTTGTTAACGGTCCGAGTGTATAGAACGGTGCACCTTGGCAAATATCAAGTTCTTTATCCATATTTTCTTTAATTAAATGCATTGGTACATGCCCTGGTCCTTCAATCATTACTTGCACATCATGCTTCCAAGCAATTTTCGTTAACTCACCAAGCGTTTCCAGCTCAGAGAATTGCGCTTCATCATTTGCATCCGCAATCGAACCTGGACGTAATCCATCTCCTAAAGAGAAGGAAACATCATATTGTTTCATAATTTCACAAATTTCTTCAAAGTGTGTGTATAGGAAGTTTTCTTTATGATGATATAAACACCACTGCGCCATAATCGAACCACCGCGTGAAACAATTCCTGTTGTACGCTTTGCTGTAATTGGAATGTAACGAAGTAGTACACCTGCATGAATTGTAAAGTAATCCACACCTTGCTCCGCTTGTTCAATTAACGTGTCACGATATACTTCCCAAGTTAAGTCTTCAGCAATACCATTTACTTTTTCTAGCGCTTGATAAATCGGCACTGTTCCAACTGGTACCGGAGCATTACGGATAATCCATTCACGAGTTGTATGAATATTTTTTCCTGTTGATAGATCCATAATTGTATCTGCGCCCCAGCGCGTTGCCCATGTCATCTTCTCTACTTCTTCTGCAATGGAAGAAGATACCGCAGAGTTCCCAATATTCGCATTTACTTTCACATGGAAATTGCGGCCGATAATCATTGGTTCTGCTTCTGGGTGGTTTATGTTTGCTGGTAAAATAGCGCGTCCTTCTGCAATCTCTTTACGAACAAACTCTGGCTCTACGCCTTCACGAATCGCAACATATTCCATTTCAGATGTAATGATGCCGTTACGAGCATAGTGCATTTGCGTTACATTTGCCCCTTTTTTTGCGCGAAGTGGCTTACGATCCATTTGTGGGAACACAGGTGTATGCTCGGATGCAGCCTTCACACCATCATCTTCCGGTTTGATTTCACGCCCTTCATACTCTTCCACATCTCCGCGCTCAACAATCCAGCCATGACGAGGCGTTGGAATTCCTTGTTCAAGTTCCACTTTGTATTCTGGATCTGTATAAGGTCCGCTCGTATCATACACGCGAATCGGTGGGTTTGGCACACCGTTTGTATCACTTTGTTCGATCTCACGCATCGGTACTTTCATTCCTTCACGCGGGCCATCAACATAGACTTTCTTACTCCCAGGTAAACTCGACTTCAATTCAATTTGCTCAGCTGAAACAGATTGCTTCATAATTTGTGTTTCCTCCCCTTTATCGTTTCAAGAAACCTTCCTTGCTTGAAATCTCCAACCATCTTCCAAGCAACTTTGATTATCTTGACTCTGAATCCAGCTTCAGTGGCTAGAATGGTCGATGGCTTCGCTTCTTCCATTCTGATCAAGCCGCTTCCGCCTTACTTACGTGTGACAAGGACGAGAACTAGTGGCCAGCGCATGCCAAAATAAAAAGAGCCAGGTCCATAGTAAAACAAGGACCTGGCTCATAAAGACATAGTTATGTAAAGCCGTTAACTTCCCTACGCTGGTACGAGCCAGATCAGGTCCAGAGGGTTAAGAAGTTCTCGCACTTCTCTCTCAGCCCAAGCTTCTCTTGGGCACCCCTAGTTTATCACTGATTTAATTTCCAATACTTTCTCATCATACACGATAATCAGAAAAATGCAAAGGTATTCTTAAAGATTCCTCCCTGCCTATCACTTGCTACTCCAATGATCACATAACTACTTATTTTTTCAACTTTATAACAGAAAAGCTTTATTCACGCAGATTCTGTATAGCATGTTTTGTCTTTTCTAATTGCTTTACTGTGAACTCATATTGAGAAGACGAGTATACAAAGAAAACGACATCGACTACTAATAGTTGAGCAAATCGAGAGCTTGTAGCTGCACTACGAATTTTGGCTTCAGGTGCACGCGCTGTAAATAAAGATACATCTGCTAGCTCAGAAATCTTACTGTTTCCTAAACGAGAAAGGCTAATTGTCTTTAACTTAAGCTCTTTTGCTGTTTTCATTAGCTCTATTACGTCTCTCGTTTCTCCACTATACGAGATTCCCCAAAATAAGGCATTTTCTGATTGAGTAGCCATCGCTACCGCTAACAAATGACGATCTGAAATTGCATAAGCCTTTTTACCTAAACGGATCCATTTCTGCGCTACATCCTCTGCAATAAGAAAAGATGCCCCCACTCCATAAATATAAATAACGTCTGTATCTCTTAGGAAATTAACTGCTTCTTCAATAGATTTCGTTTCTAATTGACCCACTGTATCATGAAGCGTTTGTACTGTATTAGATAACGTTTTATCAATAATGGACTGCACTTTTTCATTAGGTTCAATATCAAAATATCCTACATGTTGTATATGCTCTACTTCAGCATATAGACGTGCTTTCAAATCTGGAAAACCAGTTACTCCTAATGATCGACAAAAGCGAACAACGGCCGCACTACTTGCTTCTGCTTCTTTTGCTAATTGATGTATTGTCATCTGTGTTACTTCTTTTGTATGAGAAAGAATATATTCTGCTATCTTTCTCTCTGAGTCAGGTAACTCACCTAAGACTAATTCTATTTGTGTTCGGATACTATTTACCGCCAATTATTTCAGCTTCTTTCCATTTATACTTTTTCTATTTAACTCCAGCGTTTTGCTTCCTGATAAAGTGAAACTTTAATCAGTGGGGGGTTTTCTTCATCCCCCACCTAACTTCTTTGCTTTCGCTGAATTTTGAGGTGAGGGTCTTACTGCCCGTTAATGCGGGATAAAAATACCTATGACTAGTCGTTTTTCCCTAGTACATAGGTATCATTCCCTTCGTTATTGAAACTTAATTTTAGTTCCTGCTTTCACATAATCTAAAAGGCTTAGATATTCATCGTGTATTTTTCCAACACTATTTACTCGTGGATCCTCTGGCAACTGTTGTTTCATGATTTGAGTTTCACCAATATATCGTAAGTATTCAGCATTATCTACGGTAATCGTTCCAATCAATCTTTTGCCAGGTTTTGTAGTAGTGTACAATTCTTCTTTCTTAGAAAATAACTCTCTTCCTTGTTCAATTCTTATAACAGCTTCTGATTCATCAGGACGATTGTTATAGATAATGTCTTTTGGAATGTACGGAGACAATTCACTTGTAGGTAAAGTAATAATTCCTTCTTTTTCAAATCTATTTATCAAATCCAATGTATCATCATCTATTTGAGGATCACCAATAAAAATCCCATCAATACCCTGTGATAATTCCACATAACTTACATAAGGGGATTGATTTCGATGTTTTTCAACAGTTGGTAAACCTGCAAAAATTGGACCTCGTAACACTTTATCTCCTGGAATAAACGCCCAAACCTGAATGCCGTATTTTTGGAATATGCGGTTTTTATTAGAAAAGAACTCCATTGATATTCCTGTATACTCCCTTGGATAAAAGTTATGCATGGCTACTACATGCCCCAGATTTAATCCTTTGCCCTGTAATTCGCAAATTTTTTGTTCATCGAGAGTACTAGCATTTAATACAATCCGAAAATGCTTTTGCAGTTCCACAATTTCCTCATCGCTAATTCCAAAGTCAATACGAACTGTCTTTACTCCAAGGTCTTTCATTTCAAGGTAATCATTAACACCAATGACTTGAAGAGTATTAGGTGAAATATCAATAACAACATCTCTATTGTTTTCCTTTGAATCTTCCAAAAAATCTTGGATTATTTGATGAGTCATTTGTTCTTCAGGGATATGGAAGGAAGTGAAAATTGTCTTTACTCCTCTTTGATCCATCTTTTGAACAAAGGACATATCTAGTTGTGAAAAGTAAATTGAATATCCTAACATGAGTATCTCTCCTAAAATGAGTTAACGTTTCGTCGTTCTATAAAGTGAAACTTCCATTTAAAGTTTCACTTTATTACTCTTGTTCCATCATTGCTTCTTTTGGTATACCGAAGAAATATGTGAGAATAAATCCAGCGGCATATCCTGCTAGTAAGCCAATGATATAGTTAAGCCATAATCCATCAGCAATTAGCGGAATTAATGCCATACCTGATGGTCCAATAGCAATCGCACCGACATGGCCAAGCAACCCAATAACTGCTCCTCCAATACCACCGCCAATACATGCTGTGATAAATGGTTTTCCTAACGGTAATGTTACACCGTAAATTAATGGTTCACCGATTCCAAGAATACCAACTGGCAGTGCACCTTTAATCATATTTGTTAGAGATTTATTTTTGCGGCAACGAATCCATATTGCGATTGCTGCTCCAACTTGTCCTGCTCCTGCCATTGCAAGAATTGGAAGTAATTGTGTTGCACCTGTTGAATTAATCATCTCAATATGAATTGGTGTTAATACTTGATGCAATCCTAACATAACAAGTGGTAAGAATGCTGCACCAAGAACAAATCCTGAAAATGCACCGCCACGGGCTAATACCCAGTTAATCGAACCGATTAAGTTATCTGAAATAAAACCTGCAAAAGGCATAATTAAGAAAATTGTTACAAGACCTACTACTAATAATGCAATGGTAGGTGTCACAATGATATCAATTGCATCAGGAATCACTTTACGTAATTGCTTTTCCACTAATGCTAAAATCCATACAGCTAATAATACTCCAATTACTCCACCTTGCCCTGCTGATAAAGGTTCACCAGTAAAGATATTATGAATTGGATTGTCTGGTGACATTCCTGTCAATAGCGTCGTTCCACCGATTACCCCACCAAGAGCTGGAGTTGCCTCAAATTCTTTCGCTGCATTAATACCTACATAAATTACTAGATATGCAAAAATTGCGTTTTTAATAACATTTAGTATCGTTACATATTGATTCCAAGTATCTCCATCTAAGTTTCCAGCAGTAATATTATTTGACAAAATTGATGCAATACCTGCAATTAACCCTGCTCCAACGAATGCTGGAATAAGAGGAATAAAGATGCTACCAACTTTTCTTAAGAAGTTTTTAAAAGGTGTGTTATTCTTTTTCTTTAATTCTGCTTTCATATCTGCGCCTTTTGCTTTTAATTCTTCTGCAGAAGGAGCCCCTGAAGTACTACCTTTTCCTTTTTCTTCTTCTAGCACAATACCAAATTGTTCTGCTACTTTTGTAACAACGCCTGGTCCGAGAATGATTTGATATGTTTCATCATCAACCGTGCCAAGAACTCCGTTAATTTTCTTCAATGCTTCTTCATTAATTGCGCTACGATTGATAGGTGTCACACGAAGACGTGTCATACAATTTGTATATGAGGCAACGTTCCCACTACCTCCAATAGCATCTAAAATTTCAGTTGCCATGTTTTGGTATTTACTCATGATCTTTCCTCCTTTTATTATCTAAATCCAGACCCTAACTCCTTAGCAATTCCATTAGTTAAGCTTCGGAGTTAGGCAAGGTTACTAACAACTTTTTCACTTTATTTAATTGCTTGACGAATAAAACCTTGAGTCTCTTCTAATCGTTGCACAGCTTCTTCTTTTGAAAAACCTGCTAAGATCATTACAATTGCAATTTTCGGCTTATTATCAGCCTTTGCTAAATATGATTCAGCTGTTTCGTAGTCACAAGATGTAGCTTCCATTACAATACGTTTTGCACGTTCTACAAGCTTTTCGTTTGTTAATTGTACATCCACCATTAAATTGCCATATACTTTTCCTAGTCCGACCATAGATGCTGTTGAAAGCATATTACAAACTAATTTTTGAGAAGTACCAGATTTCAGTCGAGTAGACCCAGTTAATACCTCAGGTCCATTATTAACTTCAATCGCAATATTTGCCTCTTTTCCAATTGCGGAACCTTTATTACAACTTACTGCTACTGTTTGTGCTCCAATAGAATTCGCATATGCTAAACCGCCAATCACATATGGAGTACGTCCACTCGCAGCAATTCCAACTACAACGTCTGTATTTGTTAGATGAATGTCCTTTAAATCTTGAATTCCTAATTCTTTACTGTCTTCTGCACCTTCTACCGCTTTGATAAAAGCTTTCTCGCCGCCAGCAATTAATCCAACTACTTCTTCAGGTTCTGTCCCAAAAGTTGGTGGACATTCAACTGCATCTAGCAAACCAATGCGACCACTTGTTCCAGCACCAATATAGATTAAGCGCCCTCCTTTTCTTTTTGCTTCTACAATTGCTTCTACCGCTTTTGCAATTTGTGGAAGTTCTTGCTTCACACTGTCTGCTACTTTGGCATCCTCTTCGTTCATTACTTTAAGAAATTCTATTATTGACATCTCATCTAAGTTCATCGTTTTTTCATTACGAGTTTCTGTCGTTAAATTTTCTAACATATATATCATCCTTTTTATTGAAATTATTTACTAAAAGCATCTTTCGAAAGCGTTTTCTTTATTACAGGTATAGAATAGCATTTGTAAAATATAATTTCAATATATTTTTATTTACTTTAAAATTAAATTTCAAAAAAGAATAAAAAATACCTATAGGGAACCCTGACAAATACCCATCAAGCCAAGGAAAATAAAATACCCCGTAACGAAAAAAACAATACTCCCTCTCTAAAATTCATAGAAAAGAAGTTATGGAGATATCCATTTATCTTATCCTAATGGCATGAGACAGCGTCCCTTTAACTTCAACATAACCATTGATAAATTTAAAAGGAGAATCTTTAATGGAGCAAACAAATACCAAAGAGAAGTTGTTAAACGCAGCTTCTAAATTATTTCGTAAGCAAGGATATCATGCGACAAGTTTAAGTCAGATTACGAAGGAGAGCAACGCGCTACGCGGCTCTATTTATTATTACTTTCCAGAGGGAAAGGAGCAATTAAAAGAACCGGAAAAAAAGTGAAAAGTTATCTTGAAGAATCGTTAGCATTAGAAGATGATGCTGCTCTAGCTATTCATAATCATTATGAGAGCTCGCCTTCAAAATATTAGCTTGATGGCAATGGGATATCGTCAACATTCCTGAAATGTTGACGATATCCTTATTACAAAAGAGAACTAAATTAATGAGACTACCGAAAAAGTCCCTATTTTGAGTAAGCAATGAAAATTTTATCAATATACAAAAAGAAGATAACCATCTATATACAGTAGATGGCCATCTTCTTTTTCTCTTTAAATGAACTTTTTCAGTGCCCTCAAATTAACTAAGTTTTCTTGTTTTCTATCCCACAATTGGTATTTCATCCATTTACATAATAATATTTTTGAGTATTTTCATTTCATAAAACCCATTACGGTATCATCCACGTTAAATAATAAGCTTGTACATATGTCATAATACCAACAATGATTACAAAGAATAGACTATGTTTCACTGTAAAGCGGAATAAGTCAGATTCTTTTCCAGCGAGTCCTACTGCTGCACATGCGATAGCAATCGATTGCGGAGAAATCATTTTACCCGTTACACCACCTGTTGTATTTGCCGCAACAAGCAATACTTCTTTTACACCAACTTGCTGTGCTGTAATAGCTTGCAAATTAGAGAATAGTGCATTTGCCGATGTATCTGATCCTGTTAGGAATACGCCAATCCAACCAAGAAATGGTGAGAAGAACGGGAATAATTCACCTGTTCCTGCTAATGCTAGCGCGAGTGTTGACGATAAACCAGAATAGTTTGCGATAAATGCAAATCCTAATACGAAACCGATAGATAGAATTGGCATTTTTAATTCTTGTAACGTTTCTGCAAATGTTTCTGCTGCTTGTTTTGCACTCATTTTTAAGACAATAATAGAAATAATACATGCAATTAAAATCGCTGTTCCTGTTGCGGATAAAACGTCAAACTTTAATACTGCGTCATAAGGTGTTGGTTTATTTACAATCGGTTCTGCCTTCATCACTAAATTATGCAAACCCGGAATTTGAAACTTAAATACAAGACTTTCTAACGCCCCGCCTGGAGCAAATAACGTTTTGAAGAAACCTTGACTCCAAATAACAACCATCACTGTCAAAATAATAAATGGTGACCAAGCCTTTACAACTTTTCCAGCTGTTAATTTCGGCATGGATGAAGCTGTCGTTGTTGCCACTTCAGCATTCGCTTGATTAGATTGATAGATTTCTTTCGGCTGCCATACTTTTAGGAATAATGCTAAACATATTAAGCTGACAAGCGCTGATGTAATATCCGGAAGTTCTGGTCCTAAAAACGTCGCTGTAATAAATTGCGTAATTGCAAATGAACTACCTGCTACAAGTAATGCAGGCCATGTTTGTTTTATACCTTTGAAGCCATCCATTAAAAATACGATAAAGAATGGAACAAATAATGATAAGAACGGCAATTGGTGTCCAGCCATTTGTCCAATTTTATGTGGATCAATACCTGTTACTTGTCCCGCAACTGTAATCGGAATCCCCATTGCTCCGAACGCTACCGGCGCTGTATTTGCAATTAAGCAAAGTCCAGCTGCATATAACGGATTTAAACCAAGACCAGCAAGAAGCGCTGCCGTAATTGCTACCGGTGCACCAAATCCAGCTGCCCCTTCCAAAAATGCACCAAATGAAAAACCAATTAAAATAACGAGTAAACGATGATCATTCGTAATCGATAATACCGATGCACGAATCACATCAAACTGTCCTGTTTTGACAGAAATTTTATATAAAAATACCGACATCACAATAATCCACGCAATTGGCCATAACCCATATGCAAAACCATATCCGGTTGCTGCCATCGCCATTGTAAACGGCATTTTATACGCAAATAGCGCAACTAAAATTGTTAATACAACTGTAATAAATCCTGCTACATACCCCTTCATACGAAAGACTGCTAAAGCCAAGAAAAAAAAGATAATTGGAATAAGTGCTACCGCTGCGGAAATCCAAATGTTACCGAACGGATCGTAAACTTGTGTCCATGTGCCCATTGTCCTCTCCCTTTCTGTAATCCCCTGTTTTAAAATTCCTATAATCCTATCAATAGGCTATCCGGTCATCATACCTTTAAGCCTAAAATAAAAAACGTTTTAAGAAAACGTTTTCAAACATTTGTATTAATACTTTACCATATCATTTTTATTTTAAAAAGATATTTTTCGGTGAATTTTCTAATTTTTTAGGCAAATCGTTCACTTTTTATAAAGTGAAACTTTAATCAGTGGGGGTCTTACTGCCCGCAAATAGCGGGATAAATTTATAATAGGAAAAAAGGCGGTTTCATTCTTCCCTCATTATTTTAAACAAACGTTTGATTAATAAAAGAAAAGGCTGTCACCCTGGCGTATTTCACTTTAAACAAACGTTTGATTAAAAGTCTCATGCCTCGTTCAGCACAATACAAAAAAAGAAAAAGCACTCGCAATTTGCAAGTGCCCTACCTTCTTCTTCGGCTTCTTTTCTTTCGTCTCATAAGCTTTTTTCGGCGCGTATTTAATCGATCCGCTATAATGTGGAGTGCACTCGCAGCGATAACTCCAATTACAAATGTCGTTAAAGCAACATCATGTTCCTTTGCAATCTCAAGTAATCTTCCGTCTAGTACCGTTTTATTTAATATGTATAGGAATGGAGAAAAGACAAGAAGCATATACAGTATACGAATAAGATCACCGATTACAATCGTATGCGTTAAAAAAGAACGATGCGGCATCACACATTGATACGGATACCAAAAAATACGAAGTAATCCCCATTTATTATAGGCGTTACTATGAATATCCAAATCTGGTGTTAAGAAAAACGTGCCGATTAAAAATCCTATCGCAAAAGTGAGTAAAAAATCAAAATTTGTTAGTCCATACGAAACAAGCATAAACAAAACAATCGGGAGAGAAAGTAAGTTTATTTTCGTATGTGTTTTTCCTGATGGCATAGTACACTTCCTCGCTTATGTTTGCCCTGCCATTTCTGACAGTTCTCACCTATTGATCTAATCTTTGATCGATAAACGATGTGTCTATATCCGAACCAAACCAATCGGCTAATTTCATCTGTGCTTTTTCTTTTACATCTTCATTTACATACATGGATGCTTGCAAAAGTGCAGCTGTTAATGCACCTAAATCATCCGTATAGCCAATCCCTGCTATAAAATCTGGAATCGCATCAATTGGAGCAATAAAGTAGGCAAGCACTCCAATAATGGTTGCCTTTACTCGCTTTGGAACATCCGGTCTTTGCATAACGTAAAACAGCAATAAACTCGCATAAATAACCGATTGTCCTGCTTGTTTCGCTACATGTTTCACTTTATTCCAAAACGCTTCGACTGAAAATTTTCGTTCCATATAAAGAGCCCCCATGTTTTGTTTTTCTTAATTATACGCAAAAAGTAGATGTGCTTCAAAAAGAAGGAACTAGCTCCATTAGTCAATTAAACGTTCATGAAATATACACATAACCTATCAATAAAAACTTATTGTAACAGACAACAGCAAAAAGAACAAGTGTTCGACACCTTTTCCGCTATTTACTCTAATTAAAATAAGATTTTTCATATATAAATCACGGCTATGAAAACAAAAGAAGACCTGCTCTCATTTTCTCTCTTTGTTTTAAACTCGGCATGGGGCAGCTTCTATGCTTGAGCGGACGCTCTCTCCTCTCTAAAAAGAAAGGATTTATATATTTTCTATCAATATTTCTCAATATAAAATATCGGATTTCTCTTAACATTCTCTTTTATCTTTGTTATATTTTCTAGTTGACGAGCATATAAACCAATGTTAAAGTTTTCTCTGGCAGCAACAATAAAAAATACAAAAACTGTAAAACGTTATAGTGTTTCTAAGAATTGAATTTTGTTGTATAATACAGAAATGACGTTATGCTTATGGATCAACAAAAGAAACGGCAGGAAACCAAATGGGTATGCATAGTTAAAGTCGTATATGGGTGATATAGGAAACTCTACTCATGGCCTAGAAAACTATGTATTTTTTATTTTAGCATTTTTCGCTCCAAAATCGACCAAGCCTGATAGAGAAAGGGTGGAAATGGATGAAGGAATCTTTAAAATCACAATTTCAAAATGTGCGTTTTACTTTGTTCGTTGCTTTGGCCTTATGGCTAAAAACTTACATCATAACGCGTACGAGCTTTGATTTGAAACTTGAATCTTTCATGCAAGAATTTATCTTATTTATTAGTCCATTAGCAGCATCATTACTGCTTGTGGGTCTTGCATTATTCGCAAAAGGAAAGAAACGTAATTATATAGCACTTGGAATTGATTTTGTTTTAACAATCGTTCTTGTTGGTAACGTAATGTTCTACGGATTCTACAATGACTTCGTTACTTTACCCGTACTTGGGCAAACATCCAACTTTGGACAGTTAGGGTCCAGTGTAAAAGAACTATTTAATTACAAAATCATCGTTGCATTTGCTGATATTGTTATCTTTTCGGTTCTATTAAAGAAAAAGAAAAACTTTGCAAAAACGGAGCGCGTATCACGTCCGATGCGTTCTTTATACTTCGTATCAACGGTTGCTATTTTCTTCGCAAACTTAGGGCTTGCAGAAACTGAGCGTCCAGAACTATTAACACGTTCATTTGACCGCGTTATGCTTGTGAAAAACTTAGGTTTATATGCTCACCAAGTATATGATCTTGGCTTACAAGCAAAATCAAGTTCACAAAAAGCATTTGCTGATGGTAGCAAATTACAAGAAACAGAAAACTATGTGAAGACAATACAAAGTAAACCAGATCC
>NZ_JAGDQK010000017.1:0-74670 GCF_017498755.1 Bacillus sp. XF8 | reverse complement strand
TTTATCGATTTGTTAATGCCGATTCAAGATGGAATAAAAACAATTCGTCAAATAAAACCGTCATTTAAAGGGAAAATTATCATGATTTCTCAAGTAGAATCAAAAGAATTAATTGCTGAAGCGTATTCGCTTGGCGTTGAATACTATATTATTAAACCGATTAACCGGATTGAAGTATTAACAGTCGCTCAGAAAGTCATCGAACGAATCCGATTGGAAAAACCGATAAATAACATCCAAGAATCGCACAATATGGTGCTTAAATTGGATAGTGATCAAAGTACGCAGGGAAGTGAAAGCGGAAGTAAAGATTTAATGGACATGCTGGATTATTTATATTAATACGAACAAGCTATAACGTTTGAACAAGGTTTTCCTTCTCTAAAAGAGATTTTTATACATTTAGCTCAAAAAAGACTTGGAGAATCAGCCGAAGAGATCAAATTAAAAAGGTCGATTGAAGCCTCCAAACAACGGATTAGAAGGGCAATTTATCAATCATTAAACCATTTAGCATCCCTTGGACTTACTGATTTTTCAAATCCGAAGTTTGAAAATTACGCTTCTAGGTTTTTGGATTTTACAACCATAAGGAGAAAGATGACGGAGTTGAATAATGAACAAACATTACCTATTCGTATCGATACGAAAAAATTTATTCAGGCTCTTTATTTTGAAGCGAAACGGATACATTTAGAATTGCAATGACGAACTCTAGTTAATTCTTAAACTCAAATGAAGGGCTTGTTTTGTTTTGTTAGCTTGATAGCGATGGAGTAGCACCCCCAATTATTCGTAATTTTCATTGACAGGAATTATTTTAGTAACTATTATTAGTTAGTGATAATGATTTTCAATTGCGTCATTTTTTATTAATTTTAAGGGGGAAGTATTTACTAATGTTTAAAGAGAAAAGGGAAATCGGTATAGTACTATCAGCAATAATTCTCCTCTTGTCTATTGTCTTTGTGGGTTGTACACCACAAAATAATGAGCAGGCCGTTAAAAAAGAAACGAGTAATAAAGAAAAAACTCTCACTTTGTCTTGGCCGAGGGACATAGGAGAGATGAATCCACATGTTTACAATCCTTCGCAATTAATTGCACAAGCGATGATTTACGAACCATTGGTTAGCTATAAAGAAGGCGGTAAACTGGAGCCGGCGCTGGCCGAATCATGGACAATATCTGAGGACGGTAAGGAGTATATTTTTAACCTTCGTCAAAATGTAAAATTCTCTGATGGAACCGCTTTTAATGCGAATATCGTGAAAAAGAATTTTGATGCGATTATAAAAAATATGAAAATGCATAGCTGGCTAGGATTAATCAACATGATTGATAAGACTGAGGCAGTAAATGATTCTATCTTTAAAATTACATTAAAGCAGGCTTATTATCCAACATTACAGGAGCTAGCGGTAGTCCGTCCAGTACGCTTTTTAGGTGAAGCAGGCTTCCCGGATGATGGCGATACTTCAAAAGGAGTGAAGAAATTTATTGGAACGGGCCCATGGATGCTAGAGAAATATAAGAAGGATGAATATGCGGTATTTACTCGCAACCCGAATTACTGGGGTGAAAGTCCAAAAGTTGACAAGATTGTAATTAAAACAATTCCTGATGCAGAGACGAGAGTGCTTGCTTTCGAAAAAGGTGAACTCGATTTAATTTATGGAGAAGGTACTATTAGTTTAGATGCTTTTAAACAATTAAAGGAGTCAGGAAAATATAAAACAAGTATTTCTGAACCTGTTGCAACAAGACAATTGGTTATGAACACGACAAAAGAGCAGCTTTCTGACATAAAGGTACGTTTAGCGCTTCAATATGGTTTTAACAAGCAAGCGATGGTAGAAGGAGTAACTTCTGGACTGGAAGAGAAGGCAGACAATATTTTGGCTCCAAACCTCCTATATACCAATATTAAAACAACACCTATTAAGTATGACGTAGAAAAAGCGAAGAAGTATTTAGAAGAAGCGGGATGGAAGCTGCCATCCGGAAAAAGTGTTCGAGAGAAAGATGGTAAAGCATTGGAGCTTGAGTTGATGTATGATAAATCAAACCAAACCCAAAAGGCGATGGCAGAAGCCCTTCAAGCTGAGTGGGCGATGATAGGTGTTAAGCTAAATATTACTGGTGTTGAGCTGCCTGTTCAAGTAAAACGGTTTGGCGAAAATGATTTTGACTTGAACTTCTACAGTAACTATGGAGCTCCATATGATCCACATACCTTCCTTAACATTGTTTCAATGGACGGCTTTGGATTCTCAGATGCTTTGTCAAACTTGCCAGTGAAGCAACAGCTTGATCAACAAATAAAAGAAGTATTTGCCTCGACGGATGAGAAAAAGCGAAAAGAATTATACAACTCTATCCTACAGACATTGCAGGACCAAGCAGCAATCGTGCCAATTTCTTATATTAAGAAAACAGCTGTGTACCAAAAGGATATAACTAGCTTTGAATTCCCGGAAAATCGTGATGATCATCCATTCACTGGAATTAACATTAATAACTAGGAAACGGAAGGATGAGAAATAATGGGTAGCTATATTATCAAACGATTTCTTGCTATCATTCCTATTTTTCTCTTTGCCACACTTCTTACTTTTTTATTGATTCATCTGTCGCCGGTCGACCCTGCTGAAGCATATTTGGCAGCTGCCCATATTCAGCCGACAGCGGAGATGTTAGAACAAAAAAGACAGGAGTTTGGCTTAGATCAGCCACTGTTTGTGCAATATATTCAATCTCTTATTAAGATATGCCAACTTGATTTTGGCGTATCTTATCTTTCTAACAAGCCAGTTTGGCAGGAGGTTGTGTACAGGATGCCTACGACGATCCAGCTCGCCTTTAGCAGTATTTTCGTAGCTGTACTCGTTAGTGTGCCGATCGGATTTTTAGCTGCAGTGAAGAAAAATGGTGTCGTGGACCAGCTTAGTCGAGTTCTGGCTTTTTTTGGTGCTTCAATTCCGCAGTTTTGGCTCGGTTATTTATTAATTTATTTGTTTGCAGTGAAGTTTAATCTGTTTCCTGTGGAGGGAGCAGGAACATGGATGCACTTGATTCTTCCATCCGTAACACTGGCTTTGCCGCTCATTGCGATTTATACTCGTTTGCTACGCATTAGTGTGCTGGAGAATTTACAGGATCCTTATGTCTTGTATGCGAGAACAAGAGGCATTCATGAGCATGCCATTATGGTAAAGCATGTATTGAAAATTGCAATTTTGCCGATGATTACGGGGATTGGGATGAATTTTGGAAAGCTATTGACGGGAACGATTATTGTTGAGTCCGTTTTTTCGTGGCCTGGGTTTGGACGTTATTTTATTGAGGCAATTTTTAACCGGGATATACCAGTCATCCAATGCTATGTGTTTCTTGCGGCCTGTCTATTTATTTTATGTAACCTGATTGTGGATATTGTGCAAATGTATATGAATCCGCGGATTTCTTGGAAAGGAGGAACGGACTAATGATTGCAAGTATAAGAGGTGTTTTCAAGCATCAAATCACCATTGCAGTCTGCTTATTCACTTTAATCGTTCTTTTTATCCTTACGATTTTGGCTCCGTGGATTTCTCCGCATGATCCCATTCAAGTGAATTTAGCATTAAAACTAAAGCAGCCTTCCATGGAATATCCGTTGGGTACTGATTATTTAGGACGGTGTAATCTGTCTCGTCTTTTACATGGTGCTCGTATTTCTTTAGGGATTGCATCTTTAATTTTTATTTCTTCCTTAGGGATTGGTTTGCTTATCGGAACTTTTGCTGGTTACAAGGGAGGCCGGATTGATCTTATATTAATGAGATTTTGTGAGGGAGTGATGGCCTTCCCGAATCTTGTGCTCATACTTGGACTTGTAGGAATATTCGGTCCAGGAATGAAACAGGTAATTTTGGCAATGGTGCTTGTGCAGTGGGTGTATTACGCGAGGATGTTCCGAGGCTTAGTACTCAGTTTAAAGGAGCAGAATTTTATTACAGCTGCGAGAATAAACGGATCTTCGCAATGGAAAATTATTAGACGACATATTATCCCGAATGTACTTCCTCCTATTGTCGTGATGGGGACACTTGAAATGGGGTGGGCTATTATGGATATTTCCGCTCTGTCGTTTTTAGGACTAGGTATTCAGCCACCCACACCTGAGTGGGGTGCTATGATTCACGAAGGGAAATCGTATATACGAAGTAATCCAGAGTTAATGATATATCCAGGTGTAATGATTATGCTCGTTGTTATCACTTTTAATATATTGGGAGAAGCTTTATCAGATCGGTTTGGGGTAAAACGACGTTTTTAAAAAGGAATGAGACAATTGATAGAAAAACAGTGTAATGTTTTGGAGGTAAGTGACCTGCATGTAAAGATAAAGACCCCCACTGGAACAATCCCCTTAGTGCAGGATATCCATTTTGAACTAAAGCCTGGGCGTGTGCTCGGGCTTGTTGGAGAAAGTGGCAGCGGCAAAACCGTTACTTCCTTGTCACTTCTGCAACTGCTAGATCGTAAAACAACAAGTATAGAAGGTAGTATACGATTGCACGATAGAGAACTAAATGAGCTGAGCGCGAAGGAGATGCGACGGATTCGAGGGAAAGAGATTGCCCTTATTATGCAAAATCCAATGAATGCTTTTACCCCTGTATATACGATTGGAAACCAATTCATTGAAACGATTCGCACTCATACTGCTTTAACAAAGAAAGAAGCATTTGAACTGGCTGCGAACTCTTTGCATGATGTAAATTTGCCAAATCCTTTAGATGTTATGCGTAGATACCCATTTCAGCTAAGTGGAGGAATGCTGCAGCGGGTAATGATTGCTATTTCCCTATGCCTGCGGCCATCTGTAATTATTGCTGATGAGCCAACAACAGCGCTAGATGTGACAAACCAATTGCAGGTGCTGCAGCAGTTGGATTTTATTCGTTCGGAATATGGTACGTCTATCCTATTAATTTCTCATGATTTAGGAGTTATTTCGGAACTAGCTGACGATGTCATTGTGATGCAGCGCGGAAGAATTGTAGAAAAAGCAGACGTTTATCAGCTATTTGATTATCCACAGCATGAGTATACGAAAAAGTTGCTTCATGCTCGACCGACGCTGCAATTTAACGAAAAATCTCAGGATTTTCTAACATTATTGAAGTAGCATGATTATCCTAAAAACAGGGAGTGAGCCTATGAGTTTACTACAGGTTAAGGACGTAACACATATGTATGGTTCCTATAACTTGTTTGGCAGAACGGATCAACGAAAAGAGGTACTTTCCAACGTTTCTATTTCCATAGAGCCAGGAATGTGTCTCGGTCTTCTCGGAACGAGCGGAGCTGGGAAAAGTACGCTGGGAAAAGTAATCCTTGGATTGGAGAAACCGCAAAAGGGACAGGTTCTGTTTCAGGGACATGATTTTTATAACATAGACCGTACCACCCGTAAACGGCTTCGCCGTGATCTTCAAGTAGTGTTTCAAGATTGCTACTCTTCGGTAAATCCACGAATGACTGCGGAACAAATTATTAGTGAACCGTTACAAAACTATGAAAGAATGTCCCGGGATGAACAGAGGCGGACCGTTGGAGAGTTACTAGAAAGAGTTGGTCTGAATCGTGAGGATATGAGAAAGTACCCTCATCAGTTTAGCGGGGGACAGCTGCAAAGAATTAATATTGCGAGAGCGATTTCCTTAAAACCGAAGCTAATTGTATTAGACGAGGCGGTAAGTGGTTTGGATATGGTCAATCAAACAAACATTTTAAACTTGTTGAGTGAGTTGAAGTCAGCTTTTGGTCTCTCATACCTTTTTATTACACATGATATAAAAGCTGCCTATTTTATCTCTGATGCTTTGGCTGTGATGGAGAGAGGGGAAGTAGTTGAGCTATGCGAAAATAAAGACCAGTTTTTCACCTCGCGGCACCCCGCTGTGCAAACTTTGCTCTCGTCCATTCTTTCCGAGCATCCCCGTTACCGTTCTCTTTCTGGAGGGGGCATTCCTCCCATCCTCTGGCATGAGAGATGAGGGAGGAAAACTATGAATCATCGATTCTATCTTACGTTAGCCATTCCATTGATCATTTCAACTATAACAACTCCTTTATTAGGGGCTGTAGATACAGCAGTTGTCGGGCAGCTGTCTGACCCTGCTTATATTGGGGCAGTGGCTGTAGGAACCATCATTTTTAATACGATGTATTGGTTATTTGGTTTTTTGCGAGTGAGTACATCGGGATTTGCTGCTCAAGCGTATGGAGCAAACGATGATATGCAAGGGGTTTTAGCCCTAACAAGACCATTTGTAGCGGCAATTGTAGTAGGGATTATTTTTATTCTTCTGCGGCACCCTGTCGAATATTTATTTTTAACCTTAATAAACCCGGAGTCTGACGTTCGTACGTTGACATCTGATTATTTTAGTATTCGTATATGGGGTGTTCCGTTTGCTTTAATGAATTACGTTATCCTCGGATGGTTAATGGGGATGTCTAAGATTAAAATCTCTTTAATGATACAAGTTTCTATGAATCTTATGAATATTATTCTAGCCCTATTATTTGTCAACGTATTCTCTCGGGCAGTGTCTGGCGTAGCTGCAGCAACCTTAATATCGGAAATAATGGCCTTTATGATAGGTATCATCATTATATGGAAGGCTGTTCCTTTTACATGTAAGCAGCTTCCTTTAAAAGAAATTTTTAATCTTGCTTCGTTCAAAAAAATGATGAGCGTTAACCGCGATTTATTCATCAGAACATTTTGTTTGTTAACCATGTTTAATATGTTTACGGCGAAAGGTGCTTCCTTTGGAACAGAGGTTTTGGCAGCAAATGCTGTTCTTATCCAAATTCATTACATCATGGCGTACTGCTTTGACGGATTTGCGAATGCTTCTAGTATTTTTGTAGGAAAAGCAATTGGGGCAAAAGATAAACAATTGTACAAAAAGACACTTTCACTATCGTGTCAGTGGGCAATCTTTTCGTCCTGTTTTATCGCAGGTATTTACAACTTGCTTGGTCATAATATAATTACACTATTTACGAGTGTACCAAGTGTTATTGAGTTGGCAAACACCTATGGAATATGGATTACGCTATTCCCTCTTTCGGCAAGTTTTGGAATTATTATATATGGTGTTTTTACAGGGGCAACAGAAGCAGCACCCATTCGAAATTCTATGATTTTGGCATTAATTGCTTATCTCGTTGCTCAATTTATCGCAGTGCCTAGCTTTCAAAATCACGGCTTATGGTTCGCCTTTATCGTATTTAGTATAGGACGTTCTGTATTTTTAGTAATGTATATTCCAAAGTTAAATAAAAAGCTATTTTCGGTACAAGCGCAAAATACTAAAACATTTTACAATTA
This sequence comes from Bacillus sp. XF8, assembly GCF_017498755.1. Taxonomy (NCBI): domain Bacteria; kingdom Bacillati; phylum Bacillota; class Bacilli; order Caryophanales; family Bacillaceae; genus Bacillus; species Bacillus sp. XF8. The sequence continues at coordinate 67,277 of NZ_JAGDQK010000017.1, read as the reverse complement.
GGGAGCCTGCCCCTTGTCACCTTAAAATTCCCTAAGTTTTAACAAGCGGTGTATAAAGAGGGGATGGAAGAAAAGGCAGAGATAGCATCGAAGCTTTACCTTTCGCAGTTAACCACATTTCCTTAATACAAGAAAAACACTATTCTTTTCGTACAATTATTAAAAAGGATAGCGCTCTTTATGGATATTCTACTTCTAGGGGTACCGTCACACATCCATCAGCTTAAGAATAGGTTAAAGATGGTAATATGGCGGTCCCTCTGTGTTAGTTTAATAATAGAGTAAACAATGAATGAAAATAGATATTATTTTAGTGTGTTCGGTAAAGAAAAAATAATGGATTATAAACAAAAACTACACTGAAATCCAGTTCGGTATAGTAAAATTGCATAAAAAAAGACCACTTTTGTGAGTGGCTCTAAAAAGAAGGAATGGCTGCCGTACCCCTTAAGCGTACCGATATTAAAAAGCCCAATTTCTCAATTTAATGCTGAGAAATTGGGCTTTTTTCATTACTTCAGAAAAGGAATAAGAACACTATAGGTTTTTATACTCCAATCGGTAATCATTTTTTAAAAGATTTTTAGAAATTTAAAGATGAAGTATTGTATACATGCAAGTATGACTAAAAATGAAAAGTTGTAAATACTGAATTTGATTAAATACTTTTTGCTCTCTTTACGGTTGGCCTGAATGAATAGTTTATAGGAGATTACACTGGCTAAAGATGCGATAATTGTTCCAAGTCCTCCGATATTTACTCCTAATAATAAGGGTTTCCAATCAGAAGTAAAGTTTGACAGGAGAATTGACGCAGGCAAATTGCTAATCAATTGACTCAAAAATATGGAACTAAAAAAAATTGATGTGTCTCCTCTTAAATTGGCGCGAGCAAATGTCTCCATTGCATTTGAGTTAGAAATATTTCCAATAAAAACAAAAAAACAGACAAAGGTTATCAGAAGAGAATAATCAATCTTAAATAGTAATTTTCTATTTAAAATAAATACTGTCACCAATGTAATTATTAGCGCAATGTAATAATTAATGACTCCAAAAATAGATGCAATAATAATGACAAGTATCAAAATCCAGACTGTAGCTTTTTTTTGATCCTCTATGGTAATAACAGGGAGTTCTATTTTTAATTCTGTTTTATGAAGTTTTTGAGTAAATATAAACAACAAACTGATGCCAAGCACAGCTAATAACAAGATTGAACCCCAAAATGGGATAATCTTAATTCCATAGTAAGAATAGATGTACAAATTTTGCGGATTCCCCATAGGCATCAAGCTGCTTCCAATATTTGCCGCAATTGTCTGCAGGATAATCGTATCCATCATATTCATTTGTGTCTTTTTACTAATGACAAGTGTTATTGGTACAAAAGTGAGCAAAGCGACATCATTCGTTACAAACATGGAGCAAATGAAGCATAACAAAATCAGAATAACTGATATTGACCTGCTGTTATTGCATTTGTTCAATATAGCAACGGCAAGTTTGTCTAATAACTTTAGCTCTTCAAAGGCCTTAATGGCAACCATTAGATTAAATAAGCTAATCAGCACCTCAAAGTTAATATATTCGAGCCTTGGCGGATATATAAAACAGCTTACAACTGCTAGTACCAGAGAAAGGGTAAGCACTATATCCTTTTTTAAAAATACAAATTTCATAAGGATTCTTTTTTTATTTTGGACGAATATTAATTCTTTCACAATGCACCACCTGTAATCTATGTTAATAGGAGGAAACGGAAGAGCAATTCTTACTCTAAATAAGCATTCTCTAATATATATCCAACAAAGGGTATATATTGCAATAAGTTTAATAGCTTTTCATGTCAATTAGTTGTTCTATAATCTGGCCCTTAAATGGAATAATATGACTAACGTTTTCAAACAACAACAATAATATAAGGTATTTTTTATTTGTGGATTCTGTCAAAAAGCACGCTTTTTGACAGATCCGATATGTCTAGAAAAGAGTATATCACAAGGCCCTGAATGGGAACTTTGTAATATGTCATTCCTGCAAAACACTTTATGACATATATAAACAGGTTCTTAGCGTGACTGAAATAAGGAATTTTTTCTTCTTAGAGCCCTTAACGTTGTAAATCCGAGTAATGTTGTCGGGACCCTATTAGGGGGTTAGCTGAGAAAAACTAGTATTGTTTTGTTAACTTATAATATCATAAATAAACCAAATGCAATGTTTTTTGAAGATTTCGTAAAACGGGTTATCAAGCCTTGATTTCAATTACTTTACATGAAGTTTTAAAAGAACAAAAAGTATGCAGGATTTTATGAAAAAAGTAGGGAGACCAGAACTTGCACCGCTCGGGCATTGCTTAAAATCTTGCATACGAAATAAATTCGAAGATTGCGAGAAACCCAGTACCCATGTGGATTTTCCAGGGAACCCCACTTCCGATAATGCCTCATTCTGTCTCTTTCTTAACTAATCATGATGGTATGAAATTATAAAGAAATAAGGGGGCTGAAACTGAATAATAGCTGGAATCGTTTTATATAAATGTTGAGCACTTGTTTATGATGTTTTTTTAATAGTGGTAAGTCAAAGGATTTTATTTGTTGGAGTAGGGACAGGGGGAGATTTGCATTCTTTCCAATTGATCAATTACAGCCATTGATTACTCAATGGAAATGCTGTAGAAGGCAAAAAGAGTACCCTGATAATCAGGTTAAAATCTTTCATATGGATGCACAAAATCTTCAATTTACAGTGGAAGAAGAGGAGTGGCTAGAACAAGCTATGTATTCTTATTTCATGTACAGTTCTAACGTTAATCAAGAATAAGACAGGACCAACAAATTGAGACTAAGATTTGTTGGTCCTGTCTATATATGAATAATGTCTACTAATGCTTATTGCGTAAAAAGGGTGCCATTGCTACATAGGCTCAAATATCATATTGATTCAAATTATAAACAGGAAAAACTCTTCTTTGTGCTTTCAACTTTTTCAAAAGATAAGGGTTTATGTTAACTATCCGCCACTTTGCGTCCTTACGGGTTGTTTGAAGTGGTGGCTTCTTGGGAAGTAGATGCTTTTATTAGTTATCTATATATTTGTTTACATATAAATTTACTTTCCGAATCCTTTGTGAAAAGCTCTTGCAATCATAGCCGCTGCTTCCTGGTGGGTCATATTTCTTTTCGCATAATATCTTACTGCACCATCTCGATATTTCGTTACTTCGGGACCATATAACTCTAATGTAACTACCGTTTTAACTGCTTGTTCCGCCCATGAATCTACTTTATCTTTTAGCTTGGCATTCCCTTCCTTTAAGCCAGGATTGAGTATCTTCATCATATTGATTAAAATCACGGCTGCCTCTTGACGGGATACTGATTCTTCAGGAGAAAAGTTTTTCTCAGTGGATCCCTTCATTATCCCTAAGTTAACAGCTATTTCAATCTCTTTTTTCGCCCAGTAATGATTAGGAATATCGTTAAATAGAACCGATTTTTCAGGAAAAGAAACATTTAATTGCGCAAGCGAACGTGCAGTCATAAATGCCATCTCCGCCCGAGTGATTGGTTTATTTGATTGAAACTTCCCTGTTCGGTTTTTGGTTAGCTCTAGCAATTGTGTATACCGAATATAATTTGCATAGGGGTTCTTTTGGGTGACATCTGTATAATAAGAAAGCTTGCTCTTTTCTGCGTAACTGGAAATGTCCACGTATTTCAAGTAGGAGATAGTGTGATTTTTGTCCTCTTTAAAGGCTAATTTTCTACCCTGTTCGTCTACAAATAATAACGGATCAAGCTGTTTCAGCTTGGATTTTATGCCTAAGACCCCATCTTCCGCTAATAATTCTCCATTACCAATAGCGGTAATTTTCGTTACAAGGAATCTAGTTCTTAGATCCATGTATTCTCCTTCAAAACGCTTAAGCTCCTCTTTTGGCGTTCTCATATATTTCGGTTCTTCTTCCTTTTGCGGGTAATAGTGGTTCATAAATTTCTTAAAGAACTCCTGACGTAAATCAGACGTTGATTGTTTGTTATATGTCAAAAAGATTCCGAGTTTGTGTTCAGGTAAAAACCAAATAGCAGAAGAAAAATCAGGCAAACTGCCTCCTTTACCAATCACGTACTGGCCATTAGCAGACTGAAAACTTACGTTTTCAAGTCCATAACCCGTATCAGGGAATTTAGGATGAATAGCTGAATGGTATTGATTCATTTCTTCAATAGTTTCATTCTTTAAAATACGCTCATTCTCATAAGTTCCGCCATTCAAATACGCAATCATATATTTGGCCATATCTTCGGCTGTTGTATTCATGCTTCCTGCCGGATTCACGGTTGGGATGATAGTATAGGGCTGCATTGGATTCCCTTGTTCATCATAACCAGTAGCTAAATGTTTCTGCATGGCAGGTGCGAGTGCAAAATCACTGTTTTTCATACGCAAAGGTTCAAAAATATTTTTTTTCATGTATTCTTCAAAAGGCATTCCAGAAATTTTTTCTACTAAATAGCCTTGAAGAGTAGAAGCGTAATTATCGTACATATAAGATTCGCCTGGCTGTCGAGTTACCTTCGGTAGTCGTTCTTTAACATAATCCTTTAGAGGAGAAAATTTCGTTGCATCCATTTGTATATCTTCTGGTTTCATCACTTCTGTATGAAAGCCCGTTGTATGTGTCAATAAATGTTTTGGCGTAACAAACTGTGGAAATGGATTCTTAATTTGTACTTCATCTAGATAGTTATTTACATCCCCATTCAATTGAATCTTTCCTTGTTCCACCAGTTGCATGACAGCTGTAGCTGTAAATGCTTTTGATACAGAAGCGACACGAAAAACAGTTTGATTAGGATCAACAGGAATTTTCTTTTCTTGATTTGCATATCCATAACCTTTCTTTAACAACACTTTTCCATCCTTCACCACTACAACCGCGGCTCCAGGAATATTCATCTCTTTAATCTCGTTTTGGTTAAAAAACTGATTCATCCAATCCTCTAACTTTTTTTCGTCAGACGGTCCTATATCTATGCCAGCCGCATATGAAGAAACAGGACCGAGAAAAGAACTTACGAACATAATGAGAGAGACTATCAAAACAATAAATCTTTTCATAATGATTCTCCTAACTTAACTCATTATTTTCTATATAAGTTAGCTATTTCATTGGTTAATAGATAATACTATCTGTGCATCATCCTGGAAACATGGGGGCATTAATCGCATACTCTTTTGGTGGTTCTACTTCCATTAGGTTTCGTATAAAATAGTCCCATCGTCGACGTATAAAGTAAACATCTTCTGCAACTTCATGCATTCGATTTGGAAGAATCAGTAGGTCAAAGTCTTTGTTTTCTTTAATCAAAGCATTCACCATTCGCATGCTTAAAGCAGGATGGACGTTATCATCCAGGTCTCCTGTCACCAAAAGTAATTTTCCATTTAGGTTCTTAACCAATTTCGTGTTATCTTGTTCACGGTATAGTTCTGAATTGAAAAGTCCTTGAAAACGTTCTCCCCAAGCCGCTAGGTATAAGCGTTGATCATGGTTCCCGCACCCTGATACGGCTACCTTATATACATCCGGATAAGTCAGTATAGCTCGAGCAGCTGCATAACCTCCTCCAGACTCACCGTAAATACCTACTTTTTTTGAATCTAGAAAAGGATACTGCTCTGCAAGCTGCTTAATAGCTACTACATGATCCTCAAGCCCTGCAGACCATTCCAGTCTCCCGTCAGAAAAATCATGAAATTCCTTTGACCTATAAGGAGTACCTCTTCCGTCCATTAGAATAACAGCAAAGCCAAGCTGTGCAAAAGATTGAGCACCGCCCACTTGATCAACTGGTAGCCCTAATGCATACTCTCCCCCCCAAGTAAATTCTTTCGGTGTGTGGGTTATTTGAGGGCCACCATAAATATAATCTAGAATGGGATATTTACAACCTTTGTTTATTTTTGCAGGAGGAATCAGTATTCCGTACAAATTCGTTATCCCATCGGCAGCCTTGACAGTGAAACGCTTTGGCATTTGATATCCATTTGATAAGAGAAGTTCAATATCAGCTTGCTCTAATGTACAAATTAATTTTCCATCTGTTGAACGCAAAACTGATTTAGGTGGCATATCCACACGCGAAAAAGTATCTACAAAAAAACAATAATCAGGAGAAACAGACACGTTATGCTCGGTATTCTCCGGGGTAAGCAGCACTAAGTCTGATCCATCTAACCGAACTCGATAAAGGTGCTGAAAATAAGGGTCCCGTTCCGGTTCTCGGCCACTTGCAGTAAAATACACCCATCCTTCTTTTTCATCAACACCAATGAGTCGCCGGACTGTCCAAGGTCCAGAGGTAATTCTATTTTTTAGTCTTCCTGTACGACTATCATAAAGATAAAGGTGTGACCATCCGTCCCGCTCCGAATGCCAAATAAAAGAGTTATCATGGGATAACCATTGGACATTTATACCTCCTTTTCCACTTTTAATGTTGTAGAGGTCTGTAAATAGGAATGTTTCACTTTTCTCCTTTAACAAAGTTTGAGTTTTACCAGTTTTTGCATTAGCGACAACAAACTGCATAGATCGATAATCGCGAGCCATTTTTGTGAAATAAACTAAGTCGCTATCATTTGTCCAATAAGCTGTTTGACAAATAGGGCTGAGTGGTGAGAATAATCCAGTAATCATAGGTTCTGTATCCAATTGAATCATCGATTGCTGTTCAATATCACAAATTACAAATTGGGCTAATGGAAGGTGTTTATCTCCGACTAGCGGATAATGGTATGAATGAACGACAGGTGGCTTTGCATCTTCAGAAGGAACAGACTGTATAAGGGTCATTTTTCGCACATTACGTTGATCAAGCCGGTGTGTCAAAATTTGTTTGGAATCTGGAGACCACAGTACTGCTGGTGGAACCTTTTGGTTAGATAATCGTTTAAGGATAACGGAAGTTTCTGATTCCAGTTGAGTACCATAATCATAGTATCGCTTACCATCATGAGTTAATTGGATGATTTGTCCTGTTTCTAAAGAACGCACAAATAAGTTATATCCCTTGATAAACGCAGCCCAACGCCCATCAGGAGATGGAAGTTCATGCGCAGGTAATTTTTTAGTCCTGATTTGTTTACACTGATATTTAGTTAGATCGCAAATCCACGTGGATTCATCTACTTCAAATTGAATAGCCTTCTCGTCATTGACAAAGGTAAAAGAGTTGAAGGGAAGGTTATCTGAATCAACTTCACGTGAAATAATACTTGAGAGGGAATCTGCAAGTTTAACATGATCGAAAGCAGGTTCTTTAGTATTTGACTGTGGATTCATTAATACAAATTGTTTGCCGCGTTTGCTTTCTTTTCGAATATCTTTTTGATACCAAAAGCGGCTTCCTTTATCTAACCAGTTAGGAAAGACTTTACCGTTAAATACATCTTTTATAGCGTTCCAAGAAAGCAGACGCTCTGCTTTCTCATACTGTTCATTGGTTACTGATAATGTCATATCTATCACTCCTTTAATTATTTCTAACATCCACTTTAGTGCAGTAAAAACATAGAACCATTCATTTTTCTCATATTCAAGGGCTTACATAAAACACTAATCTAAACAGCTTATGGGTGAATTCTTTTTAGATTGGAAAGATCTTACATGCGCTCTGCACCTATCTTTTCATCAAATGCATCATTTCAAGCCACCTGATATGTAAGTATCATGATGTACAAGCTTTTTAAATTTCTTTGATATTAGCAGAGTTTTTTGATCTTACATTTCTATGTAAGATAACATCATCTTACAATGGTACTCTTTCCTCCAACTTTCATTTATCTTACAATAATCTTACAAAAGGAAAATTTTAGTTTTAAGCAAGATTTTAACTTAGTAGAAACGGAGGAGGAAGATGAGGAGAAATATTATAATCGTCGATGATGAGCCTGAAATTATAGAGGTATTAAGACTTTTTTTGGAAATGGAAGGCTTTTCGATACTGGAAGCACATGATGGTAAATCAGCTTTAAAATTGATACAGAAATATAGAATTGACCTAGCTATTATTGACATTATGATGCCGAAGGTTAATGGATACGAATTGATTAAACTAGTTCGGAAAGAGTACAAAATGCCTATCATTATTCTTTCTGCCAAAAATCAGGAAATGGATAAAATTATGGGACTAGGGCTAGGAGCAGATGATTTTATATCCAAACCATTCAGTTTGTTGGAGGTATTAGCACGAATCCAAGCTCAACTTCGAAGAACATATGATTTTAATGTTAGCTCTTCAAATTATGAGCACTCTCAAACGCACTTTAACGACTTGGTGTTGGATCACCACTCTTGTATTCTTTACAAGCGAGGGCGCGAAATTAAACTTAGCGCTCTAGAGTATAAATTATTGAAGCTATTTATGGGAGAGCCAGGTCGTATTTTTACAAAAAAACAAATTTTTGAGAATGTATGGTCTGATCATTATTATTCAGATGACAATACTATTATGGTTCAAATCAGTAGATTGCGAGAAAAAATAGAAGATTATCCAAGAAATCCAGTATATTTAAAGACTGTACGAGGCTTAGGTTATCGATTTGCGAAGAAGGAAGAATTAAATGAGCGATAAAAATAAAATATTTAACACCTTAATTAAGACGTATGTTTTCTTCTCATTAACTGTTGGGATTACTGTCGTTGTCCTACTTGTCATTTTAAATTTTCAAATGAAACAGAAGTTCGATAATACTGTGTTATCTAATTTAAGAGCGCATGAAATTGTACGACAGGACTACTCAAACATTCGCTCTGGTGCAATAGAGTCATTTAACGGTTGGGTAGAAATTCTGGATGAAGATTTGCAAGTTATTTATGTTAAAGGGAAAAAACAAGATAACTCATACGCTTATACAGAAAAAGAATTAAACAGGCTTTTTTATGACCAAAAGGAAAATTCGTATCACACTTCTTTAGCACCATTTAAAACAAAAGACGGGAAAAACGCTTATTGTCTCATTAAGATTCCCAAAACATATATAAAGCAAGAATTCACAGTAACAAGTGCAGCAAAAGACCATATTACGGATTTTACAACATTGCTGCTTCAAACCTGTCTCCTTTTTCTCCTTTTATTCGGGATTAATGTCTATATATATAGCCGCTGGATGGCTATGAAAATAACCAATCCATTACTTTCAATCGCTAATGGAATTAGAAACATTACGAATGGCCATTACTACAAACGGCTTCATTTTAAGGCAAACTATGAATTAATAAAAATACAGAATTACTTTAACCTTATGGCCGAAAAGCTAGAAAAAACAGAAAAGGATAAAAAACAATTAGAAGAAAGTAAGCAGCGCATGCTTGTTCATATCTCTCATGATTTGAAAACTCCTATTACAACTATTCAGGGCTATGTTGAAGCACTGCAAATGGGCCTTATTAAGGAGGAAACGAAGAAACAGCAAGCTTTACGTATCATACATACAAAAGCACGACTCGTTACAGAATTAATTGAGGATGTATTTGAATTGTCTAAACTTGAAAGCCCTGACTATCCATTTGTAACTGAAGCACTGGATATTTCTGAATTTATTCGTGAAATAGCTGCCGAATATTATGGACTATTTGAAGAAAAACACTTTCGATTTCAATTTGAAATCCCTCCTCAGGAAATACTCGTTTCTTTTAACTATACATTGTTATATCGAGCCATTTCTAACGTACTGTCCAACGCCTTAAAATACAACCCAGAAGGAACAAATGTCTTCGTTTCGCTTATCGAAGATACTCAAAAGGTACATATTAATATCATCGATGATGGCATTGGTATTCCTAATCCTATAAAAGAAAAAGTATTTGAAGCATTTTTCAGGGGAGACCAATCAAGAAAAAGTGATGGGGGAACAGGTCTCGGTTTAACTATTTCAAAACATATTGCGGAGAAACATGGAGGTCAAATTTATTTACATACAGACGAAGGGAAAACGAAATTTCAAATCATTTTGCCTAAAGCTGGTTACAATAAGAATCTCGTACAAGATTAAAAAGACTTATGTGCTTTATTCGCATAAGCCTTTTATTTTTATTTAGTATCCTTAGATTCATATGTTAAAGTACATAAATGGTTATTCCAAAATCCCATTAATTTCAAGTGAATCTGTAGTGGCTTCTCTGATACATGGGTTAATGACAATTTTACGTACCTAGTTGTTAATCAATTGTGCATTTTTTGCTTTACGAGTCCTTCCTAATCTTATGGAATAGGAATTTCCACTGCATTCATGAATTACCTGTTACCAAATTTAAATCAATTGTGGTGGCTTTTAACTGTTCAACAAAAATATGTGTAGCAGTACTCATATACTTATCCTTTCTATAGATAATTCCCACTTCTCGAGAAAGATTAGAATTTAGAATAGGAATAATTCTTATTTTATTATTATTAAGACACTCTAAGTAAGGCCTAGGTAATATGGTTATGCCTATTCCTTTTACGACCATGTTAATTAAAGATTCCATAGTTGTTATTTCAAGGATTGGCCGAGGTAGAAATCCCAATTCATTACAAGATTTATTGATAAGTTGTCTTATAAAGTAGCTTTCAGGAAGTAAAATGGAAGGCGTTGTACGCAATACTTCCAAACTTACCATATCTTTGACCTCTAATGGATGCTCATTAGGTACAGCGAGGGCAAGATCCTCTTTATACAATGAGATAGTTTCTAATTCATTATTATTCATAGGTAAAAAAACAATACCTATATCTAACTTATTTTCTAACAAATTTTTCATAATATCTCCTGTGCGTAACCCAAGCACGGATACCTCAATATTAGGGTATAAATGATGAAAACTCAGTAATGCTGGTGGAATTAAGTAGTTTTCAACTGTTAACAATGTTCCGATAGATATACTTCCTCTCTGGAGTCCGTTTAATTCCTTTATAGCAGTTTGTGCTTGTTCTAATTCATCAAAAATGTTCTGGGTGTGCCTCAGAAGTAGTCTTCCTGATTCTGTAAGTGCCGTCTTTTTACCAATTCGATTAAATAAAGGTGTTCCAATCTCATACTCTAATAAACGAATTTGTTGGCTTAAGGCAGGTTGGGAACTTCCAACCTTTTCTGCAGCTCTCGTGAAGTGAAGTTCCTCGCATACTGCACGAAAATATTCAAGTTGTCTTAATTCTATCCTAATGCCTCCCGATTTTATTATTTAAAATTTATTATGCTTAGAGGAATAAAGTAGTTTAGTAATCTCTTTCTAGGTGAATTTTTATAAAAGTTCACTTATGGAGATATGTAGCATATCATAGTTTTAACCTATTATTATCGTATAAATAATTGAATTGTATTATGATTTGAAATATTAATATACCTCAATAATCTCATTGAGCAAGCACGTCGACACGTGAAGCTCCGTTTCGCTCGTTCCTTAGGATTTCAAATTCCTCGTCATACCTCACGTAAGATAAAAGGGATAGAAACACTTCGTGTCATATGCAAACAAAGACGAAGTCTTCAATCAGACTCCGTCTTTTCAGCGTATAACGAATTACAAAAATTTATTAACAAATACATATAAATTGACCATAATCTTCTCATGTTACTATGTGTTAAAAAACTTTGCATCAGAACCTTAGTTACAAAAATTTTAAATTGAAAATTTTTGTAACTTTTTGTTTTTTCATGTCATCTTTATTATAAATTAGAGAAATGATTCTATTAAATGTTTGTTCTTTCTTCATCATATGCAACGCTTCTACTCCATAAAGTAAATAACAGCAGTTAATAAGGGTGTTTTATTTTGCATTAGGGGAGAAAGGGATATCGCCAAATGTCCTTTACTAGTTTAAATAGGAGGAAGTTTTGAAGTGCAAACAAGAGCAGTGAAAATAGAGGAAATCTATCAAGAAGTATTAGACGGTAAAAGAAGTAGGTTCCCGGCGAATACATGGAAAGAAGATGACAATAGAGATCTATCTAGAAGAGTAACAAAATATTTAATTGAAACAATTTTAAAGTGGAATGAAGAGGATATTAAACAAAAATGGAATACGCCTTTAATTATAAAATATCGATTACTCGGTGCGCTCAAACATGGTTATGATAATAGTCCCTATAAAATGATTACAGACTTATATCCCAATAGATTTAAAGAGTGGGAATTTGGTATGGCACCTTTAAATTTTTGGACTAAAGAAAAAGCTCTTGAAGTATTAAAATGGACTATTGAAGAAAAAGAACAGCTAAGTAAAGTACAACTACTAAAGATATACGGAAAAAAATGGATAAAAGAAAATAAACTCAGTGCGCCATTAGTTATGTATTGGAATGGTAGCCCTTATGCAATGATAAACGCTTTATATCCTAATAAATTTAAAGAATGGGAATTTAGTATGACTCCAAACAAGTTTTGGACCAAAGATAAAGCATTAGAGGCACTAAGATGGACTATTGAAGAGAAAGAAAAGTTAACTCCTGCTCAATTATTACAAGTTTACAGTGTAAAATGGCTAACTATTCATAAATTAATCTCTCCTTGTCAGATATTATGGAAGAACAGTCCGTACTCTATGCTCAATGAATTATATCCGGGTCAAAATAAAGAATGGGAATTTAAATTTACACCTACCGGATTTTGGACCGAAAAAAAAGCATTAGAGGCGCTGAAATGGACTATTGTAGAAAAGGAAAAACTAACAGAGGAGCAATTACTATCTACTTACACACAAAGGTGGTTAATAAAACATAAATTATGGACGCCATTAAGAAGGTATTGGAATGGTAGTCCATACGAGATGTTAAATGCTTTATACCCAAATCACTATTCAAAAGATATGTTAAAAGGTTATAAAAATAAATAATGATTACTAATACATAGGAACGAGCAAAAAGACCATCGCTATCAACCTAACGAAATTGAATACCTCAAAAACAAAAAATTTGAATCTGTTAATAAGGATTAAAAAAGAAATATTAATAAATTTTAAAACGTTAGTTTGTGTCTTTTTTTGTAGCTATTAATATAAACTGAAATTGAATTTTTAGAAGAATATGAAATCAATCAAAAAGAAATGATGGTTATATTAGAAGTCCCACGTATAGTCATAAACTATCAAGTTTAAGATGAGTTAACAAAAAATTTGCTTTAAACAATTCCTAACTTAATTATAGGAAAATAAAAAACTTAATTAGAGGAGCGAAATTATATGTCACCTTTACGCGATGAAGCATTAAAAATGCATAAAGAAAAACAGGGCAAGATCGGTGTTTATCCTAAAGTTAAAGTGCAAAATTCGACAGATTTAAGTCTTGCTTACTCACCAGGCGTTGCTGAACCATGCTTAGAGATTTATAAAGATGAAAGTAAAGTATATGATTATACAATGAAAGGGAATCTCGTTGGAATTATATCCGATGGAACTGCAGTACTAGGTCTTGGGAATATTGGGCCTAAAGCAGCTATGCCAGTAATGGAGGGAAAAGCTTTACTTTTCAAGTCGTTTGCTGAGATTGATGCTTTTCCTATTTGTTTAAACACTAATAATCCAGATAAGATTGTTGAGGCTGTTAAATTATTAGAACCAAATTTTGGGGGGATAAATTTAGAAGACATTGCAGCACCTCAATGCTTTGAAATTGAGGAGCGCTTACGAAGATCTAGTGATATTCCTATTTTTCATGATGATCAACACGGTACAGCTATTGTAACTATTGCTGGCCTAATTAATGCTCTTAAGTTAGCAAATAAAAAAATTGAAGATGTACAAATCGTTGTAAATGGCGCTGGTGCTGCTGGGATAGCTATTGTTAAGCTGTTACTTCATATGCATGTAAAAAATGTTATTTTATGTGACACAAAAGGGATAATATATGAAAACCGACCTGTTGGCATGAATACACTAAAAGAAGAAATAGCTCGTATTACCAACATAGAACAGAAGCGGGGAACATTAGCAGACGCCCTTATTGGTGCTGATGTATTTATTGGGGTATCAGCTGCAGATGTAGTTGATGAGGAAATGATTCGTTCTATGAATAATGATCCTATTATTTTTGCTATGGCTAACCCTACACCTGAAATTATGCCTAATAAAGCAAAAATAGCTGGAGCACTAGTAGTTGGTACAGGTCGTTCTGATTTTCCTAATCAAGTAAATAATGTACTAGCATTCCCTGGAGTTTTTCGTGGAGCTTTAGATGTACAAGCAAAAGAAATTAATGAAGAAATGAAGCTAGCAGCTGTTTATGCAATAGCTGAGTTAATTTCAGAAGAAGAGCTTCATGTAAACTATGTCATTCCAGATCCGTTTGATCCTAGAGTGGTGCCGCATGTAGCATATGCTGTTGCGCGTGCTGCAATGGAAACTGGTGTTTCAAGAAAAAATATCAGTATGGCTGAAATTAAAAACAACCTATTAAGATTAACAGAAGAGGCAAATGTATTGAAATAAGTATTTGTCTTGAGAAAAGAAAATGTCATGGAGCAAAGATTGCATGTATTTGAAACAGGCTATCCCGACTAAGATAGCCTGCTATATTTTTAAAATTTTTTAATTGTTAATGCAGTTATCTTGAAGTTTTGACACCAAGATGATTTTTCTAATACTTAATATTTTTTGTAAAATCATGTACTTTTTGATTAGATTTTGTAGTATTAATTATAAATTAAAGATACGTTTCTATTAGAATAGGTTTGAAAGCGTTTCGACTCCCCTTATAAAGAAATTGCCAATTTCTTTATAAGGGGAGTTTGCATGATGGTTTTTTATTAGCTTAGATTCTTTTACTTACAGGCTATTTATATAGATTAGTAGTGAAAAAGCGGATAAATCCATGTTCTTAAGAAATTTAACAAAAAAGCACTTAATGACTATTGATTATTATCAGAGTGGATTTTTGCAAACATGTAAAGGACGTGTTTATAACTTTGGTTTAAATCAACAAACCCTTATTTTAATAGATGAATAGCAAAAGGTCTTCTACTTAGTTCTTAGCGTATAAAACGTTAAAACATGTATGTTACTCTTTCTATTATCTATAAAATACATATATATCTAGTTATTTGTAAATAAAATGGAAACGAACAAAATCTTAAAAGGAGCGAACTTGAATGATGATTGTTCTTCAGGTAGTTTTAGCAATTTTTATTTTAGTAGGGGGATTCATAAAACTTTTCCGTATACCTTTTCAGATTGAACATTGGCAACACTATCAATATCCATTATGGTTCATGTCTATAATCGGTTTTGTTGAAATTGTTGGGGCAATAGGAATAATCGGTGGTATCTGGAATCAATACTTAGCACTGGGATCAAATATATTATTAGTCGTTCTCATGGTCGGAGCCATTCATGCTCATATTTTTCGGGCACATCAATCTATCTTAATGATTATTCCTGCAACACTCTGTTTAATATTATCTACGACGATAATTATTTGGAACTTAAATGTATTTTCTTAAACTTAATTATAAACTTCCACTTCAAATAATGGGAATTATATAAATAACAATTTTGATTGAATAAATATAATTTTAAAATAAATAATTATTAAAAAATATTATATAAGATTTATTTAAAATGGTGATTAGTTAAAGAGTATTAATGCCGAAAAAATTATCACCACTTTACTTCTTCTTTTAATGATTATGTGAATGGAAAGCCCCTTTATTTCTTAAAATGTACCCTTGTAAAGGACATGCAAAAGCCTAGGCAACTTTAAGAAGGTGATCTCTTTATTGCATAGGGGTGACCTTTTTAAATTCCATTGGTATATGTAGTAAATCATATATTGTTTATTTTCTTTTTTTATTCATCTAGAGTCTTTAATAGAGACTTCATCTTTCAGAGGGCCTAAGAAAGATTCTTTGAGAGAGTTATCCCAACAGTTTCCTCTTCTTGACATAGATTATTGTAACCCTAGTTTCTTAACTGTTTTTTGGATATTAGGAGGCATATAGTGAACTTCTTGATCTGAGTGAATCAATACACCTTTTGCCCGATACTTACTTGTTCGTTACAAAAAGCTAACATCTCTCGCGAAATCTCATAAGGTATTTGAAGATAAAAGATTTTGAATCTCTCGAGCAAATAATTGTAATTCATCAGATACAAAAATAGACATACTAAAACGCCATCCTTTCCTATAATTCTACAGAAAGAATATCGTATTTTTTATTTTAGGGGGGAGTTTGTGTTATTGGCTTGATGGTGATGGGGTAAGATTAAATCAGTCTGTCCAAAATCAGAAAGAATTTATTCACCAATTGTTTGGGCTTACAGCATAAGATACGATTCCGTTAGGAATATATGCGTTTTATTCTCTTTCGTGTTATTTTTGTACCAGAACTCTAATGGGTGGGTTGAACAAGAAATAAGATACTAGTCTCGATATAGTTTACAATGTTTATTTCTACTGTACGGGATATCAACAAATTTTTTCAGAATAATAATTTCAAACCGATAAAATTTATGATAAAAGGAGCAAAAGCGAGTTATTATGAACAAACAAATAGGATTCATCGGATGCGGAAACATGGGTATCGCTATGATAGGTGGGATGATTAGCAAAAATATAGTTCCTTCGGATAAAATAATTTGTTCAGATTTAAATGTCATTAATTTAAAAAGTGCTAGTGAAAAATATGACATAGCTACAACTACTGACAACAATGAAGTAGCTAAAAGTGCTGATATTTTAATTTTATCAATCAAACCAGACCTATACTCATCAGTAATTAACCAAATAAAAGAGCAGATAAAACACGATGTAATAGTCGTAACTATTGCTGCAGGAAAAAGTATTAAGAGTACTGAGAATGCCTTTGGCAGAAAGTTAAAGGTTGTTAGAGTAATGCCTAATACACCTGCTCTTGTTGGAGAAGGAATGTCTGCGTTATGTTTTAATGAAATGGTTACAGAAAAAGATCTAGAAAATATACTAAATATATTTAATAGTTTTGGTCAAACGGAGATAGTAAATGAAAAATTAATGGATGTTGTAACATCTGTAAGTGGTTCTTCTCCAGCATATGTATATATGTTTATAGAAGCCATGGCAGATGCTGCTGTACTAGATGGTATGCCAAGAGCTCAAGCATATAAATTTGCAGCTCAAGCTGTATTAGGTTCTGCAAAAATGGTACTGGAAACAGGAATACATCCAGGCACACTTAAAGATATGGTTTGTTCTCCAGGTGGAACGACAATAGAAGCTGTAGCAACACTAGAGGAAAAAGGTTTAAGAACAGCTATCATTTCAGCTATGAAACGTTGTACTCAAAAATCTGTTGAATTATCCAGTTTAACTAATAAATAAGAAGCTTCGTTTAGGGGTAACGTCACATCCATTAATTTAAGCCATTTTTAAAGTTAAAAGCCTGTTGCTATTATCTTATAGGGGAGGAGGACCGTAACATGGCCTTCCGCTACTGTACTCTAAGCTGGAATAACCTAAATTAGTATATAATTTACATAAACAAATAAAGAGTGTATAAAAATTTGTAATCGGAGGATTTATTATGTCAAAAAAAGTTCCTTCTTCCTTTATCATAATTATAGGATTAATGCTATTTGCATTGTTTTTTGGAGCAGGAAATTTAATTTTTCCACCTATGCTTGGTCAAATGGCTGGAAAGAATGTATGGATAGCCAATGCAGGTTTCTTAGTTACCGGAGTTGGTTTACCATTGCTAGCAATAACAGCATTTGTTTTTTCAGGTAAAAATGATTTACAATCTTTAGCTAGTCGTGTACATCCGTTGTTTGGTATTGTATTTACGACTGTTCTCTATCTAGCAATTGGTCCTTTTTACGCTATCCCTAGATCTGGTAATGTATCGTTTGAAATTGGAATTAAACCTTTTTTATCAAATGATGCAAGTCCTGTTACATTAATCATATTTACAATCTTATTTTTCACAATTGCATGCTTGTTATCACTTAATCCTACAAAAATTATTGATGTAGTTGGAAAATTTTTGACTCCTATTAAATTGACATTTATCGGATTGCTCGTAGTTGTAGCTCTTGTTCATCCGATTGGAAGAATTCAAGCACCTTTTGAAGGGTATACATCACATGCATTTTTTAAAGGTTTTCAAGAAGGTTATTTAACTCTGGATGCTCTTGGAGCTTTTGTTTTCGGGATTATTATTGTGAATGCAATTAGAGAAAAAGGGGCTACCACTAAAAAACAGCTTATGATTGTTTGTGCAAAAGCAATGGCTATTGCTGCTACACTCCTAGCTCTTATCTATACTGCCCTTTCCTATATGGGGGCTTCTAGTGTTGAAAAACTAGGTCGTTTAGATAATGGGGCTGAAGTTTTAGCAAAAGTTTCGGACTATTATTTTGGTTCTTACGGTGCAATTTTATTAGGTTTAATGATTACAGTAGCATGTTTGACCACAAGCGTAGGACTTATCACTGCTTGTTCTTCTTTTTTTCATGAATTATTTCCAAAGATCTCTTACAAAAAATTTGCCATTATTTTGTCTGTTTTCAGTACACTAGTTGCAAATATAGGATTAACACAATTAATTACGATTTCAATCCCTGTATTAATGACTATGTATCCAATTGCTATTACCTTAATATTCTTAACATTTTTACACTCTGTATTTAATGGTAGATTTGAAGTATATCAAGGGAGTTTGATATTAACATTTATTATTAGTTCATTTGATGGCTTAAATGCTGCTGGAATAAAAATCGAAATAATTCATAAGTTTTCCGCCCATTTTCTCCCTTTGTATAGTGTAGGTTTAGGTTGGGTACTTCCAGCTATTATAGGCGGTGTATGCGGTTATATTTTTAGCATATTACGGAAGAAAAATACCCTTAGTTCTGGTGAAATTCGATTAAATAAATAATTTATTATGTATGAGATATCACCATATCCCTATCAAGCTAATAAAACTAAGCATCTCTTTAGAATGAAAAAATCTGTTATTCTTTGTTTTGGGAGTCACTCAAAATATCTACAATCTATTTATAAATAAATTGTAGCTAATTTTTGTTGAACATTGGATGAAGGAGAAAAAAATAGAATCTATTCCTATAAAGATTCTGAAAAAAGTATCGATAAATTTATCGAATATTTTAAATCCACATAATGTAAAGTTTTGGGCTAGCTAATATCTAAGTAAATTTATATATACCAAAAGAGTTAGAAGAACATACCTTATTTTTTAAAGGGGATACTGAGAATATGAACAAGTTGTTTAAAAAAAAATCTGTTACACAATTGTTAGAACATAATAAAGGTAAGACCCTAACAAAAACATTAGGAGCATTTGATTTAATTATGTTAGGGATAGGCTCGATAATTGGAACGGGAATTCTTGTGTTAACTGGATTAGTAGCAGCAAAAGATGCTGGTCCAGCAGTTATTTTTTCATTTGCACTTGCAGCGATTGTTTGTACATTTATAGCATTATGTTACGCAGAAATTGCTTCTACACTCCCGACGTCAGGTAGTGTATATACGTACTCCTATGCAACAATTGGTGAGTTTGTGGCTCATTTAGTAGGTTGGACGTTACTCTCAATATATATCTTGGCAACAGCGGCTGTCGCTGGTGGATGGACAGGGTATTTCCACAATTTAATAAAGGGCTTTGGATTAGAGATACCCAAATCCCTATTAACGATTCCATCGCAAGGTGGCATTGTGAATCTACCAGCGGTAATCATTATATTGATATTAACATGGATGTTATCGCGTGGTACGGAGGAAAGTAAACGTATCAATAATACAATGGTATTGATTAAAATTGGAATGGTTGTATTATTTATTTTAGTTGGTATATTCTATGTAAAGCCAGAGAACTGGGTACCGTTTGCACCATACGGTTTAAGTGGAGTTTTTGCTGGTGGAGCAGCCATATTATTCGCTTTTACGGGCTTTGATATATTAGCAACTTCAGCAGAAGAAGTAAAAGATCCACACCGTAATCTTCCCATCGGTATTATTGTATCGTTAATCATATGTACACTTATTTATGTTATAGTATGCCTTGTTATGACAGGGATGGTTTCCTATAAAGAATTAAATGTGCCTGAGGCAATGGCTTATGTAATGGAAGTTGTAGGGCAAGGAAAAGTCGCTGGTGTAATTGCTGCAGGTGCTGTAATTGGCCTTATGGCTGTTATTTTTTCGAATATGTATGCAGCAACACGAGTATTCTTTGCAATGAGTCGTGATGGACTGTTACCAAAATCACTTGCGAAGGTTAATAAGAAGACTGGAGCACCCACCTTTATAATCGGATTGGCGGGAATAGGAAGCTCTGTGATAGCTGGATTTATTAATTTGAAAGAATTAGTTAATTTAGTTAATATTGGTAGTTTAGTAACATTTGCGCTAGTTTGTGTATCAGTTATTATCCTCCGTAAATCACACCCAAATTTAAAACGTGGATTTATGGTACCGTTTGTACCCGTATTACCAAGCATTTCAATTATATGTTGTGTGTTCTTAATGCTAAATTTACCGTTAAGAACATGGTTGTACTTTAGTATTTGGATCACTATTGGAGCAGTAATATATTTCATTTATTCGATAAAACACAGTAATTTAAATGAGGAAACGATTTCAAAAGCACATGATAAAATCGCGAGATAATAACCACAGGAAATTCTATTAATAATCATATCGATAGTTGGGTAACATAGATATCAGTGAAATTTAAAGAAGCTGACTTCTGTTGAATACAGAAATCAGCTTCTTTATGTTACATAATTTTTTTCGAAATGCCCTTTACGAAAGAGACAGATTAGTATTGTACCTTACTGTGTTAAAGTTCATTTGAAAAAATTTTGTACGCAGTCACTTTAGAATCCTTCACTCAAAAAAATATAGCATCATAAACACCTTAACTTTATTTAAAACATCGTGCCTCTGTTTTAAATTCACATTAGGGGGAAAATAAGAACTTAATACTTTAAAAATTCCGTTTAGACTTTCTTGTATAGATACAGAATTATGCTACTTAAATTCAACCTATGTACAACGACATGAAATTTTTTGCTTACAACTACATCCATTATTTCTAGGATAGAAACGATGCACATGATTAAAAAAGGACAACTTATTTTGAGGGATAAGTCCGTCAAAAATCAAGTAAAGTTTATCCAGAAACTATTTGGAATAGTTGCTTAAAGTCAAACTTCATTAGAAAACGTTTTGCCTTTTTACATATCTTTCTTAAATATTTGCACCAGAACCAAGAAGGTTTTTTACGTTTAACAGAGGAACTCAAAATCTGTCTCTTAAGAAGAACAATATATATAATAGAAGAAACTCGTCAAAAAAAGCGGATTTGCTACTTTAAAGTCAATGGTTTAACCTTAGATTTCTTAAATTCTTTTTACCAGATAAAGCATGCATTATATCTTGATGCTTTATCATCCTCTTATGATTACGTGGTGTACGGAAATCGTTTCGGTGTTCTTTAATTGTAATTAATGTTTGAAGTTCTATGCTCAATACTTTAGCGAGGACATGATGGTTATACCCATTGTCTAACAAAGAAATTATTTCATAAAACATAGTTTTTCCACCAACTAATTTTACTAAGTCATTCTTTAACTTATCTCTTTCTCTTGTCCTTTTCTTTTGAAGTTCTTTTAATTCCAATGCAGACTGATGTTGTTTTTCTGTTTCAATTTTTTGTAGTTTAACTTCTTGTCGTTTCTTTTTTTCTATATCTCTTGCTACATTTTCTATTTTCCCTTTTTCTTTAGCTTCATCAATTTCTAATAACATGGATTTTTTATTTGTCTGTTTAATGTATTGAGTATATAATTCTGGGAACTCCTTTTGAACTTCTTTGTTTAATACTGTTTTATATTTAATCATATAAGTAATCTGTAATAAAGAACGTTTTAATAAACTATCTTCAATGAGGTACGCTACTTTATTAAATAAATGTGCATACTCCTGAGTGTTGGAATAACTGTTAAAATGAGCTGAAACTCTACTCTTTATACTAAAAGCCTTGCCTACATAAACAATGTTGTCGTTATAGTCTGTAATTAAATAAACACCACTATCGGATTTGTTCAATTCATTATTCAGTTCTTCTAGATTCATAAAATGTAATTCACTCATACTTTCTCCTCCTTAGAAGTTTTGAACCATGAAAAGCAGCCAAGGTTTCTTAAAAAAGCACTTGACTGCTCTGGTAACTCTCGTTTTATTAAGGTGAAAATTTATGGTATCCCTTTTTTTACCAATAAATAACATGCATAAAAATATTCAAATTATAAACTAGTTATACTTTTGGAAAACTTTAATATAGACTGTCCTTTTGTCCGATAGTTTTCACTCTTAATACAAATAACATAGAAAAAATAGTCGCTAAATTATAGTCTCATAATTATCAAATGGAAAATACTATCTAAAAATATGAACAAATATTTTAAATAGACTCTTCTGTTGCGATTCCAATGCCGTACTTGTAAAAGTGTTGATATCAGGCACTTCAAGTGAACCTTTATCTATATAAATGTAAGTAAAACAATAATCGTTTGAAGTGCTGTCGAACAAATTCTAATAGAAATGTATATTTAATTTACAATCAATACTACAAAATCTAACCAAAAAAGACAGATTTTTTCAAAGGTTAAATGCTAGAAAAATGGGTTTTGGTGCAAAAATCCCAGGAATCTTGCAAGTATTCTCCTAAACTTTGACATACTGATAGTATGATTCTAAAAAAGGTGCACGATCAGTACGGAAAAGGAAAGTTTGTTCAAATGGAAGCTAAAAAGAATACTGAAAAAGAAAAAGTGTAAATTGGGCAAAGGATTTTATTTTATAACAAAATCGAACGTTTATGTTACAGGAAGTGCTAATAATAATAAATTCTATAACCTTTGAATTTATCAATACATGAATATATGGATTACTTTGCCCCTGGTTATAAGAACGCTGGTACTAGACCAATATGAGATTCCTATCCTCGCTAATGAATACTGAGACGTCCCTTTTCGATTCCTGAAGCATCATTTCATTTTAGAGGGATATTTCCAATCACGATTCCCTTTCAAAACAGTCGAAGAGGTTTCACTTTTTTTAGGTAGGCTTTGTTTCTCTATGTTTTCCAGAGATTTTTGCATTCGTTCAATTTGTTCTTGTAATTCTTTTATTTCAAATTTCATTTCCATAAGTAATCGTAAAATAGCATCTCCTTTATTCATTGCAACATACTTCCTTCGTTTTTCTCTTATTACTTTTAAATATCAGTTTACATTCATATTCCCACAAACATTGACCTTATCCCAATTTCCCTGCTATCCTCAAAATACATACCAAAAGTATATATTCAAAACGCTATAAATAAAGAGATAGAAAAAACCATGAACAAAAAAACACATCTCATTGATGTCCAACCTATCCGAAGTAAAGAACAGATCGGAGACATGAAACGGGCTTTAAAACGCCACTGTTTTTTATTCATTACTGGAATCAATACAGGTCTACGAATAGGTGATCTACTCCAATTAGAAACTAAAAGTGTCTTGGAATTGAAACGTAAAAAAAGAAAAGAGTTCAAACTAAAAAAAAGAAAAACGAAGAAAGAACGGATGGTTAACTTCTATTTTTGACGAAGTATATGAATACGCTCAAGCCGTTCAAAGTATCTAGTTATTCCCATCTCGGAAAGGGGATCAACCAATTAGTAAGATCCAGGCCTATTGACAATTGCAAAAAGCCGGAGACTTTGCCAGTATAGAATCCATTGGTACTCACACCATGCGAAAAACCTTCGGCTATTCGTTCTATAAACAAACCAAAGATGTAGCCATGTTGCAAGAAATTTTAAATCATAGTACACCACAAGTCACACTTAACTATATTGGAATTAATATAGAAGAAAAAGATAATATACTAGACATTCCTGTGTTATGATCAAAAAAATCAAAACATTCTGTATTTAATTAATAAAATACAGAATGTTTTATTGAATTAACAAGTAAATAATCATGTATATACATATATATATACATGATTATTTATAAGATTTAAAGAATATAAAAAGAAATATAATTTTATAAATGTTATATTTATGTGAAATATATAATTTTTATTCAATATCCAAAAAAATGCTTTCATGATAATATTTGTATGTAAACGGTAATGGGATTAAAACTTGTACAAGATTTTTATTTTAATTCTGTTACGTATCACAACATAGGGGAGGAATTTTAAAGTGTCAATTAAAACTAAAGTTCTAGGTGGGGCATTAGCTTTTTCAGTATTAGCTACAACTTTACCTACAGCATCTTTTGCAGCAGAAAACACATCTAATTTTAACACCCAAAAAAAAGCTCCAGCACCAATAACACAAACAGCTACTGAAGGAGATGTTTCAGCACAAGGATGGAAAACAAAATTAGCCGCGCAAGCTATTAGAAAAGCAGGATGGTTAGTATCAAAATTAGGTAACAAAATTTCACCTAAAGCTTCTAAGATTCTATCAAACAACCTTAATAAAATTGCTAACTGGATTGAAAAAGCTGGAGATGTTCAAGAATGGGCATTAGCATCATTTTTAGTGAGTTTAGGAATTCCTCCAGGTGATGCCGCTATAATTGCACATTGGATAGTATTATTCTTTGGCTTATAATATATTATACAAAAAAGATTCAGCATACACTGAATCTTTTTTGTATAAATAAAACAATGGATAGGTGATTTTATGAAAATTTTCTTAGCAATGTTATTAATATCATTCATTATATTAGGTTTTTTTTACTATATCCTCGACAAAAACAGCTCTAAACAAACAAAAAATGAAGAAAGTTTCTTTTTAACTATATTATCAGCTTTTGTCGGTGCGTTTGTAATAATTTTACTTACGATTATTCCATCTATAATACTATTTATTATTTGTCTAGGAATAGAAAATCTTTTTCCTCACTTATTAAAATCAAAAAATTTGTATGACATTCTTTTCCTATCTATATTATCGATAGGAATAACTTTTATATTCGAAATATTCTTTAAAGGTTTCTTTACTGGTTTTTCTAAGTATTTTAAATTACCTCAAGTTATAAATATCATAGGATCAATATTTATATACACAATTACTTTCTATTTAATTACTGAAAAATTTATCAAAGACTTACATCTAACAATGATAGGTTCATTAATTATATCCATTATTATGGTATTAATAGATTTAATATTAGACAAATATGTAAAAAATAAAAAACACTTTAGAGGTTTAAATGTATGAAAAAAACATTTATATATATATCGCTTATACTTATCTGTATAACATTTTCTCCAGTACAAAGTTTAGCATCCAATAAAGAAGATGAAACAAATTATTTGATAACATTCAAAGAAAAAGTAGATCCTAAACTTATAGAAGAGTACACAGGAATAATGAAAGAAGCATATTTTGAAAATATAGCAAACGTACAAATTTCAAAAAGTAAGATTAAAGAATTAATACAAAATCCCAAAATAAAAAGTATAGAAATAAATCAAAATGTTAAAGCTTTAGAGCAAAAAAATGATTGGGGAATCGATTTACTTAATATTCCGTCAATTAAAAATAATACCGGTTTAACGGGGAAAAATATATCTATTGCCATATTAGATACAGGTGTCGATATGAATCATGCAGACATAAATATCAGAAGGAGTATTACATTTATAGAAGGTACAAATGGCTATGCTGATGAAAGTGATCATGGAACACATATATCAGGAATTATAGGTGCAAAAGATAATTCAATTGGCGTTGTGGGTATCGCACCATCTTCAAAAATTTATTCTTTGAAAGTTCTTGACAAAAAAGAAAATGGAAAATATAGCAACATCATTCAAGCAATTGAATGGTCTATAAAAAATAACATAAGGATTATTTCAATGAGTTTCGGAGGATATCAAAAATCAGATGCTTTAGAAAGTGCTATAAATAAAGCACATGAAAAAAATATTATTTTAGTTGCATCAGCTGGTAATACAGGTTTTTTTGATGAAGATACTATTACTTATCCAGCAAAATATAAAAATGTTATTTCAGTGGGAGCTGTAAATAAACAAAAACAAAGATGGTTTGCATCAAGTCAAGGAAACAAAATAGATATAATGGCTCCTGGAGAAAAAATTTTAAGTACCTCACCAAAACAAAAATATACAATAAAAAGTGGTACTTCAATGGCTGCTGCTTATGTAACAGGAAGTATATCTTTATTATTAGAAAAAAAACCACAACTTACCAACATAGAAGTGGAAAATATCTTAAAAAAGACTACTACACCTATAGGTATTTCTTTTGAATATGGACATGGTATTCTGAATATAGAAAAAGCTGTAAATGAAATAAACTAAAATACATAATAATAGCAAGGGAATGCTTGTATACTGATCTGTACTGCATTCCCTTATTATATGTATGCTATATTCGGTTCTGAAACGAGAATAAATTGCATATATTCCTAGCGGAATCGTATCTTATGCTGTAAGCCAAAACAATTGGTGGATGAATTCTTTCTGATTTTGGACAGACTAATCTCGTAAAACAATCTATTCTTTTTAATCATATGCATGGCTTCTAATCCAAAAGGAATGGATGTAGCTGTATAAAAAATTTGAGCCCTAGCATAGAACGGATTCGCTTCTTTATAAAGCAATTATCTTGTTCTACTATGTTATTCAAGTACTTTTGTTGTTTAAGTTGCATACTATTAGGTATGCTTTTTCCTTTTTTCAACTGTTTAATTGCTATTGGATAAGCTGGATTTTTATCGACTGTAATCACACGAGGCTTTGAAATATGAAAAGAACGCAAAGCTTTCTTGAAAAGTCGCTTTGCAGCCTTCTGATTTTTTGTTTTGCTTAGAAAAAATCGATTGTATTTCCTTTCGAATCAACAGCATGATACAGGTACACCCATTGACCTTTTACTTTGATATATGTTTCATCGGCTCTCCAAGAGTCATTTGTTTGTTTAAGGTGACGTTGGATCCGTTTGTCCAATTCAGGGCCATACTGATGAACTCAACGCATCATAGTTGTGTGAGCCATGGATAGGCCGCATTTCTCCATCATTTACATCAAACGAACCGTTAACAAAATAATGTCGGACCGATAATGCTTCCATTTGAACAAATTTTGTTTTTTCATACTGATCACACACTTTTATAGAGTAATAGTATTAGTATGTCCAAGATTTATAGATTCATTGCAATTGTCCTGAAGTTTTTGCACCAGAGCCACTTGTAATAGTCTACGAAGATTTCTGGATAGGATCATCCATTCATCGATATTGGAGTATTTTTCCTTTGATGTTTACACAAAATATATGTATAATTTTAATCGTAATGATTACGATTTAAGGGAGGGGTGTTATAATGAGGATTTCATTTGCAAAGAGGGTAGGCATATTAACTATTAGTTCACTACTAGTATTGGTAGGCTGTCAGGCTTCAGGTTCATCCGAAGGCGAGTCTAATGAAACATCACCATCCTCAGCAGTTGCAGAAGGCTCTTCTGAAACGCAAGAGCAAACATCTGAAAGTCACACACATGAAAGTGAACACGATCACGGCCATGAGCACAGCCATAGTCATGCACATGATGAAGAAACAGAAAAAATTTATGAAGGTTATTTTGAAGACAGCCAAGTGAAGAATCGATCACTCTCCGATTGGGAAGGAGACTGGCAATCTGTATATCCATATTTACAAAATGGAACGCTTGATGAGGTAT
The DNA here is from genome assembly GCF_017498755.1 of Bacillus sp. XF8. Classification (NCBI taxonomy): domain Bacteria; kingdom Bacillati; phylum Bacillota; class Bacilli; order Caryophanales; family Bacillaceae; genus Bacillus; species Bacillus sp. XF8. The sequence goes on along the minus strand of NZ_JAGDQK010000017.1, from coordinate 39,518 downwards.
TTGCTTATAAAGCGGAACATACAGGTAACATGACAGCTAAAGAATATAAGGAGTATTATAATGAAGGGTATCAAACAGATGTTAACCGTATCGTGGTTCAAGGGGATACTGTAACATTCTTCAAAAATGGAGAAGAATATTCTAGTAAGTATATCTATGATGGGTACGAAATTCTGACATATGATGCGGGAAATAGAGGTGTAAGATACATATTTAAACTAGCAGAAAAAGCTGAAGGAGTTCCTCAGTATATTCAATTTAGTGATCATAGTATCTATCCGAATGAAGCTGGTCACTACCACCTGTATTGGGGTGACGACCGTGAAGCTTTATTGGATGAAGTCATACACTGGCCTACCTACTACCCATCAGAAATGGATGGACATGATATTGCTCACGAGATGATGGAGCATTAAATTAGGAGTCAAAATGATTATTTCTTTGACAAATATGTAAGATTCAAAGGTTATCAATCCAGAATCGCACTGTTTAATACTCAAAAAGTTAACCATAAAAAATATTCTCTTATATTAACAAATGCTTTACTGGAATAAAGAGCGCGAAAATAATCAAACATTTAAAAATATTAAGAGCGTGTTTTGATCAATCTTTTTTCAAAACACGCTTTTTCTATTTGGGGTCACCATACATGTCCATCAACTTAAGAATGAAAACAAAATGAACTTTCTTTCATTAAAACTAAAGTGTCCTCAATGTATAAGTATATTCTTAAAAATTGTGCATGCCAAATAAACCTAAATAGGTACCATTTTTGAAAATTATGCAGATTTCTTTTGTTTTCTCAATGATTTTATTTTGTAATAGTGCAGAGAAAATATCTTTTAAAAAGCAAACAGCTTTTTTATTGAAACGCTTATTTAGTCCTTCTGGACTCACAAGAGTTCCCGTAACAGCATGAAGTTGACTACACAGTCGAACTAAAGAATCACTCGCTACTCGTTAACTCATCCAGACACAGAGAACAGCTAAGTCATGTGCTGAAAACTTACGTTTTCGTTGTACAAAACCTAATTTTCTAGCAAGGTCTTCTAAAGATGAGAGACTAAAATGTTGATGCAGTTCTTCAGCAAATAATTGTAATTCATCTTCAATCGAAAGATTCATAAAAACACGCCATCCTTTCTAATTTATTCCATGAAAAAGTGTATTAGACTGAACCTTATTGTTACAATAATATTCTTCCTTCCGGCCTTCTAAAATTTTATAATATAAATATCTTAATTAAATAATTTTTATTATAAATACAGTCCGTATTTCTTTGATAAGGAGATAAAAATATGATAATATCCACAATGGTTGCAGTAGGAGAAAATAATGTAATTGGTAAAGACAATGATCTTCCATGGAGACTTCCGAATGACTGGGCATACTTAAGACGAGTTACTATGGGACATTCTATTATTCTAGGAAGAAAGAATTATGAATCGATAGGAAAACCTTTAGAGGGACGTAAAAATATTGTCCTAATAACAAATCAAAATTATATAGCTGAAGGCTGCCATATAGCTTATTCAATTGAAGATGCTCTCTCTAAATGCGAAGGGCAAGAAGTATTTATTCTTGGAGGAGAGGAAATCTATCAACAATTTCTTCCCTACACTCATAAACTATATATGACCAAGATCCATGCTCCTTTTGAAGGGGATCGTTTCTTTCCAAATATTGATCTTTCCTTATGACAAGAGATACTTATTGAAAAAGGAATTCAAGATGATAAAAATCCTTATGAGTATTACTTTCATGTATACGAAAAAAGAAATGCGGATAAAGAAAAATTTTAATACTTAATACTTAAAACTTAGGAGAATGTTTAATGACTTCACAAACAATGGAACAAGAATAAGAATTAAAAGCAACACTTATAGCATCAACACCAAATGCATGAAAGGTCGCTTTTACAGCAATACGAACTTGTTATTCTTCTAATGTACCTTCAAATTTATTCGAAGGTACGGAATATGAAAAGTATCAACAAAAACAGGCAACAGATGGGGAAAATGGAACCGATACTGATCGTCTATTTCGCCATATTATAGGAAGCGGGGCACAATGGGAAATTGCAAACTTAGCGGAGATACTTCGCCAAATTGTTATAGAATATGAACCTTGGTTGGAGCCATACTTCGAAGCCAGTAAGAAGTAATAACCTCTAATATCTGATAACATTGATTATAAGAATGAAAAATCCCTTCAGTACTTAAATTGTACTCTTTGTAAAGGACATTAAAAAAAGCCTAGGCAGCTCGAAGAAGATGCTCTCTGTATTGCACAGGGGTTATCTTTTTTAAATTCCATTGGTATCTGTAGTGATTGTAGTAAATCATATATTGTTTAATTTCATTTTTTAATTCATCTAAAGTTGTACATGCTTTAATAGAGGCTTCATCTTTAAGATTGCCAAAGAAAGATTCTTGGGGAGCGTTATCCCAACAGTTTCCTCTTCTTGACATGGATTGTTGTAACCCTAGTTTCTTAACTACTTTTTGAAAGTTAGGGTGCGTATACTGAATTCCTTGATCTGAGTGAATCAAGGCATCTTTTGCTTTCTGGAAGTTTTTGTTCCTTTTTAACTTTAGAAGAGTATCTGTAGCTAATTCTACTGTCATACGTTCTGATATATGATGGGCTAAAATTTCACTAGTCGAACCATCTTTAATGACCGACAAGTAGGCTTTCTGACCTTTTCCATAAAATAAATATGTGATATCTGTTAGAAGAACTTTACCAGGGATTTCTTGCTTAAATTGACGATTCAATATGTTTGGCACAACTCGATGTTCTTTTGTAGCTTTCACAATTCGTCGTATACGCTTCAAATTGTAGACAACCTGAAATTGACCCGCCAAAGTCATTTTGATTTGACGAGCCCCTTTCTTGCAACCCTTGAAATGGAAGGCTTTTAGGATGAGCTCTTTTACTCCTTCATCCTTCTTATCTTTTTTACGTCTTTGTTCCTGTGATTTCACAGAGAAATAGTTATAATAACCGCTTCTTGAGACACCAGCTACTCCACATAGGTATTTCACCATATGTTTGAGTTGATATATTTCTATCACCGAGCGAATCAGGATATATTTTTGGCTAGAAGGGAGGACTACTTTTTTAGCCCCCTTTCTATCAAACGAATCTTTTTTAACAGTTCGTTTTCTGCCTTTAGTAAGTTAATTTGAGCTTCTAAGCGAGCGTTCTTCTCCTCCAGAGTCATTTCTCTTTCTCTAGAACGTTTTAAATTTCCAGATCTAGTGTCACGTAGGCCACTAATCCCATTTTCATTGTAAGCTTTTCGCCATCTTTTACTCGCTGCCTTGATTCTATCCATTCCCAAGATTTCTACATCAAACCCACATTCTTCAAAGATTTGTCTTGGAAGCTTGCCTTTCTCTTTTTCGCCAATAAATATACGCTTAATTTCTTTCTCTGTAAAAACCTTTTTACTCATAATTTTCCCCAGTCTTTATATTTTTCTTAATTATATACAAAAAAACCAATAGGGAGACTTTTTTAGTGTCTATCCTATAGGGTACATTTTAACTTTTGAAGGGATTTTTATACATGTTATAATAATTTAGTTTTATAAAACTAAATATAATTGGTTTAGAAAAAAATAACGTTTTTTATACATGGGGATAGTAAAAATTCTTAAGTTGATGGGTATGGGGTACCGCCAGGATTTCGGAAAAACCCCACGCTAAGCAAAAAATACAAAAAAACCGTCTATCAGGACGGCTTTACTTTTTACATAATTATCGTTATTAGAAGTTAAAAGGATTTCTTTTATTTAGAATACAACCAAGGAATAGCGGGAGGGGTGCCCGCTTCAGGTAAAAGATAAACAAAAATAAAAAAGAAACAAATGAATAGACCTGAGATTATAACGAATAAAGAGAGAAATGATTTTATTTTCTTTATTACTCCGTATAAACCACAGATAAAACTTGTTAATCCTATAAATAAATCAACTAGAGCTACTGGATAGACAGAATAATTATCCAAAAAATACACTCTTACAAAACTGAAAAGCGTCATTGATAGAAAAAAGATTACTTGTAGAATTAGACCTAAAAAAGGAATATTCAATATTTAGAACTCCTTGCTAATACTTTGCATTATCGGAAGTCAATATATCTAGAAGCTTATAAGTTTCATAAATATATTGCAAACCTATCCTATTAGAGAGAGTGGTATAGTGGTCTTAGAATAATGTATAAGAGATAAAGTCCGAGAAGAACGGGAGTAATCACACGTGATATTGCCACCAATCTTTGGTTCTCGTACAACTTATTCAAGAAAAAGAAGAACAGGACTATCCAAATTCCTTTTGAAAAAAACGCATATAGTATATTGAATATAGCATCAAAACCTTGTATGAGAAAATTCATTGAGTTTCCCCCTTTTTCCTAATTGTAACATTCAGGAAAAGAGATATGTTGTGTAATTTTGGTTGTATATCATATTCATAGGGGGTTAACATAACATCTCATTATAAAAAGTTGGATATCGTCAGGAATCCTTTTATACCAAGGGACCCAAACTGTTTAGTGCGTTTTTATAGCTTAGAAAACCATTAGCGTACGAAAATCAAGTTTTCTCTTCTATAAAATGTATTAGCGTGGGTTTTATGTTAGTACATTGGTGTACCCCAGCACCATCAAGCTAATATTTTAGATTACCCCTAAACCAAAATTTTTCTTTTTTTAAATTGATTGATAGTAAACAAGAAAGGTTGGTAAATTGCCAACCTTTCTTGTTTGTAGAGTTTTAATTTTCGGTTATCAAACCAATAATAACAAAAATAATATCCTATTTGAATTGTTTTCCATTAAAATATCCTACGTAGTATTCTCCTCATGACTTTTTTTCTAAAGTTTAACGACGTTTGAGAATCTTTGCAACAGACCCTTTTTTGCAATTTACAATGTTAAACATGAATTTATTTTTTGTGAAGGTAATTATACAGGATGTGCTACAGAAAATAGGGAGGGTGTAAGACTAGAAGCTCAAAAGAGGCATGAAAATAGAAATGCATAAAATTATTTTGGAATAATTAAAAGGTAGAACGGACAAAATCAAGTAGGTATGAAATTGTCCGTTTGGGTTGCTATTGGTAATGAGACATCATGTAAATTAAATGTGAACATGGTTTAGAACTGTTCTTAGATATGTGTACTTAGCTAACAACATCTTTATCGGTCTCCTTTAAACTTTGTTTTAATCTTTAGTTAGACTGGATAATTCAACTGACTTTTGAGTACAACGTTTCATAGCTGAAATGATAGCTGTTCTTAAACCTTTTTCCTCTAGTGTTGCTATAGCCTCTATTGTCGTTCCACCTGGAGAACAAACCATATCTTTCAATTCGCCTGGATGTATTCCTGTTTCCAGTACCATTTTTGCAGAACCTAATACAGCTTGGGCTGCGAATTTATATGCTTGATTTCTTGGCATACCTTCTAGTACAGCAGCATCTGCCATGGCTTCTATAAACATATATACATATGCTGGAGAAGAGCCGCTTACAGATGTTACAACATCCATTAATTTTTCATTTACAATTTCTGTTTGACCAAAACTATTAAATATATTTAGTATATCTTCTAAATCTTTTTCTGTAACCATTTCATTAGAACATAACGCAGACATTCCTTCTCCAACAAGAGCAGGTGTATTAGGCATTACTCTTACAACCTTTAACTTTTTACCGAAAGCATCCTCAGTACTCTTAATGCTTTTTCCCGCAGCAATAGTTACGACTATTACATCGTTTTTTATCTGCTCTTTTATTTCGTTAATTACTGATGAGTATAAGTCTGGCTTGATTGATAAAATTAAAATATCAGCATTTTTAGCTACTTCATTGTTGTCAGTAGTTGTAGTTATATCATATTTTTCACTAGCATTTTTTAGATTAATGACGTTTAAATCTGAACAAATTAGTTTATCTGAAGACACTATATTTTTGTTTATCATCCCGCCAATCATAGCCATACCCATGTTTCCACACCCGATGAATCCAATTTGTTTGTCCATAATAACTCGATCTTGCTCCTTTTAAAATCAATTTTATTGGTTTGAAATTATTATTTTGAAAAAATTTAATAATATCCCATACAATATAAAAAAACATTTTAAGAGAGTGTATTACTTTTTGCAATACAAAAAATAAAGAAATCAATTTTATTCAACACTATAAAAGTACATGCACTATAATTTAATATTTTGTGTTATATACCACTCGGTAACATTAAAAATCATGTTGGAGAAGAGCAACACATCCTATCAATCGCATAAAGAAAAAGGGAAGTTGTATGCTTTGACATGAATAGCTCTTTTTGTTGTTCGCTAAGAGATGTTTAGAAGGTTTTATATTTATGAATAAGGCATAAGGTATTGTTATATTAACGTTTTCTAGATATGGTGATGTTAATACAGTGTGTACATAATTTCATACTTAAAACTTGTCACCCTATTAATTTTTCAAAATATTTCTTGACACAAAAATGCACCATATTGCATAATGAATAAAAATTAAATTGGAAATCGTTGAAGGGAACTAGTAAATATGTCTTCTTGCGCAAGAGAGTGGAATTCACCGGCTGAAAGATTCCTCGTATAGAAAGTATCGAACCTATCCCTGAGTCTTAAATGAAAGTTTAGGCGTACGCCTGCGTTATAGGCACCAAGTGGATATTTATATCAATGAAGGTGGTACCGCGGAACAATGACCGTTTCGTCCTTTTTATTAAGGGCGAAGCGGTCATTGTTATTTTGCTCTTTATTACTAGATAGGCAGCATTGATGAGAAGAGACATTGCTGCAAACTACATGTATAGAAACGGAATTTACAAAAAACTTTGAATTTAGACTAGGAGGTACAAAAGTGAAAAAACAACGAATTGTTGTGAAGATTGGAAGCAGTTCTTTGGCAGCTAATCATGGTGGCATCTCTGAGGAACAGTTTTCAGATCACGTTGCTGCTATGGCGCGGCTGAAACAGGAAGGACATGAAGTTTTGCTGATAACATCTGGGGCTGTCGCTGCAGGTTTTTCCGCTCTAGGATATCCAAGCCGACCTGTGACAATAAAAGGAAAACAGGCTGCCGCGGCTGTTGGGCAAAGTCTGTTAATGCAGGCGTATACGGAAGAATTCCGTAAATATAAGATCGTTACCGCGCAACTCTTGCTGACGAGAAGCGATTTCTCCAGAAAAGAACAATACAGTAATGCCTACGCCACTTTAGGGGAGCTACTAGATCGTTCCGCTCTTCCTATAATCAATGAAAATGATTCTATTTCTTTAGAGGAGCTGACATTTGGTGATAATGACATGTTGTCTGCTTTAGTAAGCGGGCTTGTCTTGGCGGATATGCTCATGATTTTTACGGATGTGAACGGTTTATATGACCAAAATCCCCAGAAAAATGCGGACGCGAAAAAATATTATTTTCTCCCTGAGGTTACGGAAGAAATCGCTTCTCTTGCTGGAGATGCCGGCTCAAAACTTGGAACCGGCGGTATGAAATCGAAAATCGATGCTGCAAAGACGGCACTATCTCTCGGAGTGAGTGTATTCATCGGAACAGGACGTGGACAGGAGAAGTTTTTAGATGTTTTGAAGGGGAAAGGTGATGGAACGTATATCGGTAATGCTCCTCAAAAAGTGATTAAGATGAACAAGCAATGGATTGCGCTACATTCGCTTGTTAGCGGACAAATTGAAGTAGATGCGGGGGCAGCCGCTGCTATCATTCAGCATGGAAAGAGTCTTCTTCCAGCTGGTGTTACTAGTGTGTCAGGATTCTTCCAAGCGGGCGAAGTCGTGGAGGTCGTAACGCAACAAGGGCGCGTGATAGGGAAAGGACAGTGCAGATACAGTGCAGAGGAACTGAGGGATTTAAAAGGTATGCAGAGCCATGATATTCAAACGCGAGGCGAAAGGCAAAGCTATGAAGTCATCCATAGAGATAATTGGGTTTCGTTTTAAGAATAGAGTGGACTCATCCAAGTGTAGAGCATAGAGGCCACCGTTATAAATCTGACTCTAATTCTTCAATCAATACAACTAATATCTAGGCAGGAAAGGCTTAAATGGTAGTGCCAAGTGGGCGGAGTGAAACAAGCCTCGAATTTTATACTTTTTAATCTTTAAAAGGAGGAAATGAAAATGAATGAAGTGTTGGCAAAGGGACAAAAAGCGAAGAAGATTGCTGGAGAACTTGTGCTCAAATCCACAGATCAAAAAAACGAGGCACTTGCCGCGATTGCTGATCAATTGATAATAGAAACAGCTTATATTTTAAAAGAGAACAAACGGGATATCGAAGAAGGTAAGGCAAAAGGATTTTCTGCTTCTATCCTTGATCGCCTTATGCTGAATGAACAGCGCATTATTGATATGACAGAGGGTATCCGGCAGCTGATTGATTTGCGTGATCCTGTTGGAGAATATGTAACCGCATGGGAAAGACCGAATGGATTGTCTATTCAGGAGATGCGCGTGCCACTAGGTGTTGTCGGGATGATTTACGAGGCGCGGCCAAACGTAACGGTAGATGCGGCCACAATTTGCTTGAAAACAGGAAACGCAGTGATCTTGCGTGGTAGTTCTTCCGCTACTTTTTCTAACAAAGCCATCGTTGCTGTTATTCACCGAGCGCTCAAACAAACAAGCTTGTCTCCAGAAAGCGTACAGCTTATTGAAGATACGTCACGAGATAGCGCAAAGCAGCTGTTTACATTAAACGAGTACTTGGATGTTCTTATCCCAAGAGGTGGCAAGAAGTTAATAGATACTGTAGTGAGAGAAGCGTCTGTTCCTGTATTGGAAACAGGTGCGGGAAATTGTCACATTTTCATTGATGAAACAGCGGATAAACAAATGGCATTTGATATTATCATAAATGCCAAAAAGCAGCGTCCATCTGTATGTAATGCAATCGAAACGATTATACTTCATGAAAAGTGGGCGCAGCGATTTGGTAGCGAACTATTTTCTTTCTTGAAGGAAAGAGGAGTAGAGCTACGTGGTGATAATAAAGTATTGGCAATTGATTCTTCTATTGTACCTGCTTCAGAAGAAGACTGGGGAACAGAATTTTTATCTCTCACGCTAGCAGTCAAAATGGTTTCCTCTGTTGAAGAAGCGATTAATCACATAAATACTTATGGATCCATGCATTCCGAAGCGATTATTACAGAGAATGAGGAAAACGTCAGCAAGTTTTTCACGTCCGTCGATGCCGCGGCGCTCTATCATAATGCATCGACCCGCTTTACTGATGGTTTTGAATTCGGCTTCGGTGCGGAAATTGGCATCAGTACGCAAAAGCTACACGTAAGGGGACCAATGGGGCTTCCTGCATTGACTTCCACAAAATATGTGATTCGTGGAAATGGACAGATTCGTAGATAATAAATATAGAAGATGCGGAAAAGCTCCATGCCTATTAAGTTAACAAGACAGGTTGAGACCAAAGCAAAAAGGATAGGCTGAAGGTTCTTAAATCGATAACATATTAATAGAAAAAAGGACCGACAATGGTATTATCCCCTTTAAGTAGACAGTGTAAAAAGACCATGTACATACATGGGTGTTACACTATTACTTGGAGGGGATTTTTCGTGGTTAAAAAAGGTACAACATTCAATACGTATTCAGATGGATTAAAACTATCAGCTGTTCAAAGTTATTTAAATGGAGAAGGCAGTTATCAAGCTATAGCTAAGCAATATAATATCAGGAGCTCTACACAACTTAAGGATTGGGTGAAAAAATATAAAGAATTGGGTGATATTACAGATACTCGTGGAAAAAATAGCGGAACTCAAGGTATTCCTAATCCACTAAAAGGAAAACGTGTCCATTTTAACAGTGTGGAGGAAGAGAGAGACTACTATAAGGCACAGGTTGCATATTTAAAAAAGCGTTATCCAAATCTGTAAATGGAGGTGCACTGAGGCACAAGGAGCGATATCGTATCATTGAATCGTTAAAAATGAAATATCCGATCACTTGGCTTACTAAATTCGCAGGTGTACATCGAGCGGGTTATTATAAATGGATCCGTGCGAAAACAGCTAAAAATGTACGATCAGAAGCGGATCAACAATTAAAAAAAGTGATACAATCTATCCACCTGAAGTACAAACAATACGGCTATCCACGTATGAAAATAGCTTTACAGGAGGAAGGTTTCTTTGTAAATCATAAAAAGGTTTATCGATTAATGAGTGAGCTCAACATTCAATCTATTATTCGTAAGAAGCGACGCTTCTTTAAAGGGAATTATTCGAATACTTTTCCGAATGTTTTAAACCGTGAATTTAAAAATCGAAAACAAAATGAAGCGCTCGTTACAGATATTACGTATTTACGAATCCAAGATGGATTTCGCTATCTTTCTGTCGTGCAAGACATTTATAATAATGAAATTGTTTCTTGGAAAATCTCTAGACGCAATGACAATGAACTCGTATTAGATACGCTTGAAAATTTGGTACAAAAAAGAGATGTGCGTGGAACCATTCTCCATTCAGATCAAGGGTTCCAGTACACATCTCATGTCTACAACAAATGACTTTCAGATTTGGGTATCATCGGCAGCCACTCTCGCAAAGGAAACTGCCATGATAATGCCTGCATCGAGTCATTTTTCTCCCATTTTAAATCGGAGATGTTGTATTTACACCATTTTAAAACAGAAGAAGAAGTAGTACAAGCAATTGAGGAATATATCTACTTCTATAACTATAAACGATTCCAAAAACGACTCAACCACCGAGCTCCGATAGAATATCGAATCTTGATGGCTGCTTAGTCTTTTTTATAGCTGTCTACTTGACAGGGCTAACACCACAAACGGTCCTTTTTTTGTTTCTTATCGAAGCATTCTGCTCGTAAAAAGCCTTTAATACAGGGGCATGTTTATAAGTTGAAATAGCCACTTGTAATGAATTCTTTACACTTTTTTTATACTTTTCTAGTCTAATTATTTATTCCTAGCACTTATTCTAAGCCTATCAACATCGAAAGGATGATTACTTATGTCAGAAACGATTCTTAAAGCAACAAATGTTTCAAAAATATATGGCAAACACAAAGCGCTTGATAAAGTATCTATCGAAATTAAACGAGGTATGATTTACGGATTAATCGGGGAGAATGGCGCAGGAAAATCGACATTTATGCGCACCATCATGGGATTAATCACTATCGACGAGGGTAACATCGAGCTGTTTGGGGAAACTGGCATGAAAGGATTGCAATATGCAAGAAGAAGAATGGGACAATCCATTGAAACGCCAGCACTTTATCCTGAATTAACGGCTCGAGAGAATCTACAAGTACAAGCGGCAAACGGTGGTGTAAGTGAACGAGAGATTGATAATTTACTTCACTCCAGTTTTGGCAGCAGGCTATTTCTTGATTTTCGTGAGAAGGCATTGATGGATTTAGTCGATGAATTGAATCAGATGATTGATGCATTTGAAGAAAAAAATCGCCAAGCAAAACAGATGGAAGAAAATGTGAAGTTGTCAATCGCTGGGCTCTCTCATGATTTACGGACACCACTCACGTCCATCAACGGCTATGTTCAACTCTTAAATACGGCCACAGATGAAACAAAGCAGGTGCACTATCTACAGATTATCGAACACTCTGTCAAACGTCTGATTGAGATGACAGATCACTTTTATGACTTAGCACGCATTGAAACTAACCAAAAAGAAATAGCATTATCTTCGATTTCTCTTTTTCCCTTAGTTGAAGAAATCTTTTTGTCCTCTTATGAACAACTCGAGGAAAAGAAAATTGAAATTCAATTTCCTGAACAAATAAATGATCGACAAATAATTGCTGACAAAATAATGCTTATTCGTGTCATCCAAAATATTGTTCAAAATATACTTCGTTATGCCAAAAGTAAAGCGATAATCAGCTACGGGAATGAAGAAAACTATCTAATTTTAAGCGTTAAAAATGATATCAAACCAGATAGTAAAGTGGCCGTAGAAAAAGTATTTATGCGTTTCTATACAGAAGTCACCAGTAGAACGAACACTGAAGCAAGTGGGTTAGGCCTTTATCTATCTAAAAAGCTAATAGAAAAAATGAATGGAAAAATGAATGCGAAGTTGAATGGCAATTGGTTTATTCTTAAAATTCATCTTCCCATCAATAGAAATCAACCTTAATTGTTTGGATTATTTTTTTAAAATTTTGTAATAATGTAAATTACTTTCTCTAATCCAATTATTTAATATAAAATATGTTCATTCATATTCACAAATGAGCCCCTTTTAGTTGGATACTTACGCTGAAGCAGGAAGAATTTGTTGTTCTTTGTGCATTAATTTGTTTTTTTGTGGAAATATATGCCAGTAAGCGTTTGGTTTGAACGTTCTATTTTTTAGAGTATGACAGGAGGAGAATGAATATGGCGAAAATTGAAGTAGGCGAAATTTTTACCCTTAGCGATGAGATAGGGGTTAAGAAGAACAGCGCACAAATAACAGATTGTTATGATTTATCTGACCTTATTGGCAAACAAGTATTAGGCGTAGTAAACTTCCCTCCAATGAGGGTTGCTGATTTTAGTTCAGAAGTATTAGTGATGGGGGTCTATGCAGAACAGGGTGTTGTGCTTATAGAACCTCAACAAAATGTAAAAAAAGGAGACCGATTAGGATAAAGTTAGCCATGTACACATAGCTTTAAATAGTTGTATACCATATTCATATGTGATTAACATAACGTCTCATTATTGGTAGTATCCAAAAAAATCTCACTTCTTATCTTTTTTCAGATAAGAAGTGAGATTTTTTGTTTTGGGGGTGACTTGATTTCTTAGCTTGATGGGCATGGGATTCACCACACCATTTCGGGAAAATTGTGTATTTTGACATGATTTAGACTCAATTACATGAAGCAAGGAACTGCTTATGTATATATGCGTTGCTTGGAGAAAATCTGTTAGGAATGCGTCAGAGTATTGTAAAAGGAATGTATAAAACAGAAAGGATTACGTTTTTGAAGAAGAGAGGAGAACATCATACCAAAAGAGATATATCTATAGAGTCAGTTCTTACATGATATTCATGAATTCTACTAAGACTACAATTGTTATTAGAAAAAGTAAGCGTCTCAGTAGGAGTATAGTAATAGAACATGTTACAATACAGCTAATAACAAGCAATAAAGGAGAGTACATTTACGTGAAGATTAAAGCAATTGAACCGACGCCAAGTCCAAATACAATGAAAGTTATTTTAAATGAAGTGTTACCATCAGGAGCACGTAATAATTATACAAATGAAAATGCAGAACAGGCACCAGAGCAAGTGCAGCATATTTTAAAAATTGAAGGTATTAAAGGGGTATATCATGTTGCGGACTTTTTAGCAGTTGAACGAAATGCGAAGTATGACTGGAAAGTACTTTTACAACAAGTTCGCGCTGTGTTTGGAGAAGAAGTGACAGAAGAAGATGAGAGGGAGCAACTTTCACATTTTGGTGAAGTGAAAGTATTCATTCAAATGTTCTTTACAATTCCGATGCAGGTGAAATTAACAGATGGGACAACAGAAGAACGAGTTGGCTTACCAGACCGTTTTAAAGAAGCGATTATGAAAGTGCAAATGTCAGCACCTAACGTTGTCAAAGAGCGTAAATGGGTGGAGCAAAGTACACGTTATGGCAATTTTGAAGAGATCGGAAAAGAAGTTGTTGAAGAAATTGTAGCTGCTTATCCAGAAGATCGTGTTGAAAAGACTGTAAAAGAATTATTAGATCAAGCGGGTGCTACAGAAGTAACGATTACAAAGCGTGAACCATATAAAGTAACAGAAGAGATGATGGCAGATTCTGATTGGAAAAACCGTTACGCAGCACTTGAGCAAATGGACCCTACTGAAGAAGACATTCCTGTATTGAAAAAAGCGTTAGAGGATGAGAAAGTATCCATTCGCCGATTAGCAACAGCGTACTTAGGTATGGTAAAAGGTGAGGAAGTATTACCGTTACTATATAAAGCTTTATTAGATCGTTCTGTAAGTGTACGCCGTACAGCAGGCGATTGCTTATCAGATGTAGGTGATCCAGCAGCGATGTTTGTCATGATTAAATCATTAAAAGATCCAAGTAAATTAGTGCGCTGGCGTGCAGCGATGTTCTTATTTGAACTTGGTGATGAAAGTGCGATACCAGCATTACGCGTAGCGCAAGATGATCCAGAGTTCGAAGTAGCAATGCAAGCTCGTTTAGCATTAGAACGTATTGAGGGCGGAGAAGAAGCGAAAGGATCTGTTTGGAAACAAATGACGGAGTCTCGTAAAGGAGAATAATCATATGCTCGTTTTCTATGATAGTTGGTGTCCGATGTGCACGGCAGTTGCAGAGCGTACGAAGAAGCTTGATAAAAAAGGTGCGGTGAAGTTTATTTCTTTTCGTGATAAAGATGTTGTGGAAGAGTATCAGCTTTCTGAAGCATTACAAACTAAGATGGAACAAAGACTTTATATTTTCCAAAACGACAAATGGTACGATGGAATTGGCAGCATTTATGTTTTAGCAAAGTTTATCCCAGCATATTGGATTGCGGTTCCATTTATTAAGTTATCTATGCTACTTGGATTTGGAAATAAAGTATACGACTATATCGCCAATAATAGAAAACTTGTTCCTGTTGGACACTGCCGCGAAGGGATTTGCGAAATCCCTTCAAAAAAATGATGACAACGTTATCTTTCTTTTGCACCTATTATAAGAGCGTGATATGATGAATTTGGAATGAAAGTTGAAGGAGAGATACAAGATGTCAAATGCATACGAAGAGTACATGCGTCAAATGGTAATTCCAATGCGCCAAGAGTTAGTGCGTGCGGGATTTGAAGAATTAACTACTGAAGAAGCTGTAAAAGAATATATGGAAAATGCGACAGGTACAACATTAGTTGTCGTAAACTCTGTTTGCGGATGTGCAGCTGGTTTAGCTCGTCCATCAGCTGGTCAAGCGGTTGTACGTTCTGAAAAACAACCTGACCATCTTGTAACTGTATTTGCAGGACAAGATAAAGACGCAACAGCTACAATGCGTGAGTACTTCGGAGATATTCCACCGTCTTCACCATCTATGGCGTTATTAAAAGGAAACGAAGTTGTTCACTTCATTCATCGTCATGAAATTGAAGGAGCAACAATGGAAGAGATTATCAACAATTTAGAACAAGCTTTTGAAAAGCATTGCTAAAAAGGGGGAGTAATTCTCCCTTTTTTCTTTATATATTGAGGTGAAAAGATGATTGTAACAACAGCAGGACGAACAAATGAGGAAATGATGGCTTATGCAAAAGAGGTAGCGGAAGAATTGCAATGTTCTTTTGTAGTACGTAATGATATATCTGTTTCCAAATTACATGAGCAGTTTGAACAAGATGTACTCGTCGTAGGAAAGAATCGATTAGCAATTTATCCAAAAGGTACGGAAGAATCGTTCTTTTTCCATCCTAATTCGGCAATGTTTCGTGTGAAGAGATTAATGCGGGGAGAGCATGATCCATTTGTAGAAGCTGCAAAGTTAGAACAAGGAATGACGGTACTAGATTGTACGCTCGGTATGGCATCAGATAGTATTGTTGCAAGCTATGTTGTTGGAGAAGAAGGAGTTATAACGGGGCTTGAGGGAAATCGTTACATGGCTTATATAATGAATAAAGGTTTAAAGCAGTGGTGTGCGGGTATTTCAGAAATCGATGAAGCGATGCGCAGAATTAGAGTGAAGAAAAACGAGCATTTTGATTTCTTAAAGCGCTGCGAAGACAACAGTTATGATGTTGTTTATCTGGATCCAATGTTTGAAGAAACAGTAATTGAATCAGATGGAATTCGCGGTTTAAAACACTTTGCTTTGTATAACGATGTTACAGATGAAACGATTGCGGAAGCAAAGCGTGTCGCTAGGAAGCGTGTTGTTTTGAAAGATCATTTCCGTAGTACACGATTTGAACGACATAATTTTTTTGTCTATAAGCGAAAAAGTGCAAAATTTCATTTTGGTGTAATTGAACCTTGCTAATTATTTGAAAAGATGTATAATAAGCAATAATCAATCATATAGGATGTCGTAGATGAAGAGAGTAGTCTGGTTCAGAAGTAAAGCGAGCTAGGGATGGTGAGAGCCTAGTACGGAGAAACGGATGAAGCGCACTTCGGAGACGCTGCTTGAAATGAATAGTAGAGTAAGCCGGGGCCCCCTGTCCTCGTTATAAACGGGAAAGTGGTTCGAAGTGAACAACAAGGGTGGTACCACGGGTGATAACTCGTCTCTTTTTTAGAGACGAGTTTTTTTGTGTTTAAAAAATAAGGAGGGAGCAACATGGAATATAAAATTAAATTTGCAAAAAGTTTATTTGAAGTAATTGAATCAGAATTATCATTGGAACAGATTACAGATCTAATTGAAACTCCGAAGCAAGATGAATTCGGAGACGCAGCATTCCCTTGTTTCATGCTCGCCAAGCAATATAAAAAAGCACCGGCAATTATCGCGAAAGAAATCGCTGAGAACTTAAACGATCCATTTTTTACAAAAGTGGAGGCTGTTGGGCCATATGTGAATGTATTTTTCAATCGTCACATAGTAAGTGATGATGTATTAAAAACGATTTTAGCTGAAAAAGAAGAATATGGACAAGGATATTTTGGGCGAGAAAAAACAGTAGTAATCGATTACTCTTCACCAAATATCGCGAAACCGTTCTCCATGGGACATTTACGTTCAACGATGATTGGCAATTCTTTAAAACATATCGCTGAAAAGTGTGGATATGAGGTTGTAGGAATCAATTATATTGGTGATTGGGGAACACAGTTTGGAAAATTAATTACTGCATATAAAAAATGGGGAAATGAAGAGCTTGTAAAAGAAGATCCGATTCGTGAATTATTCAAATTATATGTTCATTTCCACGAAGAAGTGAAAGAGAATCCAGAGCTAGAAGAAGAAGGTCGTGCATGGTTTAAGAAATTAGAAGACGGTGATGAAGAAGCAGTCTTTTTATGGAATTGGTTCCGTCATGAATCTTTAAAAGAGTTCTCTCGTATTTATGAACTTCTTGGTGTTGAATTTACAAACTTCCAAGGAGAGGCTTTCTATAATGATAAAATGGATGACTTTGTTGAGATTTTAGAAGAAAAAGGATTATTAGAAGAATCAGATGGAGCACAAGTTGTCAATTTAGAAAAAGAAGATATGCCACCATGTTTAATTAAAAAATCAGATGGGGCTACACTTTATGCAACACGTGATTTAACAGCGGCACTATATCGTCAAAACACATATGAGTTTGATAAAGCGCTATATGTGGTAGGTGCAGAACAAAGCTTACATTTTACGCAATTTTTCACTGTATTAAAGAAACTTGGTTATCATTGGGTAGATGGTATGGCTCATGTACCATTTGGACTCATTTTAAAAGATGGTAAAAAGATGTCCACACGTAAGGGTAAAGTTGTACTGCTTGAAGAAGTATTGGAGGAAGCGATTACGCTTGCAGAGCAAAACATTGAAGAGAAAAATCCAGACTTAAAGCAAAAAGAGGAAGTGGCTAAGCAAGTTGGTGTTGGGGCAGTTATTTTCCATGATTTAAAAAATGAACGTATGCATAATATTGAATTCTCTTTAGAAAAAATGCTGAAATTTGAAGGTGAAACAGGACCGTACGTCCAATACACACATGCACGTGCTTGCTCCATTTTACGAAAAGAAAATGCCGAATTTGAAACAGAATTATTTGCGTTAAGCGATGATCATAGTTGGAGTACGATAAAATTATTAAATAGATTCCCAAAGGTCATTGAAACAGCCTTTTCAAAAAATGAACCTTCACATATTGCGAAGTATTTATTAGATGTTGCACAAGCATTTAATAAATACTATGGAAATGTTCGTATTTTAGAAGATGATAACGAGAAGGAAAGTAGACTTGCACTTGTTTATGCAGTAACGATTGTGTTAAAAGAAGGATTGCGTTTACTTGGTATGGGTACTCCGGAAGAGATGTAAGTAAAACAATATTATAACTTGAAAATTGTCCAATTACACATAGAAAGAACTTAATTAAATTAGAAGGTTTATATAGTAGAGAAAATAGAGGTAATGTAGTAAACAACTAGTAGATTTCATAATAAGAGGTATTAAAATGTTAACAAACCAGTATTTAGATGAATTATTTGACGAGTTAAAAATCGAAGGCGAAACATACTTTTATTATTTCTACACAATGAAAATGGCATCAACATCAGAGTATTTCAAGTTAGGTTTTGGAGCGTTACTAGAGAATGAGCATCAAATAATATGTTTTACAAATAAAAGAATAATGTTATTAGAGATAACACCTTTACAGGGTAAGTTCAACGGTAACAAGAAGTATATAGACATGAAAGATGTAGAAAGCGCGAAAGTTAAGAGAGGGTGGTTTAAGACTAAAATAACTGTTACATTGACAGGTAACAGAGGAGATATTGTAATAAAATCAAATAGTTTCACAATTGGATTGTCAAATCAAAGAAAGAATTTAATAAGTTTAGAAAAGATGTATGGTTAAAGGTATATTTTTTATAAAAATATGTTCCAATTCAATATATTAAGAGTGTGTTTTAATCAATCTTTTTTTCAAAAAACACACTCTTTCTTTTGATTGTTTATCAAGGTTATTAGTATCAATTTGAACAAAATTCATTCTAAAGCAATATATAATAGTATGAAAATACCAGCTGTAACTATTCCCTAAAGTGTTAATTCATTCCTCAACATTAACTATATAATCTTTTCTCCAGGAAACATCTGCAAAAATTTCTTGGTTTCTATCACTAGAAAGGTATCCACGTATATAAATTGAATGCGTTCCCAATTCATTAGAAAAATCAGCGTGTGTTATTGTAACATCTAAATTTTTTTCTTTTTTAAAATAATCGATAGCAGCCTTTACCGCTTTTGCTTTTATTGCTTCTTCTTCTTGAGGAGACTTTGTAAGTAAAGGATGAGCCGCATTTATGAATTCGATAGCTGTACAAGATGTAACACCAACAAAAATAAGACTCCCTATGATTACGAGTTTTAAATATTTTTTCATTAAGTTTCACCTCTCAACATATCTATTATCCCACACTTTAATATCATATCATTCAAATATGATGAGAAGGATTATTTATTTTTTAATAAAATGACCTTTAGTTTGTCACTAAAAATAATGACTAGAAAGAATCATAACATGAAGTGCTGCATCAAGATTAAGAACTAAAATTCATATCCCTTTTTAAAACAATCTATTAGTACTTCGTAGCATTGCGACAACTTAACATTCTTTATAAACACAAGGAGGTAGCTCGATTGAAAGAGTATGAATGGGATAATAGGTTAGAGTATTTAAGAAATACAAGAGATCTATACTATAATGACGACTATCTAGACTTTTTAGTAAATTCAGTTTGGAAAATTTCTAAACCAGTTCATATTGTTGACTATGGTTGTGGATTCGGCTATTTAGGTCTGAAACTATTACCTTTGCTACCGATAGGATCAAGATATACTGGCATTGATAAAGGAAAGCAGTTACTCAATGAAGCAAGAAACTTGTTTCATCCTCTTCCGTATGAAGCAGAGTTTAATGAGGCAGATGTTACTGAAATAGAATTAGAGAGTAAGTATGATATAGCAATCTGCCATGCTTTTTTATTACATATGAACAATCCGAAGACAGTGTTACAAAAAATGATAGATTCAGTGGTAGATGGAGGTAATATTATATGTTTTGAGCCGCACTGGATCTCGAATATGTCTTCGTACTATTTGAATAATCTAGAGCAATCTGAAATGATCCAGCTTGGTGTTCTTCAAAAATTGTTTGAAAAAGATGCAGAGCGAAATGGAAAAGATGGTAACATTGGAATGAAGTTACCGATATATTTAAGTGAGCTAGGTGTAGAAAAAATCGAGTGCAGGGTTAGCGATAAAGTTAATTTTCTTAATACGAATGAGATGCAAAGAGATAAACAACAATTGTATCACTCACTTAAGGAAGAGGGGATCGGTAATACACCTGCTGAAAAGGATGATTTTATTGGACGTTTAATAAATCGAGGACTGACATATAATGAAGCAATAACACAGTACGAGGCAGAATTAAGATTCTCTAAAGAGTTTACTATAGATTCTTCTTTAGTTTATGCTCCAAGTATGAAAATTACTTTTGGTATAGTGAAAAACAAATAATGTAAATAAAGTAATGAGATAAGGTTTCTAACTTCGTATACGTGTTAGAAGCCTTGTTTTTTAGTTTGATAGTATTTACGAAAAGTAAATATGTCGAAATTGTGTATGAATGCGAATAGATTCGATATTAATTTTGAAAAATTTGCTCAAATAATCCATCTCTTATGGAATAATAGATCTAGTCTTGTTATGATAGCAAGCATAGTCCTTTTTATAACTCGCATGGATAGATTTGTGAGAGAAGTTCAAGAAAAAGGATGCACACAAGGGAGGAACAACATGAAGCGTGTTGCTTGGTTTACTGATAGTACAACTGCAAGCTTTACAACAAGTGAAGATAATTTTGTTATACCTATTGAAATTGTTATTAATGGAACGGCCTATAAAGACTGTGAGGAAGGTGTTCGTGAACGTGTTTACGATGCGTTAAAAGAAGGTGTAACCGTAACTACGTCACAACCTAATCTAGGAGAGATGGTTGCTCTTTTCTCTAAATGTAAAGAAGAATATGAAGAAGGATTTGCTGTCACAATTAGCGGCAAAGTAAGTGGTACCTATCAAAATATGATACTTGCAGCAGAAATGGCAGGATTTCCTTTAATTGTAATAGATAGTGAAACAACAAGTTATCCAATGGATGAACTTTTAACAAAAGCACAAACGTTATACCGTGAGGGTATGACTTTACAAGATATACAAAAAACAATACAACACGTTGAACGTAGTCCTTACTATGTATTTCCAAAAGATCTGAAAGGTTTATATGCAAGTGGACGTGTGAAGGGTGTGCAATTTATACTAGGTAGTCTACTAAGCGTAAACCTAATTCTAGAAGTACACCATGGCGAACTTGTGATGAAAAAGAAAGTTCGTAAAATACAAAAATGTAAAGAATATATGCAAAACGAACTTGAAAGAGAAATTCCGAATGTAGTACATGTTTTTCACGCTAATGATGAAGCAGGGGCAGAAGAATGGATTGCCGATTTCAGAGAAACATTTCCTGAAATGAAGTTTCTACTTTACCCAATTCCTATATCTTTTGCTGTTCATGCAGGAGCTGGAACAATTGCGATTAGCTTTTCGAAAGGGGAAACCCGTGAATAATTCACGGGTTTTTTTGATGTTCTAGTTCTTAGATTCTGTATACATAGCTATAACCTAATGTCGTTTTTTCATTTTCCACAAAAACAAGCAAAGATAGCATAAAAGAAGAACACTAAATATGTAGAAAGCGTTTGTTAATCCAAATAGATCTGATAAACCTCCGCTAAGCATTGACCCGAAAAACAAACCAATTGAGTATGCTGTATTATAGATAGCAAAAAGTATACCATACGCATGAATCCCATTTTGATCTGCAAGGTATGTAAGTTCTGGCAAGGCGGGTGCTAGTAGAAGGCTAAAACTAATTCCGAGGATAGCAAGTACAAATATTTCAAGGGCGGTATGGGAAACGATAAAGAAATAGAAGTTTTTCACGATGTATAAAATTCGAAAATCAGGACAAAAATAAAAATATATTTTTGAATTGATTGACAATTATCTGTTTCATGGAATAAAATAACTGTTAATAAAAGTATACAAATCTGAAGACGAGAAAGAGTAAAATATCGTATTGTTCCCCAGAGAGCCGGTGCTATGCTGAAAGCCGGTGTACAGACTTTATTTGAAAATCATCTCCGAGGAGCCGTGGCTGAATAAAGTAAGCTCGGACGGATGTCTACCGTTACAAAGAACGCGTATGTTAGTACGTTGCTAAGCGCTATTAGTTAAAAGGCTAATAGAATTAGGGTGGTAACGCGGGTAAACCCGTCCCTACTTTTAGGGACGGGTTTTTTGTGTGCTTTTACAAAATTTCAAAGGAGTGATTGTAAATGGAGAAGGTAGATGTAAAAGAATCAGCTGTAGGGAGAGAAACACGAATTCGCAAGCAGTGGAACAAGCAGAATATCTTTGAGCAATCCATTCGAAATCGTGAAGGTGCACAATCTTTCGTTTTTTATGAAGGGCCACCAACTGCAAATGGACTGCCGCACGTGGGACATGCGCTCGGACGGACGATTAAAGATTTAGTAGCGAGATATAAAACAATGACTGGGTATAAAGTACTTCGAAAAGCTGGCTGGGATACGCACGGATTACCGGTAGAATTAGGAGTTGAAAAACAGCTTGGTATTTCTGGTAAACATGAGATTGAAAAATACGGAATTGAACCGTTTATCCAAAAATGTAAAGAAAGTGTATTTACGTATGAGAAGCAGTGGCGTGAATTTACTGAAAGCATCGGATATTGGGTCGATATGGATGACCCGTATGTAACGTTGGAAAATCCTTATATCGAGAGTGTATGGCATATTCTTGGAACGATTCATGAAAAAGGGCTTTTATATAAAGGGCACCGAGTTTCACCATACTGTCCAAGTTGCCAAACATCACTTAGTTCACATGAAGTAGCGCAAGGATATAAAACAGTAAAGGATTTAAGTGCAACGGTAAAGTTTAAAGTATTGAATAGGGAAAATGAATACTTTTTGGGATGGACAACAACGCCATGGACGCTACCTGCCAACGTGGCACTTGCTGTACATCCGGATATGGAATACGTGAAAGCTGAGAAAGATGGAACGGTTTATATTGTCGCAAAAGAGCGTGCAAATGATGTGTTAAAAGAAGGGTATCAAGTATTATCTACTCATAAAGGAGAAGAATTGGTAGGTATTTCATATACACCGCCGTTTCTTATGGATGAAGTTACGAATGGCTATCGTGTTATTTCGGCGGATTTTGTTACAGGAGATAGCGGGACAGGGCTCGTTCATATCGCACCAGCTTATGGGGAAGATGATTATAAAGTTGTACAAAATCAAGGGTTATCGTTTCTTCATGTTGTGGATGAGCAAGGTAAGTATACAAAAGTTGTTCCATTCTTACAAGGGAAATTTGTGAAAGAGTGCGATGTTGATATTGTTCGTTATTTAGCTGGGGAAGGCTTGCTATATCATAAAGAGAAATATGAACATAGTTATCCGCATTGCTGGCGCTGCGATTCACCACTTCTGTACTACGCTGGAGAAAGCTGGTTTATTCGGACAACTGAAATCAAGGAGACCTTCTTGAAAAATAATGATGTAGTCACATGGTATCCAGATCATATGAAGCACGGAAGATTTGGAAAGTTTTTAGAGAATATGGTGGACTGGAATATTAGCCGCAAACGCTACTGGGGAACACCTCTAAATGTATGGGAATGTGAAAACTGTGATCATCAATTTGCGCCGAAGAGTATTGATGAATTAAGAAGGCATAGCGTAGGACATACTGTTGAAAATTTAGAACTGCATAAACCGTATGTAGATGAAGTGAAGGTATGCTGTGAAAAATGCGGCAGTTCGATGACTCGTACGACAGAAGTAATCGATGTTTGGTTTGATAGCGGTTCGATGCCATTTGCACAGTATCATTATCCCTTTGAAAATAAAGAGCTATTTGCGGAACAATTCCCAGCTGATGTAATTGCTGAAGGTGTCGATCAAACGCGTGGTTGGTTTTATAGCTTATTAGCAGTATCGGCTTTATACACTGGAAAAGTGCCATACAAACGTGTATTATCTCTTGGACATGTGCTAGATGAACAAGGACAGAAAATGTCTAAAAGTAAAGGGAATGCATTAGATCCAGTAGAGTTAGTTGAAAAATTTGGTGCAGATGCACTAAGATGGGCTCTCCTTGTTGATAGTGCACCGTGGAATGCAAAACGTTTTTCTGAAAGAACTGTCCAAGAGGCAAAATCAAAACTGGTAGATACCCTTGTGAATGTATATAGTTTTTATGTTTTATATGCAAAATTAGATGAATACAACCCAAAAGGGAAGTATGAGGTTAAGAGAACAAAACTAGATGAGTGGGTGCTATCACGTCTTCATAGTACAACGAAAAACGTAAGAAGCGCATTAGAAGAGTATCAATTTACAAATGCAGCTCGTGAAATTGCCTATCTTGTAGATGAGGTAAGTAACTGGTATGTAAGACGTTCACGCAATCGTTTTTGGGAGTCTGGTATGAATCCTGAAAAGGCAGCGGCATATGAAACTCTTCATGAAGTGCTTGTTACACTTAGTAAGTTACTTGCTCCGTTTACGCCATTTGTAGCGGAAGATATTCATCTTAACTTAGAAGGAAGTAGTGTTCATTTAACGGATTATCCAGCAGCGGATGAAACCGTTATTCAAACAAAGCTAGAACAAGAAATGGAT
This sequence comes from Bacillus sp. XF8, assembly GCF_017498755.1. NCBI lineage: Bacteria > Bacillati > Bacillota > Bacilli > Caryophanales > Bacillaceae > Bacillus > Bacillus sp. XF8. The sequence goes on along the minus strand of NZ_JAGDQK010000017.1, from coordinate 14,974 downwards.
GCTGTTTTACAAGTTGTCGAGCTCGGACGTAGCAACCGAAATCAACATGCATTAAAAGTAAAACAACCATTAGCAGAACTTGTATTACTCGAACATCATGAACAGAAAGTGGATTGGGAATCTTATCGTGACATTGTAATGGATGAACTGAACGTAAAGGCATTTCATGTAGAATTAGATGAAACAAAGTATACATCGTATCAATTAAAGCTGAATTTTAAGACGGCAGGACCGAAGTTCGGGAAGAACGTAAATGCTGTAAATCAGTGGTTAAAACAATTATCGAAAGAGGAGGTACAAAATTTTGTTGTAGATGAAAAAGCAATGTGTAAGCTTGTTTCAGGAGACGAAGTTGCAGTAACACTTGAAGATGTATTGGTAGAACAAGTGCCCAAAGCAGGTTTTTCTAATACGACAAATGGACAATATACAGTTATGTTAGATACGAATGTGACAGATGAATTGTTACAAGAAGGGGTGGCGCGAGAATTTATTCGTGCTGTTCAAGAGTATCGAAAACAATTGAATTTACCTGTTAATTTGCGAGTGGATGTGACGATTGACACAGATGATGAGTTACAAAATACATTAACGAAGCATAAAGGTTTACTAGAAGAAAACTTGTTAGTAAAGCAATTTACATTCCACACGTTAACACAAGAGGATGACGAAATTTCTTTAGGTGAGAAAAAGGTTCGGATTAAGTTAAGCCCGGCTAGTTAAGACACAAAAAGTAGTATGTAAATAGAAAGTTTAATCATAAAATCCTGCATGAATCATGCAGGATTTTGTTTTTATGTTGCGAAAGAGACAAGGATTAATACCTGTTTGCAGTTGAAAATGATAGAACAACACAACTTATATCAAAACATCAGTATTCTTTTTGCTTAGAATAAATGCAGCTTTCGAAAGTATTTATTACTTTGATACACAAATATTGAGAAAATATTACTTTATCTATTGATACAAAAAAGAGAAAGGTAATATAACAAGGCTTATAGAATTACTCGTACATTCAAAATTTATTAAGAGAGTGGAGAGTGGTTCTAATGTTCAAAAAAAGAGTAGTGGCAATTGCTACAGCAATACCGTTAGTACTAGGTACAGTATCTACTGCTTCAGCGGTAGAAGAGAAACAAGTAAAGATAGACAGGTATTCTCCAAAGGAAAAAGCAGCCGAATATTTAAAAGCAAATGCCGTGCAATATTCATTAAAGCCGGATCTATCAGACTTACAGTATATTTCAACAACGGATACACAGGTAGCTTCATATGTTAGATTTCAACAAGTAGTAAATGGTGCTCCTGTATTTTCAAGACAAATAACCGTGACTCTTAATGGAAAAGGTCAAGGATTACTTGCAGTTTCTGATTATCAGCCTGTTCAGAGGGTGAAAGAAATAAAGCAAAAGATTAGTGAAAAAGATGCAGAACAAAAATCAAAGGCATACGTTGGCGGAGAAAGTGAACAAAATTTATGGGCTCCAACAATGAATGAATTTGGGTATGTCATTGAAGAAGGAGTTGCTATTCCGGTATACAGAGTTATAGTCCATTCCAATCAACCATTTGGTGCGTGGGAAACATTCATTGATGCTGAGAGTGGAAAGTTAATTAAAAAGGTTGATATAAACAGGAAAGTGGAGGGAACGGGGAAAGTGTTTATGCCTAATCCTGTCGTATCAAGTGGTAGTTTAACTGGATTAAAGGATAATAATGATGCAGATTCCACTGCACTAAATAATCAATTAAAAACAGTTACGTTAAAAGGCTTAAATGGGACAGGCTCTTTAGTTGGAGATTATGTAACAATTTCTTCGAAGGCAAATACAAAATCTTCAACTCTTCAATTTAATTACACTCGTTCAAATGATAGTTTTGAAGATGTAATGGCGTATTATCATATTGACACTTTACAACGTTACATCCAACAAATAGGTTTTAAAAATATTAATAATCGTTCTATTAAAGTAAATGTAAATGGAACGACAGCTGATAATTCTTTCTACTCTCCATCAACGAAAGCTTTAACATTTGGAACCGGTGGAGTAGATGACGCCGAAGATGCAGGAATTATCGCACATGAATATGGGCATTCGATTCAAGATAATCAAGTTTCAGGGTTCGGGAATTCGGCAGAAGGTGGAGCGATGGGAGAGGGATTTGGAGATTTCCTAGGTGCTACTTATGAAGATGCTACATCAAGTACAGGATATGGAAAAGCATGTGTAGGAGAATGGGATGCGACTTCTTATTCCAGTTCCAATCCAACATGCTTACGACGTTTAGATAACAATAAAGTGTATCCAAGGGATATTGAGAACGAGGTACATGCAGATGGAGAAATTTGGGCGCAAGGAGAATATGAAATGGCACAATCTTTTGGCCGTGATGTAGCGACAAAAATCATTTTACAATCGCACTGGTCATTAACGCCAAATGCTAACTTCCGTGATGGAGCAAAAGCAATTAAACAAGCCGATGCTCTTCTATATGGAGGACAACATGCAGCGGAAATTGACCGGATTTGGGCAGCACGGGGAATTAGTACGAATTAATATTATGAATCAGAAAAGAGCCGTGATTTTTCATTCAATCACGGCTCTTTTCTGAGGGATAAATATTCATTTTTTAGTTTCTTTAAACACAAAATGCTCTTTAAACTTTCTACCTTCCACTTTCAGACCATTTCGCATTGCACGGAAAGGATGCTCTTGCCATGTAATCATGACATCTACTTCGTCTGCTTTTATAGAAACAGGAAAATTCGCATGTTCAAATCCTGTTTTCCCACTTGCTAATCGAGCTTCTTTTAAAGAAAAGAGTTCAGATTTTGTCTTTGTGTTTGGTTCATTTCGGAATACTTCTACTTGAACGTTATATACTTCATCTTTTCCAATGTTTTGTACAGAGAAGTGATACGTGTGAAAGACACCTTTTTTAGGTTGTAACATGTCTTTGTCTGTTTTCTTTACTTCGTCAATATTGACTTTCCATTGTTTTGAGTTTTGCGAGATGGGTAATGATTGCGGAGAATACGCGTATACTTGATTTGTCATTATCATGCATAATAGTAACAGTGTGGAACTTACAATTTTTCTCATGTATAGACCTCCAGAATACATTTACTAATAATATGCGTGATACAATCAATTGCTATGTAATAGAATGAGATGTTTTTGAGATGGGGAGGTTATGATTCAAAGGCATTTCAAAAACTTGAAGAAAGGATTGCAGAATGAGTTTAAAATAAAAAATCAGAAAATAACGAAAAAACACTTGCGTTTTCTCTTTTAAAGGAATAGAATACTCTGTAAATATAAAAAGTGATGAACAGGAAAAGTACATGATGCAAGGGTCTCCAGAGAGCAATCGGTTGCTGGGAAGATTGCGATACCGCATGATGGAAAGACACCTGTGAGCGTTGCTTTGAACGTGATGATTAGTAAAAGCAAACGGTACCTACCGTTATCAGGTCTAAGATGGTCAGTATGGCAATTTGGGTGGTACCGCGGAAAAAATCCGTCCCTATTTCTAGGGGCGGATTTTTGTATTCTTTGAAAGGAGGTGAGTGACCGTGGATGATGACGATGACAACAATAATGTAAATAAATATGAGAATATAGGAGGAAACAATAATGGATCAAACAATGAAGCGGTCACTCGTTCGTGAATGTAAAACGTCTAGTAAAAAGGTGGTTTTACTACAAGGTTGGGTGAAAAAAATTCGTCACTTGGGGAATATCAGTTTTTTATTATTACGTGACCGAACAGGTGTCATCCAATGTGTGTTAGAAAAAGACTTGGCCGGCTATAAAGTTGATGTGGAAAGTGTTGTTCAAATTACGGGAGAACTAGTAGAGACAACGAAAACAGAATTAGGCGTGGAAGTGCTTGTGCGTAAAATACAGTTATTGAATACCTCTGATCCACTTCCATTTGAAGTGAACAAAAGAAAGCTGCAAGTTGGTTTAGATCAAATGTTAAATGAGCGCGTGGTATCACTTCGGCATGAACGGATACAGGCAATTTTCACGGTTCAATCGACACTCGTACAGGCATTTAGTGAATTTCTAATAGAGAACGATTTCACACGTATATTTACACCGAAAATTGTTTCACAAGGAGCGGAAGGTGGAGCGAATGTTTTTAAACTACCTTATTTTCAGAAAGAAGCATATTTAGCACAGTCACCGCAATTTTATAAACAGATGATGGTCGCAGGCGGATTGGAACGTGTTTTTGAAATTGCTCCAGTTTATCGAGCAGAACATCACAACTCTTCCCGCCATTTGAATGAATATATATCTTTAGATGTAGAACTTGGGTTTATTCATGATTTTCATGAAGTGATGACATTAGAGGCAGATGTTTTACGCTATATGTTTGAACAAGTAGGACAGAAATGTGAAAAAGAATTAGAGCTCTTGCAAGTTACGGTTCCTATCATTACAGAAATTCCAAAGATTACACTTGCAGAGGCACAGCGTATTTTAAAAACAAAGTACCAAAAAGAATCACCAGCTGGCGATTTAGATACAGAAGGGGAAAAACTACTTGGAAAATATGTGATGGAAACATACGGTAGTGATTTTGTCTTCATCACACATTATCCGAAAGAAGCGAGACCGATGTATACGATACCGAATAAAGAAAATCAAGCTGTTACGGATTCTTTTGACCTATTATATAAAGGGTTAGAAATTACGTCAGGTGCGCAGCGCATTCATGAGTATGGTATGTTACTTGCTTCTTTTAAAGAAAAAGGGCTACAACCTGAAAATTTTCAGTCTTATATTGACACATTCCGATATGGCTGTCCGCCGCATGGTGGTTTTGGAATCGGTCTAGAAAGGCTTGTTTATAAGTTTTTAGAACTATCAAATGTTCGAGAGGCGAGTGCGTTTCCGAGGGATTGTACGCGTCTTGTGCCATAACCATAATAAAAACTCTTCATATATGGAGAGTTTTTATTATGTATATATAGGAAGAAGTAGAGAATGAAAAACAATATTCGTTTCGTGAAGGAATATTGGAGAGGTATTCTTTTAATCATAAATAATAACATTGTATAAATAATAGGAAAAAAATTCTATAATACATTGAGAAAACGAAAATTCATACGTTATAATAAACTATGAATATAAAGAATTCTTGTATAATTTTTTTATGAGAAAGGGTATGGAACATGTTATATCAAACACAAGCAACACAGCAAACACCAGCGTATATTATTTATTTACTTGATGTGAGTGCATCGATGAATCAGATGATGGATGCAGGAGGAGAGGAGAAGCGACGTATTGATATTGTGACAGATGCTCTTTCCTTAGCAATTCGTCAAATGGTGTTTCGTTCTACGAAAGGCAGTCGTTTGTTGCCAAGATATCGTTTATCTATTTTAGCTTATAGCGATCATGTCTTTGATTTATTAGGTGGTGTGAAAACAATTGATGAAGTCGCAAGATTACGTCCGTTAGAAAAAATTCAAACGCATCGTTTAACAGATACAGCAAAAGCTTTTTCAGTAGTAGAAAAGTTATTGGAAAATGAATTACCAAATTTACAAGAAGGACCAGCCCCTGTTGTTTGTCATATGACAGATGGAGCATCAACAGGTGAAGATCCGGAACCAATCGTACAGCGGATTATGAATATGTCAGTACCAGATGGGAAGGTTCTCGTTGAAAATATTTTTATTTCAGATGAAATTATAAAAGAGCCGATTTCAAATATAAAACAATGGAAAGGCATTATGCCAGATACAAACATTTCGGACGAATATGGTGCAAAGCTCCAGCGTCTTTCATCACCTATTCCTGAAAGTTATCGTGAAATGATGATTGAGCATGGATTTCATATTGCAGATGGGGCGCTTATGATGCTACCTGGCACAAACGCAGATTTAGTATCACTTGGTTTTCAGATGTCTGCTGCGACGCCTGTTCGATAGGAGGATAGCGAATGTTGATACATGCTTTGCCACAATTGGAAGAAACACCGTTGCAAGAAGAGACTACTGAAATTTTTACATGTCGTTATAGTTATTTTAGGGCCAAGGAAGCACAGGAGTTAGATGAAGGTGGACAAGATTTTTTAGCGTTTCAGGTAAGTGGAAATCGTTTTATATTTGCACTTTGCGATGGTGTAGGCATGTCTTTTCATGGAGAGATAGCAGCCCGATTTCTTGGAACAAAATTATTAAAGCTATTTGAAACTTGCTTGGATAAGGAGCAAGATTTTTCTAATTTTTTATACAAGAGTTTACAAGATTGGGAAAAAGAAGCGATGGAGGAAGTGAAAGCGTTTCAGTTACCAAGAGACACTCCTTGGTTACTTCGTGATGTATTGGAAGAAAAACGAAATCATGGCAGTGAATCCATGTTTATTGGTGGAACAATTGAAGTCATTCCAAATCGAGATGAAGTGAATGTAATGTTAGTTGCACATGGCGATTCATTCTTGCAGCTGTTTCAGGAGAATAAGAAGTGTTTTGATTTGATAGAGTATGAGAGAAACACAGAAAATAGATGGTCTACTCATCGCGGAATACTTGGTGGGGAGTTGAAAATTATTTCGAAAACCTTAGCCAGAAAAGAAGCAAATCGGCTTGTCATACATTCGGATGGTTTGATGCCACTCCTTCATTATAATTTTGAAGAAGTAACAGAGGAAATCAAACGGGCGCAGAGCTCTCCAACAAGTGATGATATTTCATTCCTTGATATTTCTTGGTAAGAACATGATGAAAAAAGGTGAATAAAGTTGGAAGAAATTATTGTGACGTACATAAAGCAGTCAAATGAAGAAATAGATATTGCGATTCCAAATGATGTAAAAGCGGAACAAATTATTGAAGCGATTTTACATCATGAAAAGATAGATGAAACATTAAGTGGAATCTATGAAATTCGAGCAGCAAAGGATAAAGAAGAATGGCATTCTATTCGTAATGATGAGACTTTGCGAGATAATGATGTCTGGGATGGTCAATATATTATGTTGCATAAAAAAGGAGCAATCATTCCTTCTTTTGAAATGTTACCAGCAAAAGATCAACATAACGAATCTGTCATACCTGATGTGCCTTCTGATGAAGGAGAAGGTTATGTATGGAAAATGATTGAATAGAATGTTTTGTGAAAGAGGAAGGAGAAATGTTTTGTGCAAAAATCACCATATTTTCAGCGCTCTCCGCGTATGAAAGTAGATATACCAACTGGAAATATCGTCATTCATGATCCGCCTAATATACCGGAGGAGCCGAAGTTTTCCATTGAAACAATGATATTACCAGCGGCGATGACACTTTTAACGCTCGTATTATATTTTGTGATGATGAAAGTGATGAAAATGAATTCAAGCTACTTGCCGTTTATGATGGTTTCTAGTATCCCGATGTTAGGGTCCTATGTATTTACAGCAATAGGGTATTTACGCAATAAGAAAGAACATCGTCAAATGGTTGAACAATTGAAAACAAGATACTTAGAACAAATTCAAAAACACAGGGTAGAGTTAGATACATTAAAGGTCGAACAAGCAAAATATTTAATTACACAAAATCCAAGTCCTTTAAAAAGTGTGCAACGAATTGAAAATCGAGAAAGTAATTTATGGGAAAGAACTCCGGAAAGTCCAGATTTTTTAGATATTCGTATTGGAACAGGATCCAGACCATTTCTAGTTGAGTTAAAAGTTCCCGAACAAAGGGGATATGAAGAAAATACATTAGTTACAGAAGCGCAAAATGTGAAAAGAGATTTTACAACAATTCCTAATGGGCATATTTCAATCTCTCTGAAAAAAAATGATGTAATTGGTGTAGTTGGGAATAAAGAAGATAGATTAAACTTTATTCGAACTGTAACGACACAAATTATGACGCATCATGCTCCAAATGAAGTGAAAATAGCGGCCTTTTATCATGAGCGGGAGAAAAAACAATGGGACTGGATGAGATGGCTTCCGCATGTGTGGGACGAGCAACGAAGCATGCGTTTTTTAGCAGAGAATGAACAGGATGCACAAAAGTTGGCAGAATCATTATTTACACCGCTTAATATGCGCAGAATCTATAATTCTTCGGCACAAGCGGATGCCAAAGTACCATTAATCCCGATGTATATTTTCTTCTTATCTGCAAGAGAATTTTTAGAAGATGATCCTCTTATTCCTATGTTACTCAGAGAAGGAGAAAGTGTGGGCGCTTCTACATTCATATTTGCAGAACAAAAAGAACGATTACCAATGGAATGTGATATTGTTATTAACTTAAATGGAGAAAACGGTGAATTAGTAGAAACATTTTCGAGCTCGGCTGAAAATAGTGGAACGACACGTGCTAGTTTTAAAGTGGATCGTCTTTCATTTGAACGCTGTGAACTAGGTGCTCGTAGTATCGCACCGATTCGAATGAAAAGCTCTACAGCAGCTAACATACCTAAAGTACTAACATTTTTAGATCTATTTCAAGTAAAGAAAATGGAAGAGTTACAAGTGTTAGATCGCTGGAATGAAAATCGCTATCCAACTTCATTACCTGTTCCAATTGGAGTAAGAGAAGGAAATAAACCTGTATTTCTAAATATCCATGACAAAATTGAGAAAAAAGGACACGGTCCACATGGACTAATGGCTGGTACGACAGGATCAGGGAAAAGTGAAGTTATCCAGTCTATAATCGCAGCATTAGCTCTTACATATCACCCTCATGAAATGGCATTTATGCTAATTGATTATAAAGGTGGGGGAATGTCAAATACATTTGCAGGGCTACCACATATTATTGCGTCGATTACGAACTTAGAAGATCCCAATTTAATAGAACGTGCAAGGATTTCGTTGAAAGCAGAGTTAGAGAGAAGGCAAAAGCTGTTCATTCAAGCTGGAAATGTCCAACATCTTGATGAATATTATGAAACAACTTGGCGTGAAAAAGAACCTCTGCCACATTTATTTATTGTTATTGATGAGTTTGCTCAAATGAAAAAGGAACAACCCGAATTTATGGACGAACTGATTAGTGTCGCTGCAATTGGTAGAACACTAGGAGTGCATTTATTGCTAGCGACGCAAAAGCCTTCTGGAGTCGTGAATGATAAGATTTGGAGTAACTCTCGTTTTCGAGTTTGTTTGCGAGTGCAAGATGACGCGGATAGCCGTGAAATGCTAAAAATTCCAGATGCATCTAAAATTAATGTTCCTGGACGTGGGTATTTACAAGTCGGTAGTAATGAGATATTAGAACTATTCCAATCAGCTTGGAGTGGAGCACCATATAATCCAGATGAAGAGAAGGTTGTAGATATTGTTGATTTCACAGAAGTAAAACTTTCGGGTAAACGCATAAAAGTGAAAAAGCGTCCGAAACCTATGACGAATAGTCCAAAGCAATTGCAAGCATTTATTCAATATATACAAACAATATCTGAGAAAGAAAATATTAAACCATTACCAGGACCTTGGTTAGCGCCTTTACCAGAGAAATTATTATTAAATCAATTCTATGAAATAGAGAATTGGAATGCGGATGTATGGAAGCAAAGAGAAGAAGAATTGCAGCTAACGATAGGGCTAATCGACGATGTGGCAAATCAAGCGCAGTATCCTTTGAAATTAGATGTACAAGAGGGACATTTAAATATTTACGGTATGCCAGGTACAGGAAAAACGACTCTACTACAAACAATAATTATGTCGCTTGCATTATCTCATACACCAGAGGAAGTAAACTTCTATGTGGTTGATTTTGGTCGCATGTTTTTAGACTTTAGAGATTTACCACATGTGGGTGGAATTGTACAAGAAGACGAAATTGAAAAAATGAAACGGTTGTTCAGCTTTTTGAAGAAGGAAGTCACATATCGAAAAGAAGGTTTTTCTGATATGGGAGCAAAATCTTTCGCGATGTATAACCGAATGGTAGAAACAAAGATTCCAGCTATTGTCGTAATGATAGATGGTTATATTAGGTTCCGAAGTGAGTATGAGAAGGAAAATGAAATTTTAGAGCAATTATTACGTGAGTCAAGTACGTACGGTATTTATTTTCATTTTTCACTCAACCAAACAACTGATATGTTTGACCGTGTTCGTAACAATATTCCGATGTCAATTTCGTTTGAATTGCAAGATAGAACAGAATATTATAGTTTAGTTGGAAGACCAAACTTCCCATTAATTGATGTACCATCTGGTCGTGGGTTAGCGAAAGGACAGCCCCCAGAACTATTCCAAGCAGCATTACCTTTTATTGGGGAAAATGAATTGGAATATTCTCAGCAATTAAAAACAATTATTCAAAAAATGAATGGAGCATGGACTGGAGAGAAAGCAAAATCAATTCCAATGGTTCCGAAAGAGTTGTTTGTTGAAGACATGCTAGAGCAATCAGAATCGTCACAAATTTGTGCAGGTATCGAAACAGAAGATATTCGCTTGCAAAACTTTTCATTGGAGGAAATGACAAATATTTTCATTGGTGGAAGAATTGAAGGTGGTAAGACATCTTTATTACAAACACTAATTTTTTCTCTTACCTATCAACATGCACCTGAAGAAATTGAATTACTCATGATTGATTTAAGCGAAAAAACAACGGGTATTTTGGCTCTTGGAGAATTACCTCATGTTAAAAAGCGAATTACAGATGGAATGCAATTAAAAGAAATGCTAGATGAGTTGCTAGAAATAATAAATAACAGAGAAGTGGTCATGCCGTCTTTAAATCCAAATGAAAAAATGAAGTTTCCATATTCGAGGATTATGATTGTTATTGATGATATTGATCAAATGCTGGCGTTATTATCTACTGATTTTGATGCGAAAAATAAAATGGAGCAAATTGTTCAAAACGGAAGAAATAAAGGGATCCATTTTGTTGCAGCGGCTACAACTTCAAGTGTAACTAATTATTCACATGAAAAATGGTTTGCGGAAATCAGAAAACGAAGCTTTAGTTATTTATTAGGTACCACGCAAAATAATGATGTGTATTTCTTTAATATAAAACTCCCACATGTAGAAATGGATCAGGAGTTAAGAAGTGGTGAAGGATATTTTGTACGCAGGCAACCTATGAAAGTAAAATGTGCTTTTACACCACTACATTTACTGCAAGATTTAACCAAAAAGATTGCTGGAAAATGGTTAGAATCGGCAGAAAGAATATAAAACTTGGGTAATTTGCAAAAAAATAGTATTTTTTTGTAAATTACCCCTTTAAAAACAGTGTGAATATAGTTTATAATCTAATTGTTACAATATTAATAGATTGAAAGGGGAAATACAGGATGGAAATTAAAATTACACCTGAAGAACTTGATCGAATTGCTGGTAACTTTACAAACGCAGCAGGTGAAGCACAACAACAAATTAATAGACTTGGAAACGACATTGATAATTTAAATGGTCAATGGTCTGGGTCAACACAAGCAAAATTCAATGCGAATTTTAATGAAGCTAAACAAGAAATGAGCAAATACATTCCAATTCTACAAAACATTTCTGCAGAATTGAAAAAGATTGCTACTAACTTCCGTAACGTGGATAACTCATATTAATAGCAGAACAATTGCAAAAGGCCAGGAGCTATTGTTCCTGGCCTTTTCTTTAAAAATCGTCATATGAGAGTAAGGGGATAAAATGGGATTCCGACCAGAAGTAGGAGAAAAAATATCTTTTCATACAGATGTTTATAGCTTTACAAAACATCCAGCAGTTATCGGTATTGAAATGCCATATGGGCAAGAGGGTAGACAAGGGATTGTCTATCAATTACAACATGAAAATAGTGTAGAAAGAATAGCTTTAAAAGTTTTTAAAGAACGCTATCGTGATGAAAAACACCAACTGGCATTTTTAAAACCGCTTTCTCACCTAGTGGGGCTTAAAGTATGTTCGCGCTATATTGTCACAAAAGAAGAACATACAGCTGCGATTGAAAAATCAGAAGAACTTGCTAATAGTATTGTGATGCCGTGGATCGAAGGACCAACTTGGGCAGATATTTTACAAGAACAAAAATGCTTATCAAAGCAACAATGTTTTTCGATTGCCGAGGCGTTTCTTACAACGCTAAAAACAATGGAAGAGAATGAAATTGCACATAATGATTTATCATCTAGTAACATATTAATTCCTTATTTAAGTGATAATCCAATTGAAGGTCAACATAATATTGAACTCGTTGACGTTGAACAAATGTATGGTCCGAAAAGTAAAAGACCTTCGTTATTACCAGCAGGCTCAGCTGGCTATGCGCCAACATTTCTAAAAGGCGGAGTATGGCAAAAAGAAGCGGATCGTTTTGCTGGAGCCATTTTATTAGGCGAAATATTAAGTTGGTGCAGTGAAGAAGTTCGAAATAAGAAATGGACAGATGCAAGTTATTTTAAAACAGAAGAAATGCAGACAGAGTGCGAGCGTTATGTATTGCTCAAACAAACATTACATAAAGACTGGAATAGTAAGGTTGCACATTTATTTGAGAAGGCTTGGCATAGTAAAAGTTTTGCAGAATGTCCGAGTTTTGCACAGTGGTATGATGCGTTCAATAGTATTAGAGAGATGATTAAAATTGATGCGGAAAGAAAATCAGAACAAGAGCAATCTCTTTTTGTATCGAAATGTTTGGAAATTGCAAGATTACTAGAAGAGAAAGGCTTTAAACAAGCAGCTTTATTTGAATATAAAACCATTCTCAATTCATCACATCCATCAACTGCTCTAAAACAAGAACTAACATATTTGATTAAGGCGATAGAGAGTCAAGAACCTGAAATGAATCAAAAACAGGTGCTGCAAGGTTATTTGGAATTAGCTACTGAATTGGAGAGAGAAAACAATGCAGAATTTGCTTGTTTCGTCTATTCGCGAATCATACAATTTCCAAACATTGATCAAGCGTTAAAAAAGGAAATTGAGAGCATCATTGAAGAGATAAAAGAACAACAAGGAACATACCCTACTGAAGAAGTAGCCGCTGCTGTGACAGTTCCAAATAGCATTTTGCAAAACCGTAAACAGACAAAGAAACAAGTTGAATATGATATAGATGATGAAATATTAAATGCGAAAGCATCGAATCAGCCTCTTACTTTAACGCATGAACAAAGAGAACCATCTGCTTTTTCAAAGTGGTGGGGAAAAAATAAAAAACGTATTTTAATCATTGGCTCAATTGTAATTGTAGTAACAGCTGGTTCACTGTCTTATTATTTCTATACAACAAATAAGAAATATCAACAGTTCATGGATCAAGCTCGGCAAGCATATCACGATAAAAAATATAAACTGGCTGAAGAAGCTGTAGCTCAGGCGATTGTCGTGAAGGGGAAAGATGAAGCACATTTACAATTAGCAACAATTTATATTGCGGAAGGAAAAAATAAAATCGCTATCGATTACCTTACGAAGCTAATAAAAGAGAAAGAAATTGGTAAAGACAACAAAGAAGCAGCGTATTTATTAGCTTCAGCAAATTTTCGAGTTGGGAAATTCCAAGAAGCAGTACCGAATTTCGAGCAGGCACTTGCGAATAATGCAAAGGGAATCGAAATGTATAAAAAAGATGCGATGCGTGATTTAGCTGTGAGCCATATGAAAATGAAAGAATTTGAAAAAGCAGAAGATGTCATTGTTAAAATGAGCACAAAAACAGATGAGGATAAGGCAATTGTTTCTTATCTAAAAGGCCAATTGGCAACAGCAACTGTACAATTAGACAAAGCAGAGTCCTTTTTTAAAGAAGCCATTAAAGAAGATGACAAAAATGCTACTTATGTAATTGAACTTTCTAACCTATATGTACTTTGGAATAAGACGAACTTAATTGATAGTGCGAAAAAAGAAGGAAACTACCAGCAAGCATCACAAGTATTACAAACAGCAATCCAAAAGGATCAAAATAATATAGAGCTATTAAATCAATTAGGAATTGTGTATTACGAAGCTGGTCAATTTTACGAAACGCGTGATGGGGGCAAAAGTACAGCAGCTTACCAACAAGCACTACAAGCTTATAACGGTGTTGTCAATAGTGGTATGCGCGACACAAATACGCTTGTAAATATAGGGATTTTATACGATAAAGTGGGACAAGGAAATGAAGCAGAAAGGTTTTTCTCTGAGGCATTTGCACAGAATGATGAAGACCCGCATGTGAATTTTGCATATGGCATGTTTAAAATTAAACAAAAGAAATATGAGGAAGCAAGCCGATTCTTAAGAAAAACTGTACAAGCAAATGAAAACCAAGCTGAAGTAAAAACAGCACAAGACAAACTATCAGAAATGAAAACGAATGGCTGGATTCAATAAAGATGGGAAATGGGGAGAAAGACAGTATGGAAGAAAATAATAATTTAGGTAAGAAAGTCGCAATATCTGTTATGTCAGCAGCTTTATTAGGTACATCTGGTTATCTTATCTATGATAAAGGCTTTAATACAGCTGGAAAAGAAACAGTAAAATTAGCAAGTAATACAGAAGAGAAAAAAGATGATCGAATTACAGGAGGAAACGGCCTGCAATCTATGTTTCCTAATTTACTTGCTGATCCAACAAAAAAAGATGCAAAGCCGGGTGAAAAACCAGGAGAAAAACCAACCGTTAATTTAGCAGATTTAATTGGAAATAATAAATCGCCAATCACACCAGTAACTTACAGTCCAGATGAAGTGTCGATCGAAAAGAAAGAACCAGAAGTTAGGCTATCAGATGCACCAACACCACCAAAACTTGATCTACCAACTAATACGGGAGGACCAGTGGCAGAGCCGAGTAAGAATTTGCCGGATAATGTAGTGGATACAGGGAAGACGCCAACCCCTACAGAGCCGCCGAAGGAACAAGAGGGTAATGGTAACCAAGGAGGCGGTGGAACTACTGGAGAAGGTGGAACTACTGGAGAAGGTGGAACTACTGGAGAAGGTGGAACTACCGGAGGCGGTGGAACTACCGGAGGCGGTGG
>NZ_JAGDQK010000016.1:0-138503 GCF_017498755.1 Bacillus sp. XF8 | reverse complement strand
ACTACCGGAGGCGGTGGAACTACTGGAGAAGGTGGAACTACTGGAGAAGGTGGAACTACCGGAGGCGGTGGAACTACTGGAGAAGGTGGAACTACCGGAGGCGGTGGAACTACCGGAGGCGGTGGAACTACTGGAGAGGGTGGAACTACCGGAGGCGGTGGAACTACTGAAGGCGGTGGAACTACTGGAGGCGGTGGTACTACAGAGCCAGAGAAACCAGACCCAACACGCCCGGTAATAACAGTATCACCGAAAACAGGTGATATTTTGGTTGAGTGGTACGCTGGAAATGGAACACGATATTCGTCAGTATTCTTTAATGATTATTATGGCAGTCAAAAAGGACAGGATTCAAATGCATTAAATGGTCTGACTAAATATTCTAAAGAAAAGAATGACTGGACGCTTGTTAGCCAATTGAATACGCCATCAGAAGCAAAGACGATAGCCGAACATAAGTTAGCATTAGATAATTTAGACCAAATTCTGAACCCATCAAATAAAGACTATTCCAATCATAGAGAGTTATTCTATCTCCGTAATCAAATTAATTTACTGAATGAATCAGTTGCAACACAAGAAGAGTTACAAACATATTTAAGGGAAAAGCAGAAAGAGCATATTCAATCAGTTGCAGAAAAAGTGTATCAAACAGCAGTAGATGAGGAACAGATTTGGTTAGACACAGGGGATACAGCATCTTTAGAACAAGCTTTAAGTAAATATTATTTAATTACATCGGTTCTTGAAGGTATGGATCCTAAATTAGTGGAGGATGCAAATCAACGTGTAGAGGAGATTTTCAATAAGCTGCTCCAAGAAGAATTGAAGAACATGAACATTCAAACAACAGTGACGGTATCTACAACGGGAACAGAAGAAACTTCAAAAGAAGCTGCAAAAGAAACTGGTAGTAAGGAAGAAACAAAAACAAAAGAAGATAATACGACAAAAACAGAAGCAATTGAAGCGCCTAGTGAGCAAGGGACAAAAGAGGAACTGGTGAAAGGAAATACTGAGGGCAAAGACAGTAAAGACAGTAAAGACAGTAAAGACAGTAAAGACAGTAAAGACAGTAAAGACAGTAAAGACAGTAAAGACACTGTAAATACTAAGGAAGAAAAGGATAACAAAGGCACGAGTGATCAAAAGAAACCAGAAAAACCAGATCCAGTTCATCAAGTAATTGAGCAAATTGAAACATACTTAAATCCTGAAAGTTTACAATATGAAAATGCTCTATTATTAGCAAATCAATGGATTGATGTAGCAAAAGATGAGCAACAACAGAAACTAAATCAGCAATTTAACACAGCTGTAGAGGGACTTCGAGGACAAATGAAAGACCCTAACGTTTCCGCTACAGACGCTCTAAAGAAAGCGAATTTGTTAGCTGGTACAGCAAGAGTAGAAAAATCTGTTCAAGATGAAGCAAAACAATTGTTGATGCCACTTATGTTTGAAAAGAAGGCAAATGAGGCAGCAGATAAAGGGGAATATTATACAGCTGTATTAAATATAGCGAATGCAATCCGTACAAAACATCCATTAGAGCGCTCTAGAGAAGAAATGGTAAGTTATGCGAATAAACTGTGGGAAAATACAGAGAGCGACTGGAATGAAATGAATGGAACAACAGACTGGCAAAGTATGGTAGAGAAGACTGTGCTACCATCATACACATTACTCGCACAGTTAAAAGATATCGATAAAACAATTGGACAAATTAGTGGCATGAGCATGATTGATCGAGCTTCTAAAAAAGTAGAAGGAATTCAACTTATCCAAGTAGCGAGTGGTGAAGCAAATAAAGAAGGACAAGAGTCACTTTATAACGCTTTACATTATTATGGTCAAGCAGCTTCTCGTGGTGTTATTGAAAAAAATGGATTTACTAAGGTTGCTAATGATGTATTAGAAGTAGCAAAACAGGAAGAAGAAACTAATTATCAACAAGCTTTAAACATCTATCAAATTCTATATAAAACACCGGGAATTGAAATAACTGGAGTTAAAGATCAAGTGAAATATGCGATTGATTATTTGGGCACATTTGATGCGGCAAAGAAAAAAACGGAGAAAATAGCAACTATTGAAGATGTAGCTTCAGTAATTGAATTAACATATCAATCAATGAAACTAGGATATCAACAAACTCCTGCAAAGAAATTGATGAATGAGTACTCTACTCTTATGTTGGAGACGGGTGAAAAGGCCTTTAAAGAAAATAAATTTGATGCAGCATATAAGTGCGTTGAATTTTTAACTCGTGACCAATATGCAACTGTAATTGACGAGAATACACGTAAAAAGGCGATGGATAAAGCAAACGAAATTAAAGCCATGGATGCTAAAAAGTAAATATTTGTGAAGTTCGCCATCTTATCTCAGGTAAGATGGCGAACCTATTCTCATTAAGGAGTGAAAGAGAATGAGTTTACTAGAAATTTGTGCGTTAGATGAGGCGCTAGTAGAGGCATTACAGAATGAAGAAAAAAGGGGCCGCTTTTACGATATTTTACAAAAGTCTAACTTATATGTTGTCGCTTCTGTAGAAGGGGATACAAATACGGATGAAGACGGCAATTTGATTTCTACAGAAAATACACAATTGCAAATTCATTATTTTGAAATGGAAGAAGGCTTAATGTTACCGCTCTATTCTGACTTAAAGCATTTAGAAACGGTGATTCCAGAAGAATGTCCGTATGTTTGTATGAATGCTGTTGAATTATTCCAGACAGTAGATTTAGAGGCAAATGTGATTTTAAATCTAGGAACACCATTTCAAAAATTGTTTGTAAAAGAAGAAATCGAAGCCATTTGTGATGGGAGTATCTTTGATATTTTTTCTAAAGAAGTATAAGCAATAATAGATGCAGTTCTTGCTCTTTTTGATATAAAATAGAGGAAGGTGGGAGAAGGTTTGGAGATTAAAGTCAAACCCGAACAACTCGAACAAATTGCCAAAAACATCTCAGAAATGCAGAGACACAGTCAAAATGTACAACAGAATCTCAATCAAGCGATGTTCAGTATTCAAATGCAGTGGCAAGGAGCAACAAGTCAGCATTTTTATGGGGAGTATATGAAATCGACGAAACTAATGGAAGGGTATATACATAACTTACAAGAAACAGAAAAAGATTTACGGCGCATTGCCCAAAAGTTTCGTCAAGCAGATGATGAATATCAGAAGAAACAAGCAGAAAAAGTAAAAGAAAAACCGAAAAAGGAAAAGAAAGAAGAAAAATCGTGGTGGGAAAAGGCACGCGATGAAGCAGCGGAATTTTTAGGTGTGAATGATGCCATCAGAGCAGTTACAGGAAAAGATCCTGTCACTGGCAAAGAGCTTTCTACAAAAGAAAGACTCATTGCGGCAGGGTGGACGGCTCTGAACGTTATTCCGATTGGAAAAGTCGTCAGTGTTGGTGGAAAAGTAATTAAGTATGGCGGAAAGAAGGTCGTAGAAGCAGTAGAGAAAGGCGGAAAAGCCCTTCTTGATGGAGCGAAGAAAGTGTCAAGTAAGCTACAAGAAGGTGTATCCTTTGTCGCTTCTAAAACTAAAAGTCTCGTTGATAAAGTAGGAGACTTGTGGAATAAAGGGAAGACAAAAGTTAAAAACGACTTTATAGAAGCTGGTAAGGAATTCCGTTATGCAATCAAAAAATTAGGAGAGTATGTACCGAAATTCGGTAGAGGGCCTTCTCTTGCAATGGAAGGTGTAGGCGCCGTTTCTGGTGGAGGAAAGCAGTCTCTGAAAGATGATGTAATTCAGTTTATGAAAGAGACTGGGGAGAAGGTTTTTGGTAGTGGTGAGAAGGATAGTGTTAAGGGAGCCAGCCTGCCTAAGGTGGAAATTACTCACCCATTGAGTGATGTAAATAAAAAGCATATAAATAAGCACAATGTTGATTCACTTAAACAGCAAGCGAAACATCTGACTGATGAGCAATTAGAAAAGAAACTTAAAAAGAATTCTTATTTCAATCCTAAATGGTCTAAAGAAGAAATTAATAAGTATTCTGAAATTGCATATAATGATTTACGTCAACAAGGAAAAACTGGTGAAGTGACTTATGAAATAGCGGGAGAAAAATTAAAAGTGTTTATACATCCTAATGGTTCTTTTGGATCCGTTTATGGTCAATATAAGTTTACCGTTGATGAATTTAAGAAACTATTAAAATAAAAGAGGTGCACGTACAGTATGTTTGAAATTAAATATAAGCTTTTTGTTGACGAATATGATTCAAATGCAGGTATAAAGGGAACAGAAGGATATTTTTCATTAATAATAGGCAATGAACAATATGGGGATTATCTAGATGAAGAAGTTGATGATTTTTTGGTTTCAGTATATTGGTCTTTTGTTTATCTTATTGAAGCTGCATCCACGTTGAAAAATAATAGTACAGTTTATATTAGTGATATAGAAACTCCTAAAACTTGGCTAGAAATAAAAAAATCTAGTGATAACAGTATGCTATATTTCAGTGAAATTGAAGCACAAAAGCAAGAAGGTATGAGAGCAGTGGAGCCCAAAATGAGTGGGGATATTTATTATACGGATGACGAATTAAAAAATAAAAATGTTACGACTAAAGCTTTTTTAGATGAATTATTAGGGAAATCCAGAGAATATTTAGAAGATTTAAAAGTGTTAAATGACGGAGAGAATCATAAATATATTTATGAACTAAAAAAATTATTATCTAGTCTGGTCTAAATAAAAGACTCATGAAAAAAGGAACTGACCCCAATCAGTGGGATAAATATAAAAAAACCTGTTGGAATCAGAGCAAGCTACTAGCATATACCATGGTATGAAGAAAAGATATCCTAATCGCAATTTGATTCCTTTTGCTAAAAGAGTTGATAATGACGATACTGCGTGTTTTGAAATTGGCAAAGGAAGTAAGGTTCAACTTATCCATGATTTTACTTCTGAAGGTTTTGAACAAAGAAAAGAATTTAGTGATTTTTGGGAGTGGATTGAAGTTGCTATGAAAGACATGATTGATTACAATCGGAGTGAAGAAATTGAATGAAGAAAAATTCTATACAAATTTGAGTAAAGAAATTTGATATGCTTTACGTCATGCCCCATGGGAATATGAATTAGAGTTAAACGAGAGTGGATGGGTTTCTGTAGACCAATTGTTGAATGCTCTTAATCAATCAAAAGAATGGAAAGATGTAAATTTAGATGACTTGAAAATAATGATAGAAAAATCGGAGAAAAAAAGACATGAATTAAAAGAGAATAAAATCCGTGCAATGTATGGACATTCTATTCCTATAAAAATTGTTAAAGAAGAAGCTAAGTCGCCTAGATACCTTTATCATGGAACTTCTTCCCGATTTATAGACTCTATTGAAGCGAATGGTTTGCTTCCAATGTCTAGGCAGTATGTTCATCTTTCAGAAGACCTTGAGACTGCAACTTTAGTAGGAAGAAGAAAAGGTAATCATCTTATTATTTTGATAGTAGATACTGAAAAAGCTCAAGAGAAAAATATTAAGTTCTATTTAGGAAACGAAAAAGTTTGGCTAGCAGATGAGGTTCCTAGTGAATTTATCTCAATTTATAAAGGTTGATATTGCCTATTTTGCTAGATTCTAAGGGTGAAGAAAGAAGTATTTAAAAGAACAAGATTAAATGTTAAAGCAAACGGTGAGCATGCTAAGCTAAAAAGTTGTTGAGAAACACTTAGGAATTAGCTATCTTGTGGTTTTTTCAATTATCAATCAAGAAACATATTCACTCTATAATGTTATTTGTTGAATGTTTTGTCTATACGATCTGAACTGGAAGATGTTATTAGTCTTCCAGTTTTTTATTGAACTGAAAAAAATATATAATAAAAAAAGAAATATAAGATAGTTAGAAAAACGATGAAAAATTGTTTAGAAGTTTTAACTAGCAAATAAATTTTTATATGTAAACACCAATATCAGGGTATATACAGGTAAAGGACCCTATCACAGGCAAAAAATCCAAAGAAAGACTCATTGCGGCAGGGTGGACGCTTTTGAACGTTATTCCAGTTGGAAAAGTGGCAAGCCTTGCGGGAAAAGCAATTAAGTATGGCGGAAAGAAGGTCGTAGAAGCAGTAGAGAAAGGCGGAAAGGCCCTTCTTGATGTAGCGAAGAAAGTACCAAGTAAAGTAAAAGAAGGCGTAACCTTCGTTGCTTCTAAAACTAAAAGTCTCGTTGATAAAGTAGGAGACTTGTGGAATAAAGGGAAGACAAAAGTTAAAAACGACTTTATAGAAGCTGGTAAGGAATTCCGTTATGCAATCAAAAAATCAGGAGAGTATGTACCGAAATTCGGTGGAGGGCCTTCTCTTGCGACAGAAGCTGCAGGCAAGATCCCTAGTGGAGGAAAGAACCTGCTGAAAGGTGCTTATCAGTATGTGAAGGATACTGGGGAGAGGGTTTTTGGTAGTGGTGAGAAGGATGTTGGTAGAGAAGTAAGTGGTGCTGGTGATAGTGTAAGAAAAACTGGCATAGGTAAAACTGGTGAAGGAATACCTTTAGAAGAGGTAAAGCCAGATGTACTTAAACAGATACATGCTGATGATAAGGGAGCATATGGATATTTACCAAATGAAGGTACTGCATATCATAAACCGGAATATGATTTTACAAATGTTGAATGGACAAAAGAAATGCAAAATATAAGAAAAGATTATCTTGAAGCATCTAAGCAATTAGAAAGTAACATAGAAAGAATGACATCTGAAGGATTTTCTAAAGAAGATATAGCTAGAAATGTTGTAGAATCACGTAATCAGCAAAAAATTGCAGCAAGGGGAGATATGACTGCTGAGGAGAGCGCTGGTTTAGAGGAAAGAAATATTAAAAAATACGGTAATCCAATAGGACCAACAGCTGATAGTATGTTTAATAAGATAAAAGATTCATACATTGATAAAGGAATTTATGAATCAGATGAACAAGTATGGAAAATTATAATTCAAAAATCAATGCAAAAAGATGATGTAATAAATACACTATTAGGATTAGTGCATTAGGAGGGGGAACTTATGATAATACTGAATAATTACTCTAAGACTGGGACATATATTATATTAGAACCTAGCGGATATTCAATAGTTGAAAAAGATAAAGTACAGTTGGTTAGACAAGGCGTAGGAGGATTTAGTGAAGATGGACAATTGTTAGGGATTTATGTTGATTCAGATAAATTCTTTTTTATACATAATGAGAAGAAATATGAGGCAATTCCTGATGAGATAATCTGTATAAATGCGAGAACAGATGATGGGAAACGTAACTTTAAAGTTAAAATAATGGATAAGGTTGTATGTAATATTACATATAAACCATATATAAGTCCATTTGTTTTAACTTTTGGCGATGATGAGGATGAATTCGATTTTTTACTATACCTAAGCAATTTGATGTTAAGTAAAGATTCCATTTTAAGCTTTATTAATGGAATGAAGAGATTAAAAAAATCTTAAGAAGTTATAACATGAGGAGTATAATTTTACTGCGAAAGTATAAATTATCTGAATTCATAAATTGAATTTTAAATAGAAAATAATAAACTCACAAAATAAAGAAGATAGTTTACTGCATAATAGTAAATAATGCAGTAAGGAGTAACCAAAAGAAAAAGTAAATATATATTATAATAATGAAAAGAGTTAATGTTTTTGATAACGAAATATTAACTCTTTTTTTCGTCTGAAAATAATTAAGGAAGTTGAGATAAAAAGATCAGTCTGATTAAAATGGGAAATATAATGAAGCATAAACAAGAGATTGGAGTCAAAAACAGATTGATGATATTTTAAATCATAAGACACCAAAATTTAATAGCAAATCAATGCAAGGTTATGATTAAAGGGCGTAGGAAAAATGAAAAAATATCCTGTAATTTATATGACTGCTATAGATGATTCAAATAGAAATAAATATATATCTTCAATAAAAACAGTAATAAAGTCACCTATAGGAGAAATAAAAAATAGTTTGCCTGTATTAAAATGTGATTATATTAGTTACCTAGAGGAATTAGAAGTTTTGTATTCATTAGGAATCCAATTTAAATTACTTGGAGCCACTTTGACTATTTTTGAAGATGGTAGAGAAATATCTTTAGTAATAGTAAAAAATCAGATTGAATTACATAAAAAAATTTGGAACAAATAGCTGAAATGGATGAATAAAATTGAAAGATGATTTTTACCTATAAAGAAAAAAGTTAAAAATTAGAATAAGAAAAGGTTTAGTCTAAAGAAAGACCTTACCAAAGTAACTACTTTGAAAAAAAGAATACTGTGTTTTTTGATATTTCACTAGATTCTACAGAATAAGAAAAAATTTAATTTGAGTGCTGAATAAAATATTAATTCACATTGTAATAATAGATTTGATAAAACAAGGAATATAAATTGGAAAAGCCGCGAGCCTTGCTGGAAAAGCAATTAAGTATGGCGGAAAAATGGTCGTAGAAGCAGTAGAGAAAGGCGGAAAAGCCCTTCTTGATGGAGCGAAGAAAGTGTCAAGTAAAGTAAAAGAAGGTGTATCCTTCGTCGCTTCTAAAATTAAAGGTTTAGTAAATAAAGTAGGAGATCTGTGGAATAAGGGGAAAACTACTGTTAAAAATGTTTTTGTTCAAGCAGATAAGAAAGTTCGACATGCAGTTAAAACTTTAATGGAGTTTGATTTTAATTTTGGTAGAGGACCTTCTCTTGCAACACGAAGTGTAGGCGCAGAATCTCGCTCTTTGAAAGATACGTATCAGTATATGAGAGATACTGGGGAGAGAGTTGTTGGTAGTGGTGAGAAGAATGTTGGTAAGGGAGTTAGTGAGGCTAAGCAAACATTAAGTAATGTAGAAGAAGCTCATCAGTGGGGAAGTAAACATTTTGATAATTGGATAGAATCATTAACTGAGAGTGAAAGAAAAGCTATTAGACAGTATACGGGGAGTGATTATAGCAAAATTAATAATTACCTTAGAGGAATCACTGATTCTTTGGATGGTATAGGATTAAATGTAATTGATGATATTAAAAGAGGTCTAAATAAGGCGAATGTTCCGCACGGTATACAAGTATATCGTGGAACTGACCTAAAACCATTTAAAAATCTATATAAAATAGACGATGAAGGTAAAATTATTGTAGACTCTTTAGTAGGAAAAACAATTAAAGACAATGGATTTGTTAGTACTGCGATGGTGAAAGAATCATCTTTTGGTCATATGAATGTTTCTTGGGAAATTAACGTCTTTAAAGGATCTAACGCTGCATACGTAGGTAAGATTAGTCAGTTCCCTGGTGAAGCAGAATTACTTTTAAATTCAGGACAAGAAATGATTATAAAAAGTGCAAGTGTTGATAGTGCTGGAAAAATACATTTAGTTTTAGATTTATTAGGGTAGGTGACAGAAATGGTTGGTAGAAGAATGATTGATAGATGGGAAGATGATAACAAGTCTTTTCTTAGTTTGAGTATTCAACAAAGAGTTTTACCCACAATATATGGAGGAATTATTGGTGATCTTTTAGGTGTTCCAGTTGAATTTAGGAAAAGAGATACATTTTATATAGACGATGTTAGTGGCTACGGAACCTATAACCAACCACCTGGAACATGGTCAGATGATACTTCTTTGACTTTGTGCTTAATCGAAAATTTAATAAAAGAAGAAAGCATAAGTTGTTTAATGGGGAAATTTGTTAAGTACAAAAAGGAGGGGTATTGGACTCCTTTTGGAAAAATGTTCGATATTGGAAGAACTACAGATGAGGCTATTATTCGCTTTGAGGAAGGATATCCGCTAGAAAAATGTGGTGGGAAAGCTGAGTTTGATAATGGAAATGGCGCTATAATGAGGATAGCACCACTAGCTTTTGTACTATACAATGAGTTTAATTTTATAAAAAAAGTAGAAATGATAAAAAAATATACCGAGGTAACTCACGCTCATCCTCGTGCTATAGTAGGTTCTATTATTTATATTGAATGTTTGGTAAGACTTTATCATAATAATACTCCTCAAGAATCATTAGAAGTAGTTAAGAGACTATTTGATAAAAATTTTGATAAAAGTCATAAATACCAAGAAGAACTAAAGTATTATTCAAAGCTTTTTGAAAATGATTTTTTTAGTTTACCTAAAAGTGAAATATTGTCGGATGGATATGCAGTGCATACTTTAGAAGCTGCAATATGGTGTTTAGGAAATTCAACAACTTTTAAAGAGGCAGTTTTAAAAGCGGTTAATTTAGGCGGAGATACAGATACTGTAGCCGCAATAACAGGCACTTTAGCAGGTATGTACTATAAAATGAATGAAATTCCAAAAGAATGGTTAGGAAAAATAGTAAGAAAACAAGATATTGATGAATTGATAAAAAAATTCAATAAGTATTGTACAGACAAAGCGATTATTGAGGAGTATGGCAGTCTCTAAAAAAATAGTAAGGTGAAGAAAGCATTAAATAATAGGGTTTTATAATCCAACTATTTAAAGCTTTTTATTTATTATTATTTTAGGTGACTCCCTGTCCAGAGGGAATTAGTTAAATACTTATTAACGTAGGGATGCGAATATTAAAACTGAGGATTAATTCTTAAAAGAAATGAGAACTTTTACAAAAGATGTTGAATTTGTGAATCCACCTGGAGTTCACGGTGGAGAAGGATCTACTACAGCTCATAATCAAATACTACGTATTATTGATACGTAGTATTTGATTATGAAACTTTTGTTAAAAGATTAAATAATTGGGCAAGCAATAGATTAAAAAATGGGAAAATGGATTTACCAGAAGGATTAAGGAGGTAGTATAATATGAATGAAAAAGTATCAGTATGGATTGGGAATTTTGAGAGTAAAGCTGAGTTAAGAGGCTACATAAATATTGAATATACGGAAGACGGTGATAGTATATCCTCAATATTTGAAAAAAACTATAATTTAGATTATTACGATCGTGATTTGGTTGAAAAGAAATGGATTAGCAAACCGACAAATAATATTAGGGATTTATTGAAGGGCTTTTCATACTCTGATCAATTTATTAAACAATTTGATGTCATTAATCATGAAAAAGAATTTAATACTGCAATTCTGGTTTATAATCTTGAATATGACGTTCAAGAAACAAAGAGTAAGTATAATAATAACGAACTGGAATTTATCGGTGTTGCTCAATATACTATAGTTGTTGATGATAGATGGTAAATTTCTAAACGTAACAAAAGTAACTTGAAAAAATCCTGATTCTTTTTGTTAATTTCACGAATTAACTAATCTAAATAATTTTCCTTCTCGAGTAATTGAAGAAGTTCCTTAATGTCAGAATCACAGATAAAGCCATGGGTTTTATATAGTTTTTTATTAGATATTCCAAGCGGGATATGAGTATTTTACAAAAGCTTTAAGAATTATATTGTGAATGTTAACGGTAAGTGAACGAACAAAACGTTAGAAAAGTGAAATGATTGTTATCTAGTTTTATCGTGTTACCCGTTAAATTGTCTACACATTCCAAACTGGAAGATATAACTAATCTTCCGGTTATTTTTATTTAAATGAAAAATAGATAGAAGTAAATATAAATTATCTAGAAAAACTACGAAATACTATTTAAAAGTTTTATCAAGCGGCTGAGTTTACAGATGTAAATAATGCCATCAGATCATTGTCTGAGAAAGAATCCATCACTGGCAAAGAACTATCCACAAAAGAAAGACTCATTGCGGCAGGGTGGACGGCTCTGAACGTTATTCCGGTTGGAAAAGTCGTCAGTGTTGGTGGAAAAGTAATTAAGTATGGCGGAAAGAAGGGCGTAGAAGCAGTAGAGAAAGGCGGAAAAGCCTTTCTTGATGGAGCGAAGAAAGTGTCAAGTAAGCTACAAGAAGGTGTATCCTTCGTCGCTTCTAAAACTAAAAGTCTGGTTAATAAAGTAGGAGACATATGGAATAAAGGGAAAACAAAGGTTAAAAACGATTTTATAGAAGCAGATATGGCATTCCGTTATGCTATCAAAAAATTAGGAGAGTATGTACCGAAATTTGGTAGAGGACCTTCTCTCGCAATGGAAGGTGTAGGCGCCGTTTCTGGTGGAGGAAAGAACCTGCTGAAAGATGCGTATCAGTATGTGAAGGATACTGGGGAGAGGGTTTTTGGTAGTGGTGAGAAGGATGTTGTTAAGGATACGGGTAAAAATATTTCTTTTCGTTCAAGCCATGAAAAACATTTAATAGAGGTAGAAGATATAGTTAGAAGGAAAAATAAGGGGGTTGTTGGTGGACATAATTTAGATAACTTCGAAAAAGCATTTAGGGATCTTGGTTGGGACTTGAAGGAGTGTATTATATCTAAAAATGCTCATCCTTCTGTACCGGGAGTATATGAGGTGAAATATCAAATACCAGCAATTGATAGAGAGAGGAACGTTATTGCTGGTCAGTACAAAAATATACCTAATCCTAAAACTGTCTATGATCCGAAAGTTATTTCTGATAAACAAATGTTGGCTTGGGGCAGAGAAGCAATGCAGAATGGTGTTATAAATGGTAGAGAGATTACAGGATACGCTTCAAATGGCTTGAAATTTAAAGGTTTTATCGAAAATGGTGAAATTACAAACTTTTTCCCTACGCTAAAATAATTTTTGGGAGGATTTAAAATGCAAGAAAGTAAAAAAGAAAAATTGTTAAAACTTTATTATTCCCATATTGGAGATGGATATTTTTTAGATGCTTTAAATAATTTTAGCAACCGACAGGGTTTTGGTATTGAGGATATTTGGTGCGTATTTGCAAATGAATACGAATCGTGGGAAGAAGACTTTTTCGGTGAAACTGGTGTTGCTTATTATTTTGATTACCCTGCTGTTGACAAAGACGAAGTTTTAACTTTAGATGAGGCGTCGTTCTATAAATACTTGTTAGATGCTAGTGAAGATTATTTAACTCGAAATTCAACAGATGAACAAAAGGTCAAAATATATCTAAAAATAATTAAAAATAAATTGAACATTACGCAGATTAAATAGAGTTGTAGGTAAAAGAGAAAGAACGATAATTAGATGATATGACATTTTAAGCTTACAAAGTAAACATAGGATTTGCCATGAATCACTAGTATATCTAACAAAAAAGCACTTGATTGTCTTTTAGACAATAAGTGCTTTTTGGCGTTTAAACATAGAATTTAAAAGATTCATTATAATTTTATAAGTGTACGAAGTGTTAAAATTTTAATGCAACTTGTATAGTTTGTAACGGCTATTTACAGTGTATAACGGTAAATTGTAAAGGGGATCAAGATAACAACTAACCTTGGATTATTAGCATAAAGATAAGATGAAGAAATTACTTTTAATCTAAATATAGTACAATTGTTGTAGGACAACAAAAATACTTTGCTTGACCGTATGAGGCTAGCGAGTGAAAAGCAGAAAAATTCAGAAATGAAAAGATGTATCAGCTTGGCGGAAAAATGGTCGTAGGAGCAATAGAAAAAGATGAAAAAGCTTTTCTTGATGGAGCGAAGAAAGTGTCAAGTAAGTTACAAAAAGGTGTATCCTTCGTCGCTTCTAAAACTAAAAGTCTGGTTAATAAAGTAGGAGACTTGTGG
The DNA here is from genome assembly GCF_017498755.1 of Bacillus sp. XF8. Lineage (NCBI taxonomy): Bacteria > Bacillati > Bacillota > Bacilli > Caryophanales > Bacillaceae > Bacillus > Bacillus sp. XF8. The sequence continues at coordinate 124,867 of NZ_JAGDQK010000016.1, read as the reverse complement.
AATAAAGGAAAAACTACTGTTAAAAATGTTTTTATTCAAGCAGATAAGGAATTCAAACATGCAGTTAAATCCTTGTTAAAATATGAGTGGATTCCTGGAAGACATGCCTTTTCGGTAGTAGGTGGAGGGAAAATCGGAGGATCGCACTCTCTGAAGGATGCTTATCAGTTTATGAAAGGAAGACTCCCACGAACAGATGGTAAGTGGGTTGGAGAACCTGGTAATGGAAAATGGTACTCTCATAAAGAGCCAGTAAAGAAGGTAACTGGTGGAAAGCCAGTTGAATTTAAAAATGATAGACCTAATTGTATCCCATGGTCAAAGGGTACAATTAAATTCAAACCAGGGCAGTTAAATGGTACAAGGAAGGATTTTGATTTAGTTTATGCAAAAATAAGAAAAATTAAAGGATTGAAATCAAATAATGTAGCTAAAGAATGGCTGAGGTAGAAAAAACTAACTCCACATCATAAAAGCGATATAGAGATAGAATTGATTCCGACTGATTTGCATGGTAATGTCCCACACATTGGTTCAGCATCTGATTTAAGAGGAGATAAATAAAATGACGAACGAGAATTTAAATCAACTTCAAAAAAATTAAAAGAACTTGTTGACAGTGAGTATAGTGTCGGAAATGTTATAAATGAAAGTGAAATCAAAAGATTTGAAAGGGAAATGAATATAAGTTTATCAGCTGAATATAAGGTTCTATTAAGTGAATACTCGAAATATGTGCTTAAAGATAATTTTTATTTTAGAGTTCCAGAAAAATGGCCATGGATTTCAGAAGATGGGTATGAAGAAGTTGAAATTTTTTATGGATTGAATTCGAGTGAAATTGATTTAAGAGTTAAAATTGAACAATATGATATTTTAATTACTTGGGGAATGATTCCAATTGGAAATCTTCCTGGTGAAAATCAACTCTGTCTTGGGATAAAGGGAGAAGGGAAAGATAAAATATTTATTTGGGATTATGAGGGGCTGATGAATTAAGGCCTTTTTATAAAGTATCAGATTCATTTTTGGATTTTTTAAACTCGATGGAATATAATGAATCAGAATTAGATGTAGACTTGGATGATATAGAAATCTTTATAGATGAGGATTTGTTAAAAGATTAATTTGTAGTATAAAAGTTAATTTTAAGCTATTAGAGGATGTGCAATGCATGTCCTTTTTTATTGAAATCTTTTATTATTTAAATAATAAAAAGGGGAAATTACTGTGTATTATCCAAAAGTTTCATTAGAGCACCGAGTTTATCGGTATAAACGATGCAATCATTAGAGCATTTACAGGTACAGAGCCACGTACAGGAAAAGAGCTATCACAAAAGAAAGACTCACTGCGGTAGGCTGGACACTTTTGAACGTTATTCCGGTTGGAAAAGTTCTCAGCCTTGTTGGAAAAGCAATTAAGTATGGCGAAAAAATGGTCGTAGGAGCAGTAGGGAAAGGCGGAAAAGCCCTTCTTGATGGAGCGAAAAAAGTGTCAAGTAAGCTACAAGAAGGTGTATCCTTCGTTGCTTCTAAAACTAAAGGCCTGGTTAATAAAGTAGGAGGCCTGTGGAATAAAGGGAAGACAAAAGTTAAAAACGACTTTATAGAAGCTGGTAAGGAATTCCGTTATGCTATCAAAAAATTAGGAGAGTATGTATCGAAATTCGGTGGAGGGCCTTCTCTTGCGACAGAAGCTGCAGGCAAGATCCCTAGTGGAGGAAAGAACCTGCTGAAAGATGCGTATCAGTATGTGAAGGAGACTGGGGAGAAGGATGTTGTTAAGAAAAACAGTGGAGCTGATCTGGATTTTAGAAAAGTAAATGTTCAGATTAATGAGATTGGAGAAACCTTAGCTTCTCGAAAAGAAATTAGAGCATATAAAAAACAATGGGGAGAACAGGGCATCAAGGTTAATATAGATAAAAAAGGAAACGTTCTTCCAGAAAATGTGGAAGCAGCATTTGATTTTGTTAATGGGGAGATATATCTAAGGAAAAATCCGTCAGTTATAAACATACATCATGAGGGATTCCATGCAGAGCAGTGGTTAGATATAGGAAAAGAGCAATATATGAACCTTAGCAGATTGGAAAGAGAAGAATATGTATTTGAACAAGTAATGAAAAATAAACATTTATTTGATAAAGCTTCTATCGACCACTCAATAGAGTACATCGAAAGACTAAGATTAAAGTACAAATAAGAGGAGGAATTTATATGTCTTTAGATAAGTATAAAAACATGTCTGATGAAGAGTTTAAACAATTGTCTAATGAAGAATTTCAAGATTATATTAAGCTGAAGAAAGCAGATTTCTCTAGGCATTATAGAAAAATAAATGAAATTACTGTAGATGTGATATTAAGACCTGAGGAAGCAATAGCAATTGCAAAACAATACCATAAGAAAAATAACTTAGATGGAGTGGTTAATGAAGACATTCACCAACTTTTCTTTGATGAGGCTTATACATTCAAAATTGATAAAGAAAATAGAAATAATGATGATGTAAGAACGGCATGGAGAGTATTAGTAGATTTACCAGCAAACCCTTTTCTTATGGAGGACTATACATTGATTGTGTCTGATAAAGATAAAAAAGTGATGGGAATGCTTGATCCAAACGGACATCCAGTATGTAAAGGAAATGAATTTACGGATGAAGATATCGAATATATTATGAATGATGAGGATACTGAAGATTAATAAAATTATTAGTTTAGTATAGGGTTTTATAAATAGAATAAATCGTTATTATGCAATTTTGTGAGTTTCTCGATCATTGGTAAAGAACCATATCCACTTTACAGGGTTATTTAATGAAGCCTTTGTCTATATGATCTGAACTGGAAGATGTGAATAGTCTTCCAGTTTTTTATTGAACTGAAAAAATATATATAATAAAAAAAGAAATATAAGATAGTTAGAAAAACGATGAAAAATTGTTTAGAAGTTTTAGCTAGCAAATAAATTTTTATATGTAAACACCAGTATCAGGGTATATACAGGTAAAGGACCCTATCACAGGCAAAAAATCCAAAGAAAGACTCATTGCGGCAGGGTGGACACTTTTAAACGTTATTCCAGTTGGAAAAGTGGCAAGCCTTGCGGGTAAAGTAATTAAGTATGGCGGAAAGATCGTCGTAGAAGCAGTAGAGAAAGGCGGAAAAGCCCTTCTTGATGTAGAGAAGAAAGTGTCAAGTAAGCTACAAGAAGGTGTATCCTTTGTCGCTTCTAAAACTAAAAGTCTCGTTGATAAAGTAGGAGACTTGTGGAATAAAGGGAAGACAAAAGTTAAAAACGACTTTATAGAAGCTGGTAAGGAATTCCGTTATGCAATCAAAAAATTAGGAGAGTATGTACCGAAATTCGGTGGAGGGCATTCTTTTGCGACAGAAGCTGCAGGCAAGATCCCTAGTGGAGGAAAGAACCTGCTGAAAGATGCTTATCAGTATGTGAAGGATACTGGGGAGAAGGTTTTTGGTAGAGGTGAGAAGGATGTTGTTAAGGAAGGTAGTATAGCTAAAGGTAAAATTGATCCTTTAAGTAATCCTAAAATAGCAAAAGAGATCGAAGCGAACTCAGATGCTGTTTACGGATATTCCCCTAAACAAGAATCACCTATAGATAAATTTGGAATTGATTGGACCAATTCAGAGGAAGTTGCTTTTGCAAGAACTGAAAGAATAAAGTATCTTAGGGAATTAGAACAAAAAAGAAATCAGCTTACAAATGAGGTTACTAAACTTCAAAATGAAGGAATGTCAATTGAAGAAATTGCAGGAATGAAGGTTGAAAAGCGGAATTTGGATAGGATACAATCATATCTTGATTCCAATAATCTTGAAGGACTAAATGCAATGAAAGCACGGAATCTTCAAAAATATGGTAGGGAGGAAGGGCCTACACCAGAACAACTTTTTAAGAAATATGGTTCATGGGAAGATGTAATTTATAGTAGTACAAAATCAAGTCCAGCAATGGATGTATTAACTGGTCTGTATAAGTAACAGGAGGTTCTAATTATGATTGAAGAGAAAAAAAATCAAAATATAAGATGGTATGTAGATAATAATTTAAGAATCCGTATACAAGAAATAAGTGATGGGAAAGCAGGACTTTGGGTGACTCTTGATAAGAGAAATATTTGTTTTACAATGATTATGTACGATTTTATGGATTGGTGTGAGCGAGAGATAAGTATAAACTTGGAGGTCGATAAAAGTTGGAATAATCATAGAGGTTTTATTATAGAGAGTAGCGACCAAGTAATTGTTATATCGGAAATAAAAAGATTTATTACTGAATTTAACATAAAACCCAATGAAAATGCTGACCAATTTTTAGATGCTGAGTGGTATGCATAAACTTAACTCTTTAGTGATGTTATAAAATACTTAGACGGTAGCACATTTACCTAGATATTATCTTTCTTAAAAGAGAATCTAAGAGTTAATCCTCTGGATTCTCTTTTCTATTTTTTAAATTCCCCTATTTATTATCTTATTAGTTTTAAGTTTGTTTGAACCTTTATAAAAGTGTCAGTGAAGATTTAAAGCAGAAGATGGATGAAAAAAAATAGGCTGTTAAAAAGTACATACTTCATGATGGTTGTATCATCATAGAGTATTATGCGCAATGATAGAATAGAAAAAGAAGTACGAGCTTAGGCGAGATGACATTCTACTATGCGACGAACATAAAGACATAGGATGGACATGAAACTAACGAACTTGTAAGTTTTAACGTAGTAGTTGTCACGACATATAAAAGGCGTCATACAAAATTTACAAGTTTAATGCTACTTAAAAATAGATGAACTTAAAGCACTTGATTGCAACTAAAGACAACAAGTGCTTTTTATTTTGAGATTACAACATAGGGTACGGGTAAAAGTAGTGCGGAAGTAAGTGAAGTTAAAACATTAGTGGACAAAGGAAAACAGTTTACAAACAGAAGAAGAAATAGATTAAAGCTTGATATTAGGTATAAAACAGGAGAGTTTGACTATTTTTATGAAACCGATAGTCTTGGAAGAATTGAAAAATTTGAAACAGATAAGCTACAATTAACTGAAAGAGAGAAGGGATTATCACATAGTAAAAATACACCCGGTAAAGTAAAAGGACAAGACCATGCAGGACATTTGGCAGGGGATAGATTTGGAGGATCACCTAAAATTGACAATTTGGTTTCGCAATTATCTGATGTTAATTTGAAGGAATATAAGAAGATTGAAGAAAAATCGGCTGCAGCTTTGAAAGAAACCCCTCCCAAAGAAGTAACAGTTGATGTTGAAATAATTTATTCTGGAAATGATAAGCGCCCAAAGGAATTTATAGTTAATTACTCTATTGATGGTAAGTCGGACTTTCAAGTTATTGAAAATTAATCTAAGGAGTGAAAAAAGTAGTATGAAAGAATTTGAAGATAGATTTAGTGAATTACAAGCGGATATGATCTCCATATGTATGGAATATGTTGAGGATAGAGCGGATAAAGTGTATGTTTACGCTTCATGTGAAGAAAGTATTATTTCGAGCAGTTTCTTTTATTTGATTAATAATAAGTATGTAGAACGTCATAAAGTGAATGAGGCATTGGAGAATGGGGACGAAAGATATGATGTGTCTACAAAACGACAGTCTATGGTATTGCGCATAATATGTGAAGATATTAAAAAAGTAAAAGTACTGTGCAAAGAATATGAAAGAGACATGCCAACGGAGATGAAATTAATATATGATGTTAAGAGTGGCAACTTCAAAGCTGAATACAAGTATGATTTAGTATATACGAATGATGATATTAAAACAGTCAGTGATATTGCTGATGAGTGGTTTGAGGAGGTAAGAAAAAATAACCTTTAAAATGTTTACAGTAATAGATATATCTAAATTGAATTAATAACTCATGAAGGTTGTACCATTATAGAGTTATATAACCATGTTCTGCTAAGGAAATTAAACATGCTCGTTGGTTTAAAAATAGGATTAGTAATGAATTAATTTATATAGTTAACTATAAAGCACTTGATTGTCTATGAAAGGCAACGAGTGCTTTTTGTTTTAGCATAAAAATTACTAGATGTACTATAATTTTATACATGAAGTGCTATATTTGTAATAAGATAGTAAAATGTTTTTTTATAAATCATAGATGAAATATATCTTTAAAATTATATAATTGAAATTATAAGAGGAAAACCTTTAGAACGTATATTAGAGAACAATAACGCTGGTGAGGTTGTTTTACGTATAAATCTAGTGAAGGGCATCTTACGCGTCCAGGCAGTATAGGGCGTAATGTTAAGGGTGAAATTGACTTGGTTCATGATCACAAACACAAAATAAGTGACAAAGAACACGTTATTCATAATGACAGGCAAATGCGAGCTGAAAGAGAAATGCTCGAAGCTGAAAATGGAAGTCATGTTGTGACAATATCAAGTGACAAACCCGATTTAAATGGGATTCCTCCTAAGCCAAGACCAAGTGGGCCTTTGGGTAAGGATAGTGATGTTTACTATACTGATCCAAATAGCAGTAAAGTGACTCATAAATGGGAGAACAATTCACGTTTACCTGGTGGAGGTAGATGGAACAAACTGTGAATAAAAAATATTATGTGACTATTTTTTAGTATTAAGGGGGATATAAATGAAACCTGATTTTTTCACAATTACAATGTATCCTACAGTGTCTTTTAACGAAGAAGAGGTATTAGGTCGTCTTTTGGATGTGTTTGAGTCAAATGAAAAATTTGCCCCTACTCATTGGGGAAACTGTGAAACGGTACGGGTAGAATATAACCGTCAAGAAATTCTGGAAAAAGTAGTTTCAGAGCGTAGAGTATCAGAAGTTCACCTCTATCGTGATAAGTCTGTGAACTACACAGGACGTTTTCAAGTTAACTGGAGCCATCGTTCATTTTTGGAGTTTGAGTTTCATAAATCGATACCTAAAAAATTATGGTCTGCTTTTTTTGAGTTATCTGACCAAATCGCAGAAATTGCGAAACCAAGTTACGGAGTAACCCAAATTTTTTGGCCTTTATCATATCCGTGGAATACCGAACGTGAACGCTTACAGAAGTGGATGAATATCTCATCACTACCTATACCGGTTAGATTTCTTCCCAACGGTCCCTCGGGGCTAGGGGCTAGAACATATTTTGGAGGCCATATATTGGACATGTTTGGTAGAAATTTGTTGCTAAATAGCCCAGCTGTGGTATCTGAACTGGAGTGGGGGGGATTTGCATAGATCTTTTAAATAACCCATTACAGGCTGATAGTGACATGTTACTTGATAGTTGGTTACATGTAATGAAATACTTGGAACCAGCTCAAGCAATGGCTATACCGAGTTTTCATGAAAGTCGGATGGTTGAAACCTATTCTCCCAATGTTGCTTGGAAGGACTATCTGAAAAGCTAAATGAAAGGGGAGCATAATAATGAATGAGAAAAATAATGATAGAATAAGAGTCATGGAAATATTAAGTAGATCTCAATGCAATGATGAGATTATAGATCAGCTAGATATAAGTGATTTGGACCTTAGTTTTTCAGACTTGTCAGAGGTAATGGCAGATCGTATTATGGCAAAGCGAGTTATGTTAAGAGCTTCCTCACTAATGAGAGTGTCGTTTCGTGATTGTGATTTTGAGTTGGCTGATTTCAGAAACTGCAATTTAGTAGAAGTCAATATTGCAGATTGTAGGTTTGGCGAAGCGGATTTTTCTAAAGCGAATATGAAATATGCAAAAATAAATATAAGTTATTGTTACGAAACATGTTTTAACGAAGTTGATTTTTCAGATGGAGAACTAGTTGGAACAGTTTTAAATTATGCTACTTTTCGCCATGCAAATTTATCAGGAATCGATGCGGAACAAGCACAATGCACTGGAACGGATTTCAGCAGTGCTAATCTTACTGAGGGTAACTTTGAAAAAACGTATTTGAAAAATGCAAATTTATCAGGAGTAGATGCTAGAAATGCAGATTTTACAAATGCAGATTTAACTGGAGCGACCCTTTTAAATGGGAATTTTACGGATGCGAATTTTACCGGCGCTACACTTGACAATGTAGTTTGGAAGGGCGCAAATGTAGAAGGTGCCAAGTTTGACGAAAATGTGAAGGAACAAATATTAAAGCTGATTTAGAAGTTTCTTCAGAGTCTTATGTAAACTTGATGAGATATATTTAAAAGGCTTATTCTACCTTGAAAGTTGAGGTGGAGTAAGCCTTTTTTTGTCGTATTAAAACGAAGGATTAAACCAAGTAAAAGTCTTAGGTCTAATCCTTTTTATTTATTATTTTAGGTGATTCCCTGTTCGGAGAGAATTGGTTAAACTAAATAAAAGGGGAGGAAGAAATATTGAATAACAAATTGGAGTATCTAAGAAAATATGAAAAAAATATTGAAATAGTAGACTTTTCTACTTTAGGTAACAATACACTTAATATACCGGAGCAGTGGCTTGCTATTTTGGAAGAGGAAAATCAATCCTTAAAAATTGATAAGCTTATTACTTTGTGGAATAGTGTATGTGCATTTGAATTGCGGAATACAATCGAATATTTTAAAAATAATTTAATAACACTAGATTTGTTATATAATGGAGAAGAATATTCTATACTTTACGGTATTAAATCTAGTAAAGATGAAATTTTATACTATGAGGGGAAATTAGGGATCAATCTAGATAAAAATATAGAGTTGAAAGCATATTGGGATAAAATACCTAAGTCAGTATGTAAATTTTATGAAAATCTGCATAATGGTTTCTATTATTATGCCAGTCATTCAATGGGATTAGTTCCGGAAGATGAAGTAACAAATTTTTGTGAATATGATTGGAGCATTATTGAAGAATTAGATGAACCAATTAAAATCGATGTAAATTCAACTTTTGGCTTCTTTTCAAACGGAATGGGTGCTTATGTAGCAATTGATGGTGAGAATTGTGTAAATGAAAATTCAACATTGTGGTTTAAGAATAAGCAACCTAAGTACAATTTAAATTTCTGGGATGTTGTCGATGAATGGATAGTAATTGGTTTTCAAGTATAAATTGATAATCAATTCTCTACTTAGTTAAGATGGTTTAAACGCCTCGATAAAAGTGTCATATCGCTTGTGAAATATTATAGAAAAAGAGAATCTAAGGAATTGAACTTTCTTTAGATTCTCTTTTTCGATATTATAGGCTCAAGGAAATAAAATCACCAAAATTGTGCTAATCAATGAAAGTGATATTCTTATAATGGAAATTGAACCTGAGAGTGTGGAATGGTTTGAATTTGTAAATTAAACTACACAATGTCATATCATAACGTAGGTTATTTAATTTATGATGCTTATCCTACTTCTGTTCCAACAGGTTGGGCAGAAGACCATGTTAGCGTTAATTACATAAATGGAATTGGAGAAGAAGGAATTCTATCAAGTGCTTATTACGTTGAAGAGTGGGAGTTACCAAAAGATATTGTGCTTTTATGCGGAGACGGACATTGGTGGATTGCGATGGATTATAGACACACAAAAGAAAACCCACCAATCATATACATTGATTTAGAATGGGGAGAAGATATTTTTATTTTAGAATTAGCACCTGATTTTGAAACATTAATTAAAGGCCTGTTCGTTTATGAAGATGAGGAGAGTTGATGACTGAAAGGTTGACAACGTCAATTGTGTTATATGGAAATATTAATTCCTTGGACTCTAAAAAGTGGTTGGATTTCTATAATTATATTTTTAATTTTACTACTACACTTAATTTACCACCAAATTATATGGGGATCTCTAAAGTATCTATTACAAGTAACAGTGACATACTCTTCAGTACCTGTACATATAGTGATAAATTAGTACCTAGAGGTGTTACAATAAGCACTACTGGCGATGATGGATTAAATATGTCTGTTACTGTACTAAATAGAAAGTAGGAATAATATGTATTTAGAAAAAATAAAAGGAATTATGGAAGTTCCACAAGAAACATATGATACAGGTATAATAGATGATTGGAAAGTTATTCAAAAAAACTGGGTTGTGATTTACATAGTGACTATAAGCAATTTATACACATGTATGGAACTGGAGGAATAAATAATTTTCTGTGGATACTAACGCCATTTAATGAACATGAGGATATAAATTTGTTTAAAAAAAGCAAGAAATGATAAAAGGCTACAAATATATGAAAAATCAATTTCCAGATGAGTTTACTTTTAATATATATCCTGAGAATAATGGGATCTTACCATGGGCATATACTGAAAATGGTGATGAGTTATATTGGAAAATCTTAAAAGGTAAATGGTCTATAGTTGTATTTGCTTCAAGATATTCTGACATTTATGAATATGATATGGAAATGACAAAATTTCTTTATAAACTCTTTAGTAAAGAAATAGTATGTGATGCTTTTTCTAATGATTTTATGGGTGATGATATAAGCTACAGTAGGATTTTATTGTAGAGAATTTATACTTGTTTTGGAAGATAAAATGATTATATTTTTTGAGGGAGCAAGACAGCTCTAGTACCTATAAAATTAAGAGCTATTTACTAAAAAGAACCTAATATTTCTATTGTGATTTACAATAGGAATTTGAATTTTATGATTAGAGACATACAAAGCTGGAGGATATAACTATTCTTCAGCTTTTTTCTCTTCTTAACTCCAGTCCTAAGGGCGCCAGTGGACCTGATTGAAAGGAACCGAAAATGCAAATAAAAGTCCTGTAATCGGTGAACAGCGGAATAAATACTTTAAAGAAAAATATGGAGCGGATAATATTCAATGAAAATTAAATTTATTTGAGGATATTACTGCGAATTCAGAACGTTTGTATGGAACAATAAAAATGAGATTAAGAAAATACTTGGGAAGACTGTATAGAGGGTGTTTATGGAAGTGAATTTTATCATGGTGGTGTAGGTGTCCGTGGAGGTTCATATTATGGATATTTAACAGATCCAACTGGAAAAGTTATAAAAAGTACAGATGGATATATTGCTACACCAAATGATAAAGCAACAGTAATACAAATTGATTAGAAAGGGAACTATTATGCAAACAATACCTGTAGGAAAGTTTTTTGAATTGCTCTTAGATACACTATCTCAATGTGGAAGTGATATTCTAAAATTATCAGATGAAATGATTGGAAACTATGTTTTAGAAGAGGGTATTATAGGAGTAACTTCATTTTTCAGTAAATTTACTTTAGAAAGATTAGAAAATGAAGTGATTAATTCTTATGATTTAAAGTTTACAAATTTACCAAAGAGTTCGAATGAAGTTTTCAATGAGTGGTTTGAAGGAGAAAGTAAACGAGAATATATTAACAAATTCGCTTTGACTATATGTCATTGCAGGTTTTCTCTATCTTCAGGTTTGATTTTGTATAAAAGTACTTTGTTGATAGTGTTATTCATATTAATCTCATCAACAAGTGGATTGTAAGTATTTTGAAATAACCCGAACCATACTAAGGTTACAATATACCAAAATAAAGTATTAAAATGGTAAGGAGAGAATAGGTTACGATAATGATTTATAACGAAAGGAGAGAGTGTTTTGCCTAGTGAAACAAATTTAATGCCAGGGATTTGGTATGGCTCTGTTAAGAAGAATGAGGATATTACACTGTTGAAAAATAATTTTACCGCTATTACTTCTGAAAAAGATTGTATTCTGTCCGTTATGGAAATTTTAAAGTCTGGAGACTTTACTATAAAAAATATACTTATTGATTTAATGAATACTACAAAGAATGAAGCAGTTTTGAATTTATGTATAAGATTATTTTGTTCAGTTTCTAATCATGATGATTTATTAAATAGTAATAATCTGAGGTTTTTGTCTGAGATTTCGGACTCAAATGCTGATACTTTTGCTTCTTGTGCACCAACAACATTATCATATGATGTGGTTCCTTATTTACTGGCTATGTTAGAAGAATGGGAAGATACTTATGTAGAACAAACAATTAAAGATTCTTTGGATACAATACTTGGATATACAAAGTATCTTTCCGAAGAATCTACTGTGGAAGAAATAGGACAATTCTATTTAGAAAAAAGAGATAGTTTAGATGCTGAAAGCTATTATTATAATCAGCAATTTATATTTCCTGGAGACTTAGCAAAAAAGCTAATTGAGAAATCATTTATCGCAGCGAAAACAAATTCAAGATTAGAGATGGGGATAATTCCTTCACTACTTTCAATATGGAGTAGTGTTAAATGTCCAGTTGAATATGATACGGTAATCAATGAAAATAAACTTAAAGAGACTATTAGTTATATTGACAAACTATCGAAAATGGATTGGCAAACAGGTGTTAAATATTTTTATGCAAATCCAGTCTAGTAGCTATTTAATAGCTATTAATATAGTTAACTGGATATTCCAATTAGTGATATTGATATATTCAGGAGATATTAAAGGGGGATGCTGTGCATACCCTCTTTTGTTTGTATAGTAGAATAGAGATAACTGCTATTACAGAATAAATAATCAGAAAAAATCAGGAGAGTATGTACCGAAATTTGGTAGAGGAAGCCCTAAGGTAATAGAAGTTGAAATGTCTAGAACTAAATACCTAGAATCAGCAAAGCATATTGAGGATGCAATAGCTGCTGGACAACCAGAGGTATTAACAATCAATAGAGGTAGTGCAAAGGCTAATCGTAGGACATCATTAAAAGGTGCAGATAAAGTTCCAGGAAAAGATTTGGATGAATATCCACCGGCAATGTTTATAGAGGACGGTACAGGGGCCAGTGTTCGACCGGGGATCTGGTTCAAGTACTGGGCATAAATTAAGACCATACCTTAATGGGACTAAAATAATTGATGACTAAAAAGCTAAAGTGGGAGGAAAAAATGAATAATACTCTGTGGGAAGAAATTAGTAATATGTTTTCTAATTGTAGTAGGGAAATAAGAGTAAATAGAAGTGAAGCAATTAATGGCGAATATACATTGGATAAGTTACAAATAACACCAAAATCAGCATTAGGTTCAGTGTTACTTCATACATCTGGAATAATAGTTGAAAATTGGATTAGAGTACTTGGTTCTGATAGTAAGAAAAATAGAGGAATACTTTCATATAATAGAGTGAATGAAGTAGGGGTTGCTACTAAAATTGATAAAATGTTGATAGTTGCAGATGATGTTGTAGGTGGTATATTTGCATTAAATACAGGAAGACTTTCAAATGGAGTAGGAGATATATGGTATTTTGCTCCTGATACATTAGAATGGGAGTCATTAGAAATGAAATACTCTGAATTTATAGCTTGGGTTGTAAATGGGAATATAGATGAATTTTATAGTAATATGAGATGGAATGCATGGGAGAAAGATGTCAAAGATGTTGAGTTTGATGATGCGATATTAATATATCCCTTTTTATGGGCAAATGAAATACAATTAGAAAATGCAGAAAAAAAAGTAGTACTAGCAGAAGAACTTTTCAATCTTAATCAAGAATATAGTGAAAAATTCAATTTAAGCTAGTTATAATTATTATAGCCCCAATGAATTTGGATATCACCTAAGAGTGAATGTATATTTTTATGGGGTGAGAAAGTTATGAACTATCAAAAACTAAGTAAAGAAATCTCCTACGCTCTTCGACATGCACCTTGGGAATATGAATTAGAATTAGATAATGAAGGATGGGTACCTATTAAGCAACTATTTAGCTCTCTTAATCAATCAAAAGAGTGGGAAGGTATTACTGAAAAAGATATCGAACTAATGATTTCTCTATCGGATAAGAAACGTCATGAGTTAAATAACAGTAAAATTAGAGCTTTATATGGACATTCTATTCCAATGAAAATTATAAAAAATGAAGTGGTACCACCAAAAATTTTGTTTCATGGAACTTCGCCAGATTATATAAACTCAATAAAGGAAAAGGGTTTATTACCAATGTCTAGACAATATGTGCACTTATCAGAAGATATAGAGACAGCTAAATTGGTAGGGAAAAGAAAAAATTCTCAACCTGTTATTTTAATTATAGATGCTGAAAAAGCTAGTAGCCAAGGTGTAACATTTTATTTTGGAAATGAAAAAGTTTGGCTTTCAGATTCAATTCCAGCTAATTATTTATCAATTATGTATTAAATGAGTGATTCTTATGTATTATTTTACTAGATTCTAGGAGTAAAGAAATGTAGACGTAATTCATTCTTTTTAACCTGCATTATCGGGCAAAAAGATTCTCACCTTAAAATCCAGAAAAAGCAAAGAAGTGAAGTGGGAATCAACTGTCCGTAAAAATCCGATTCATTCAACTAATAATCAGTGGGGGATGAAGAAAACCCCTGTCGATTAAAGTTTCACTTTAGGATGTTATTTGTGAGAGGATTTGTTTATACAACCTGAACTGGAAGATGTAAATCATTTTCTAGTTTTTTGTTTGGATGAAAAACTATATATAATTAATAAAAGGGAATATAAGTGGATTCTTAGAGGGTATATTTCTTTGTAACGGAAAGTGTAAAGAGCCGTACTCCCAGAAAGGTCCATATAAGTATATGATGGAGGCTGGAGGGAAGTTTTTGGGTAAGGGAGACAGTAGGACTATTGATATGAAAAGAAGTAGTTGAATTAGCAACCTTACCTAAAAAAAAGGGGCCATGAAACCTTTTAATTCTTTTTTATGTTATCAGGTGTCATTTCATCTACCGGTTTATAGTTACTATTTTTATTATAATTAGCTGAATCTTTCTTCAGATCATGTGTAGATGGGGGAGCTGATTTCTTAGGTTGTTGTTGCGCCGGCGTCTGAGTAGTAGGTACACTTTGTTTATTTTCTATATTCTCTTCTTGAGATTCCAGACCCACGAATTTATAGCGTAATCTGCCGCAACCATCGCTCTAGATTTACAAGTACGAAGATGATGAAAATATTTTGTTTGAATGTGAAGTATTACACCTAAACTAATGGTGCAGGTTAATTGAAGAAGAATGGATTCCAGAAGATCGTTATTAGAGTCGATCTTTTTTCTTTGTTACTGCTTCAGATAAAAGAGTTACTATTTGAAGCACATTGGAGCCCCATTTATAGTGATAATATTTTATGAATTGGAAAATAATAATGCTTACTTAGGAAAGGAAGGATTGCGAATGTCTATGAAAAAGTGGTTAACGGGATTGGTCGTTTTGCTTGCGATGATTGTGGTTGTGACAACTCCAGGCTCTCTCAGTGTATTTGCCGAATCCGGCGTCGTAACACAGCCTATTGAGTCAGTGAAAGTGATTGAGGTCGAGTTGAACGATGATTACTTTAATCCGAAAGTCATCACTCTTCCGATTGGAAGAACGACAACATTGATATTGAAAAACCAAGGTAAGAAAGAGCACACCTTCACAGTGGAAAAGCTTAGAATTGATGCCGAAGTCCAGCCGGGAAAAGAAAAAACCATTACCGTAAAACCTAAAAAACCCGGTACATATGAACTGATATGTCGGTACCATTTCCAGAAAGGAATGGATGGAAAAGTAATAGTCAAATAACAAGCAGGGCCAATCGGTCACATTAATTGAGTAAGTATCGCAAAAATTATCAAACTTTTTTATAAAAGGATGATTTAATTGATTATAGAAAAAGCATGTTTTGATCAATCTATTTTTCAAAACATGCTTTTTCTATTTGCTCTTTTATCAAGGTTTATTAAGTTAATTTAATCAAACTTTATTTCAATGTTACAACTGTTTATAAAAGTATGTGTCAAAGTTCTATAATGAAAATAAAAATGAAATCGAACGTTCAAGAGAATCTGTATTAAAATTTACAAAAAGAAATGTAGATTAAGTAAATTTACGGGAGTTTATTAGGCTGAAAGGATGCGGATGTCATACAGGTTATCATAAATTACAATTTTTTATTTTGATGAGTATATTGGCTTATCAAAAAATGATAAAATAGTTACCGCAATGGTAAAATTTTATCATGATAAAAAAGAAAGGGGAATCTCTATGAAATTGCTACGTTCATTTCTCATTCTCACTCTTGTTGTATTGTTAAGCGCATGCAATACAGCAACAAAAGTCACAAAGGTTCAAAACAATGGCGAAACGACTTTGAAAATTGGCTCCCTGCAAGGGTATCACGATGTGCAAACGATTAAAGCTGAAAAAGGAAATGTGGAAATTCCTTATGAGGCAGCCGTTGAAGAAGGTACGATTTTATTGCAAGTCACAAAAGACGATAAGGTCATTTATGAAGAAGAAGTCACTTCTCAAAAAGAAGGTTTGCTTTCTTTTGAAGCGCCAAAATCCGGATCATATGATTTAATTGTACGCGTGAAGGGTGAAGAAAAGAAAGCAAAAGGAATTCAAATACATACGAAGCTATGAAAAATCGGCAAGCGGAGTGTACCCGCTTGCCGTTTCCTTTTATAACCCAATACAGCCTGAGATAGAGGGAATTATTCCTTTTGCTAGAGATCCTTTCGGAAATCTAATATGTTTTGACTATCTTGCGGATAAACTATCACCAACAATTGTATTTTGGGATCATGAGGAACAAGGAGAAGCAGCTATAGAGATAATTTGTCATACATTTTCAGAGCTATTAGATGGAGTACATGATGATTAAAAATCTATTAAATTAATTAGAAAAGTAAAGGGAATACATATAAATTTTGAATATACATTTATCTTCTAAAAAAGCACCTCTTATACAAATAAAGTGAACCCAATTAATGAGACATGAACAAAACACCCCCTGATAAAAGTTTTGCTTTATACTAGAAATTTCATGCGTGATGTATCTCACAACATGAATGCTTATATAACTTTACAATTAGAATATAAATCGATGGGAGGTTTTAATCTTGATTAATCGTGATTTTAATAAAAATCCATTTATTGTAATATGGGAGTTAACAAGAGCATGTCAATTAAAATGTATTCATTGTCGTGCGGAAGCTCAGTATCATCGTCATCCTCTTGAGCTAACATTTGAAGAGGGGAAAAAACTAATTGATGATATATATGAAATGGATAATCCAATGCTTGTTTTTACTGGCGGAGATCCGTTAATGCGTCCGGATGTATATGATATTGCGGATTATGCGGTAAAAAAAGGTGTTCGGGTATCCATGACACCAAGTGCTACCCCAAATGTTACAAAAGAAACGATTCGAAAAGCAAAAGAAATAGGGCTTGCTAGATGGGCATTTAGTTTAGATGGACCAACAGCTGAAATACACGATCATTTTAGAGGGACAGATGGGTCATTTGAATTAACAATGAAGGCGATTCGTTACTTGCATGAATTAAAAATTCCTATTCAAATTAATACTGTTGTTTCTAATTATAATGTGAATGTACTTGAAGATATGGCAATTTTAGTAGAAGAATTAGATTGTGTGCTGTGGAGTGTATTTTTCTTAGTTCCAACGGGGCGCGGCAAGGAAACAGATATGATTTCACCAGCTCAGCATGAAAGGGTATTCCAATGGCTATATCAACTAAGTAAAAAGGTTTCTTTTGATATTAAAACAACAGCCGCTCAGCACTATCGACGCGTTGTTATTCAACAAAAAATGAAAGAAAATAAAAAAGTAGATCAGGCTATTCAATATCAGGATGTATTAATGAATGGAATGACGGGGCAAATTGATGGACTTGGACGTGCTCCAAAAGGGGTAAATGATGGAAACGGTTTTGTATTTATTTCTCATATTGGAGATGTATATCCAAGTGGGTTATTACCTATCAAAGCCGGGAACGTTAGAACAACACCACTAGCTGATATTTATCGGAACGCTCCTGTCTTCCAAGATTTGCGTAATCCGGACAAGTATAAAGGAAAGTGCGGAGTTTGTGAGTTTCGATATGTTTGCGGAGGATCTCGTTCCAGAGCGTTTGCGATGACGGGAGATTACATGGAAAGTGAACCTTTCTGTGTATACATTCCAAAAGCATTGCGAAAACAGAAAAAAAACGTATAAAAAACAGGACATGAGCACTTTTTACTCATGTCCTGTTTTTTATTTAAGCTTTTGCAATTGCACGTGGAAATATAACATCTCCAAAAGTTCGTGTACATGCAACATTCGGAGATTATTTCGCGTTGGTGATGTTAATAGTTATTGCTGGATTAGGAACATATATGACACTAATTTATAACACAACTGTTGTGGCTTATGAATACCGCACATCAATTGGTCCATGGTTCAGAAGTTTATTTACACTCCAACCTCAGTACGATTTAAAATAAAAACATTCATTTCTTAGATGGATTCCGTAGAGGGTTAAACCTCTATGGAATATTTTTATTACTTTTTTGTAAGTTGATTTTCACTTTATGGCACGCTTGTTCCTTCTAGAGGTATGGTAACATGTCCATCAACTCCCAAGTACCAAAAAAACATTATTCTTTCTAAACAAGCTAGATTAGGATTGAAATGATTACTAGTATTACATAAGTAAAGAATCGAATCCCTGTTTAATCATTAATGTATTTTAATTAATATACTAACGTAATCTTTTGGTTTTAAAACTTTTTTCGACAAAAAAATAAATATCTTGCTTGACAGTCTTACATATAACCGATATAATTCGTAGTAATTTCAAGAGAAAATATATTCAGAATATTAAATTGCGTTGAATAGGAGTAGTAAGGTCATGTGTTTGTACAGAGAGCTATGGGTTGGTGCGACATAGTCAAATAACATCCTGAACTCGCCTAGGAGCAGTAAGGTGGAACAGAAGTCTAATTCTTAGTAAATCTTAACGGTTAACCTTCGATAACAGGTTTGTAATCAAACGATTACTGCTAAGGTGGATTCATAATGGAATCAATAAGAGTGGTACCGCGTTAAGTAAATGGCTTAGCGTCTCTTTATATAAAGAGATGCTGGGCCATTTTTTATTATATATAGGAAGAAATGGAGGTTATATTTGGATTGGTTAATAATATTTATTTATTAATATAAAAAGATTTAATTAGGAGGAAAAGAAGATGAAGCAGGCGGAGCAATGGACTTCGAAATTAGGTTTTATAATGGCAGCAGCAGGTTCTGCAATTGGACTTGGAGCAATATGGAAATTTCCTTATATTGCTGGAAAGAGCGGGGGAGGCGCATTCTTTTTAATCTTTATCTTGTTTACGGTATTAATAGGTCTTCCGTTATTGATAGCTGAATTTATGATTGGTCGTAGTACGCAAAAACAAGCAATCGGTGCATTTAAAAGCATCGCACCAAATACAGGATGGCATTGGATTGGGCGTCTTGGCGTTGGTACATGTTTTATTTTGCTATCATTTTATAGTGTAGTTGGTGGTTGGGTATTAATTTATTTATTTAGAGGCATTACCGGACAACTTATTACATCACAGCAAAATTACGGTTCTTTATTTACAGAAACAATCGGGGATCCAGTTTGGGCAATTGTTGGTCATTTTGCTTTTATGTTTATTACGATTTGGGTTGTATCAAAAGGGGTACAAAATGGAATTGAAAAAGCAAGCAAATATATGTTACCAGCATTGTTTGTTTTATTTGTCGCTCTTATTGTTCGATCACTAACACTTGATGATGCGATGAAAGGAGTCAAATTCTTCTTACAGCCTGATTTCTCAAAAATTACATCAGAAAGTATTTTGTTTGCAATGGGACAATCATTTTTTGCAATTAGTATAGGGATTTCAATCATGGTCACGTATAGTTCATACTTAAATAAAAAAGAAAGTTTACCACGTTCAGCGGTAACAATTGTTGGACTGAATCTATTTGTTTCTCTATTCGCAGGGCTTGCTATTTTTCCAGCAGTATTTTCACTAGGAATGGAGCCAACTGAAGGACCAGGTTTGTTATTTATCGTATTACCATCTGTATTTAGTCAAATTCCATTTGGAAATTTCTTCTTAACAGTATTTCTTGCACTATTTACATTTGCAACGTTAACATCTGCATTTTCTTTACTTGAAACAGTTGTTTCAGCACTAGCGAATGGGCAGCAGGAAAGAAGAAAGAAATTGTCATGGATTATTGGATTTTTAATTTTCTTAATAGGTATCCCATCTGCACTTTCATTTGGTGTATGGAGTGATATTACAATCTTTGGTAAAAACATTTTTGATGCGGTAGACTTTTTATCTAGTAATATTTTAATGCCACTTGGAGCTTTATTTATAAGTATTTTCGTCTCATATAAAATGGAGAAAAAGGTATTAGAAGCAGAATTCTTTGTTGGTGGGAATTACGGGAAAGCAGTATTTACTTGCTGGGTATTCTTGCTTCGATTTGTCGCTCCGATTGCGATTGTCATTGTATTTTTGAATGTGATAGGGATTATTTAACTTAAAATGTTATAATATTCAGTAAAAGAAGAGGTGGATAAAATGAATTATTAAGCAACAGATATATAACGTGTTCAGATTCGTGGTCCTCCTATTTGTATAAAGGGTTAAAATATGAAAATAGGAGGAGAAAAAGATGAAACAAGACAAAGAAGTACTTTTACAAGGTAAAATGTTGGAAGTGCGTGGGAAAAAGCTATATGTGGAGATGTATGGATCACGAGAAAATCATCCTGTATTGTTTCTTCATGGAGGTCCTGGTGAGATGTGTTTTGATTTTTCCTATCATCAAGCACATAGATTACAAGATTTCTTTCGTCTCATTGCTATTGATCAACGAGGAGTAGGACGTTCGGAGGAAATTAGGCAAGAAGAGCAATTTGGATTACAAGATATTATTGAGGACTGCGAAGAGCTAAGGAAGATGTTGCGAATTGAACAATGGTCTGTTATTGGACATTCCTTTGGTGGTTTTTTAGCATTGTTATATGCAACGATGTATCCACAATCTATTCAAAAAATTATTTTTGAAGGACCTACGTTTGATTTTGCATTAACAAGTAGAGCTTTATTAAAAAAGACAGGAGTTCTACTAAAAAAGTCCGGAAAAGAAAACCAGGGGAACGAATGTATAGCTATTGCAGAAAGTGATGCTAGTTCAGTAGAATTGCTAGAAGCTTATTCGAAATTAAGCGATGAATTAGAAGAACACAGAATGGAAATTTATAATAACGTTGAGGATGAAACAGATTATAGTTTATATAGTGAGGAAGAATGGGAAGAGTTTTATGATCGTTCTGAGATTCATTTTACAAGATTGAAAGAGGAAGGGGAAATTCATCAATCATTATTATCAAAATTAAAAAATGTGGAGAATCCGATGTTGCTAATTGTAGGAAAACACGATGTGGTAACCTGTGAAAAACAAATTGAAATATTTCAAAGAGAGGTTCAAAATGGTGAGATGACTGTTTTTGAAGAGAGTGGGCATACACCACATTATGAAGCGGCAGATCGATTTGCAGAAACTGTAATTGATTTTTTGAAGTAAATTAGGAAAAGGTGCTTCATAAAATGAGAAGCACCTTTTTTCTTCATGTTTATATTTCAGGATGGAAGATTGTAATGTTAGGCCATTTACTTTGCCAGTTCTTTTTTTGTAATCTTTTTTCATACATATTAGTGCGCTCTTTCGTTTCGAGGAAATGAGGTGTTGGCTTCACGTGTAACGTGAGAACATCTTCAATTCCGCAAGGCGCTGTTAACACAACGTTTTCTTCTTCATCTAATGTAACACCAAGAGCGGTTGCAGTTTCTGGAAATTTAGAAATTGCATCGACTGAAGATGAATAAGGTGGCATGTTGTTGACTACATGCATACGAGCTTGATTTTTCACGGACCACGGAATAGTAGAATCTATACTTTTAAGCCTATTTTCTAATTTTTCTTCGGTGGATTCACTTATATGTAATGGATCAAAATAGATGATATCTATATCTGGCGTTAGAGTTCTTACTTCATACTCATGAAGAACATCCCAAATCTTAGAACGAACAAATCCAGCACAAATCCACCAATCCGGTAGTTGTAAAGATTTAGCTGTCTTTAATATTTCCATCATCCAAGTATCGTTTTGTATAAGCCGAATAATATCTTGTTCTGTTTGGATATACATGTTTAATTCCGCCTTTCTCACCTATTATTTTAGAAAATGCTATGTAGTTAATTTAATGCATAAGTTCAATAATCCATAAAATCCACTTCGCACCAGGTACAAATAAAAGCTGTGCTAATAATGTACCGAGGAATCTTGAAATCATAAGCCAACCGAACATCTTACGCATTGTATCTGCACCATTTTCTGATTGAAGCGCACGTTCTGTTAAAAGGGCAATACGCGGATCTAGCAGTACAGTCAATAAGATTGTAGCAAATCCATTAATAAGACCAGAAGCCGTGATTGCTTTCGTTGCATAAGTTGGATTTAAATAAGAAGCATATAAGGCGGAAAGAACCCCCGCAGTATAAATTGCGGTTGCAAACATATTAATGAGCATAATTCGTTTTGGAATGCCACCAACTCGCATACGGTGGATCATTTCAAATTTTGGAAAGCGAACATATTTTTTTGTATACTTCAATTTTTGCATATTGTTTGTTTTCATCATTCGAATAAACGAACCATCTGTTTCAAAGTTTTGAATGACATATCCAAATAACTTCGTTAAAGTTGGATATAAAATAATCGCGAGCAGTGTACCGATAGAAGCGGATAATAAAACAAGGCGCATCGTACTTTCTAAATTAACAGAAGCACCACTCTTAGCCTGATCAATAATACCACCAAGTAAAAAAGCTTGTAGTAAGTTGGATGTTCGTGAAATGAGTAATACCATTCCAACTACGGATAAGGCAACGGCAATCTTTTTTAAACGAACGCCAGCTAGTCGAATACTATAAGAACTTGTTTCGACTGCATGGATGATGATTGTAAAAGCCATTATGAAAATTAATGTTATCGTCATTTTTGGTCACCATTTTTCTATGAAATTATACTTATAATATAACAAGAACATGGTTTTGGGTATATCTATTCGTGACTCATACTGTTGAGAAGAATCTAATGTGTGAAAATACAATATGAAAATTCGAAGTACAGGGGCGACCTATGTTATGAAACATGTCGAAGAGTTACGGAGCCTGTATGCAAAAGATAAAAGTTTTAAAATATAATATAAAAGAAGAAAATCCCTTTATAACGAGTGATAGTGAATTCGTTATAAAGGGATTTTTCGTATGTAATAGAATAAGTAATAAATATGCTGTTTAAATCATAAAAATTTTGTTAGAAAAGGAGGAGGGATGTCAGTATTTGATTGTCATAAAAATGATATTTTGTAAGGAATACATAGAAAAATCTAGATAAAAAAGATTGAATTTTCAATTAAAAGAAGGTGAGAGAATTGGAGCTAGTCATTATTTTATTAGCACTTAGTTTGCTTATGTTTGTTGCCTATAGAGGGTTTTCAGTTATTTTATTTGCACCAATTTTTGCTTTGTTTGCGGTATTTTTAACAGAACCTAGTTTTGTGCTACCTTTCTTTTCAAATATTTTTATGGAGAAAATGGTAGGCTTTATTAAGTTGTATTTTCCAGTTTTCTTACTTGGTGCGATTTTTGGTAAAGTAGTAGAAATGTCTGGAATTGCAGACTCTATCGCTAAGACAATTATTGAAGTAGTGGGTGAAAAACGAACAATTTTGGCTATCGTTTTAATGGGGGCTGTTTTAACTTATAGTGGTGTCAGTGTTTATGTTGTTGTGTTTGCAGTATATCCATTTGCTGCAAAATTGTTTCGTCAAGCGAATATTCCAAAACGCTTAATACCAGGAACGATTGTCCTTGGAGCTGTCACGTTTACGATGGATGCACTACCAGGATCACCGCAAATTCAAAATGTAATCCCGACAACATTTTTTAAAACAGATATTTATGCAGCACCTATACTGGGCATTATAGGAGCTATTTTTGTCTTAACATTAGGATTGATTTACTTAGAAAGTCGGCGTAAGAAGGCAAAAGCAGCTGGAGAAGGATATTTTGGTTTTGAAGATGGAAATTCTGAAATGGCAGCATCCTTAGAGTTAGAGCAAAAGAATAATACTACTCTACAAAGTATTGAAATTTCAAGAGTACAGCAAGTGGTTGCATTTATACCTCTTATTTTAGTGGGGGTTATGAATAAAGTTTTTACGATGACTATACCGAAGTGGTATCCAAATGGTTTTGATTTTTCTTCAATTGGAATGAAAGCATTTGGTAAGGTAGAGTTAAGTGCAGTACTGGGTATATGGTCGGTAGAATTAGCACTCATCATTGGAATTATAGCAACGCTTTTATTATATTGGAAGCGTGTTGTAACTGGATTTCAAGCAGGATTGAATACAAGTATTGGAGGAGCTTTGCTTGCAACAATGAATACAGGAGCAGAATTCGGCTTTGGTGGTGTGATTGCAGCACTTCCAGGGTTTGCGATTATGCGAGATAGTATTTCTGCAACATTTACGAATCCACTCGTGAATGGAGCGGTGACAACGAATATTCTTGCTGGTATTACAGGTTCAGCTTCAGGAGGCATGGGAATCGTTTTAAGTGCTATGGGGGATAAATTTATTGCGGCGGCTGAACAATATAATATTCCACTTGAAGTTATGCATCGTATTGTCTCAATGGCATCGGGAGGAATGGATACACTGCCACATAACGGAGCAATTATTACAATCCTTACTGTGACAGGATTAACGCATAAACAATCGTATCGTGATATATTTGCGGTGACAATATTGAAAACGATTGCTGTATTTTTAGTAATTGCCTTTTATACATTTACAGGAATCTACTAATAAATTTATTAGTCTGGGAGGAAATAATTATTCGAAGTGGAATATTAAATTTGATAATTTATACAATAGAAGTTTCACATTATAAAATATTTAGTAGGGAAAGAAGGGGTGGGTTACTTGCAAGAGATCGCGGAATTTCGTATGCCAAAGAATGTTTTGTATGGGAGAAATTCACTTGATAAATTAGGGGAACAAGCAACAAAATTAGGAAAAAGAGCTTTTATTATCAGTGATTCTATTATGAAAAAGCTTGGCTATATCGATGCGTGTGTGAAACTACTAAAAGCAAAAAAAATAGATGTTATTACTTATGAAAATGTAAATGCGGAACCAACAAATATTCATGTTTTGGAAGCGCTAACGATATGCGCAGAGTCAAAATGTGATTTTATTATTGGACTTGGTGGGGGAAGTTGTATTGATGCGGCGAAAGCTGTAGCAGTGCTGTTTACAAATGGTGGAGAGATTGAAGATTATGTTCAAAATCATATGCAAATAGAAAAGCAACCATTACCGCTCATTGCAATTCCAACAACATCTGGTACCGGATCGGAAGTGACAAGTGTTGCTGTTATTACAAATAAAAAAACAGATGTAAAAATGATGATTAAGGACCCAAGCTTTACCCCGCAAATAGCAATTATTGACCCTGTATTGACACGTTCTGTACCACCTCATATTACTGCTGCAACAGGAATAGATGCATTATGTCATGCAATTGAAGCTTATATTTCTAGATTTTCACAGCCTCTTACTGATGTACTAGCACTTTCAGCGATAAGAAGTATTATGAAATATTTACGTATTGCTTATGAAGATGGAGATAATATGGAAGCGAGAGAAGCGATGATGATTGCCTCTTTACAAGCTGGTATCGCCTTTTCAAACGCATCGGTTACATTAGTTCATGGAATGTCTCGTCCGATTGGAGCGCTATTTCATGTGCCTCATGGCATATCTAATGCAATGTTATTACCAGCTGTTTTAGATTTCACAAAGGTTTGTTCAGTCAAGCGACTTGCAGATATCGGACGGCACATCAATCCAGATTTATATTCACTTCCTGATGAAGAGGTTGCCAATCAGGCGATTCTTGAAATAAAGCAACTTTGTTCCGCTCTTCAAATTCCTAATCTGAGGGAGTATGGAATTGATCAGATTGAATTTGAAAATGCACTTCCAAAAATGGCGAAAGATGCACTTGCTAGTGGGAGTCCAAGCAATAACCCACGCATTCCATCTTATCATGAAGTGAAAAAATTATATCGTATATGTTTTGATTATCAATATGAGACTTCTATAAGTACCCTATAAAATTCAGAATTTTCTTCAAATATTTCCACGGAAATGAAAAGGGGGCAGGATATGGAATTAGTAATTATTCTATTAGCTCTTTGCATGCTTATGTTTGTTGCGTATCGTGGTTTTTCGGTTATTTTATTCGCTCCAATTTGTGCGTTATTTGCTGTTTTATTAACAGAACCAAGTCACGTATTGCCGTTTTTCTCTAATATTTTTATGGAAAAAATGGTTGGATTTATTAAATTATATTTTCCTGTTTTCTTACTCGGAGCAATTTTCGGTAAGGTAGTAGAAATGTCAGGGATTGCGGAGTCTATTGCAAAGACAATTATTCAGCTAGTTGGTGTCAAACGTTCCATGTTAGCAATTGTCCTAATGGGAGCTATATTAACTTATAGTGGTGTTAGTTTGTTTGTAGTTGCTTTTGCGGTATATCCATTTGCAGCTAATTTGTTTCGAGAGGCGAATATTCCAAAACGATTAATACCTGGAACGATTGCTCTTGGTGCGATTACGTTTACAATGGATGCTCTTCCAGGAACACCGCAAATTCAAAACGTTATTCCGACCACGTTTTTTAAAACAGATATTTATGCAGCACCATTTCTTGGGATTATCGGGGCAATCTTTGTATTCCTTGTTGGTATGTTGTATTTAGAAAGAAGACGAAAAAAGGCAGAGGAAAGTGGAGAAGGATATTATGGATTTGGAGATGAAAATCCTGAAATGGCTGCCACAACAGAAACAGAACAAAATGTAAAATCAGCTATTCAAGCTCCTGAAATTACACCACTTCGCCAAGTGCTTGCATTTGTACCACTTATTTTAGTAGGGGTAATGAATAAAGTTTTTACAGTATTAATCCCTACATGGTATCCGAAGGGATTTGATTTTTCCGCAATTGGATTAAAGGCGTTTGGTAAAGTAGAACTTTCTGGTGTGCTAGGTGTATGGTCTGTGGAACTGGCACTTTTAATCGGAATTATTACAACAATTATTTTAAATTGGAAACGCTTATTTACTGGATTTCAAGCTGGTTTAAATGCAAGTATTGGAGGTGCATTGCTTGCTGCTATGAATACCGGAGCCGAATATGGTTTTGGAGGAGTTATAGCAGCATTACCTGGTTTTGGTGTTATTCGAGATAGTATTTCTACAACGTTTACAAATCCGCTTGTAAATGGTGCAGTGACTACAAACGTCCTCGCGGGAATTACTGGATCAGCTTCAGGAGGAATGGGTATTGCCTTAAGTGCGATGTCAGAGAAATATATTGCGGCAGCAGAGCAATATAATATTCCATTTGAAGTCATGCATAGAGTAATTTCGATGGCATCAGGAGGGATGGATACATTACCTCATAATGGTGCAGTTATTACTTTATTAGCTGTAACAGGTTTAACACATAAACAATCGTATCGTGATATTTTTGCGATTACTATTATTAAAACATTGGCTGTTTTTGTGGTGATTGGGGTGTATAGTTTAACTGGAATTGTATAAGAACATAAAAAGGACATTTGTTTGTTTAACAAATGTCCTTTTTGTTATGTTAAAATTACATAATAAGATATTTTTCTGTGAATTTTAAATGAGAGAATGAAGGGGGAATTAGGAGGATGCAAATGATTGGTCTTATTGGTGGAATGAGCTGGGAGTCTTCTGCTGAATATTATCGAATTATCAATGAAGAAGTAAAGAAAAGATTAGGAGGATTACATTCAGCAAAATGTCTTTTATATAGCGTTGACTTTGCAGAGATTGAATATTATCAATCTGAAGGTGATTGGGAAAAGGCGGGGGAAGTATTAGGAGAAGCTGCATATTCTCTTGAGAAAGCTGGAGTGGACTTCATTGTTATTTGCACGAATACAATGCATAAAGTTATTTGTAATATTAAAGAGAAGGTGAGTATCCCGATTTTACATATTGCGGATGCAACAGCTATAGAAATAAAAAAACATGGAATTCGATCAGTTGGTTTACTTGGAACGAAATATACAATGGAACAGGATTTTTACAAGTCTCGAATAGAACAGAATGGAATAAAAATAATTGTACCAAATGAAGCAGATAGGGAACTGATAAATGGGATCATATATAATGAATTATGTTTAGGAGAAATGAATCAAGTATCAAGAGATTCCTATAAAGAAATAATAAATCGTTTCGTTCAAAATGGAGCAGAAGGAATTATATTAGGCTGTACGGAAATAGGGCTATTAGTAAAACAGGAAGATTCTCAAGTTCCTTTATTTGATACAACTTTTATACATGCTGTTGAAGCTGTGAACATCTCTTTAGGCAGGTATTTGGATGCAGTGCAAGAGAATAAAAATTAACAACATAACTTTATTATGTAAACTAATGCAACTGTATAGATGGAAAACATTCAGAAAATATTTTATAATGTAAGTGGTTACAAAAAGGGGGAGTATGGATGTTTTCACTTCAGCCAATTGCTTTTGTACATAATGAGAGAAAAATGATAATGGATGATGAATGGGGAGATATAAGATCTCTTATTACATTAACAGATTCATATGCAGAAGAAAGCATACAAGGAATTGAAAGTTTTTCGCATATTGAAGTAATCTTTTATTTTCATAAAGTGACAGATGAGCAGATTCAATATTCGGCTAGACATCCACGAAATAATAAGGAATATCCGAAAATAGGTATTTTTGCACAGCGGGGAAAAAATCGTCCAAATCGATTAGGGGCGACAATTGCAAAAGTTGTAAGGAGAGAAGGGAAATCAATTGTAGTTGAAGGGTTAGATGCAATTGATGGTACTCCTATATTGGATATAAAGCCTGTTATGAAAGAATTTTTACCAAATGAAGATATTACACAACCTGAATGGGTAACGGATCTTATGAAAGAGTATTGGAAAGGGAGCGGAACAAAATGAAAATATATGAAGCAACAATTGCAGATTTAGATGGATTAGCAGAAGTATTTAACAATTATCGTGTATTTTATAAGCAAGAATCGAATGTAGAAGAAGCAAAAACATTTTTGCGTAATCGTATCGAGAGAAATGAATCTGTCATTTTTGTAGCTGTTGAAGATGGAGAATATCTTGGATTTACGCAATTATATCCCTCTTTTTCATCTGTTTCAATGAAGGAATTATGGATTTTAAATGATTTATTTGTACAAGCTAATAAACGTGGGGCAGGTACTGGAAAGAAATTGTTAGAAGCAGCTAGAACTTTTGCATTAGAAAATGGTGCAAAAGGTTTGAAGTTACAAACGGAAATTGATAATATTTCAGCGCAACGATTATATGCCGAGAATGGATATTTGAGAGATAGTCGTTATTTTCATTATGAGTTAACTTTTTAAAAATGAATACATATTAGAAGCTCAACATACAAGATTTGTATGTTGAGCTTTTATATTAAGAACATTGCAATTTCAAACATTTTGTAAGGCTCTTAAGTTGTGGAGAGTTCAAGGTATATTATATTCTTCACATGAATTTTTGTAGTATCGCTTTCCTTGTTAAACAAACTATTCCTGCGCTGTGATACTCTTTAATATTTTTCTTTTAAATATAAAAAATCCCCTTTTGAAATCATATCTAAAGGGGAAGAATATCGTGACTTCATTTCAAATCAACAAGTGGACATTCATCGTTCCAATATCCATTTTGTAGCATCTTCAAAATTTGTTGCAATATAACTTGGTTCAATATGAGCCCATTTATCACGATATGTATGCAAAGCATCATGTCCGGCACCGGTTTGAACTAATATCGTTGTTGCATGAACATTCGCCCCCGCAACGATATCAGTCCAGCGATCACCAATAACAATACAATTTGTTAAATCAAGATTATATTTTTTTGCTGCTTGCAGGAGCATACCTGTACTTGGTTTTCGGCATTCACATCCATCTCCATGTCTGTGAGGACAAAGGTATATGTCATCAAAACCGAATGCTTGTAGTTCTTGGATAAAATCTTCAACACTTGCTTTTCCATCAGCAATACCAGGCTGATTTGTAAAGGAAAATAGTTTTATATTTTGTTCTTTTAATGCGTGTAAGGAGTTTTGTGTAAATGGAAATAAGGTGAATTCACCAGGGTAATGTACAGTGGTGTCGCCGCCAATTGTTCCATCCCGGTCGATAAAGATTGCTTGAATGTTTGTCATAATAATAAGTTCCTTCCTCTTAATAGATTAAAAATATTTAACAAATCGATATCCATTTACTTCGTATCCTAATTTTTTATAGAACGGATGAGCTTCTTTTCTTTGTGTACCACTCACAAGCCATGTTCCAATACAATTATGTTTTTTTGCTAATTGCTCAGCATAATCCATTAAAATTTGTCCGATTCCTTTTCTACGTGCAGTGGAATCAACGCTAATAATTGAAATTTCCCCATATCGTGTCACATCTTCTAAGTTCTCTCTTATACGGAATCCGAGAAAACCATATATATGATTATCTTCTTCGTAAACATATAGGAAATCAAACGGACTCATTTCAACAAATTGCAAACGATTTTCCATATCTTCATGAGAAATAGAGGAACCCTTTAGTTCTTTTGTTAGTGAACAAAGTGATTCTTTATCATTTACAGTCGCTTTTCGAATGTGAAATGTCATATAACCATCTCCATATGTAATAAATTAATAACTTCAAACTTTAAATATTCTGTCAAAAAATGTTTTTTCCTGCTGGTAAAATCGATATTTAATAAATTAGATATATAGAATAATATTTTAATAGAAAACATGTTATAATTTTCCTGAAGTTTACTGTAAGTGGAAAGAAGGGAAGTAATTTGTTACAAGTTGATATTCGCTCAGCGGGTTATGAAACAGGAGAAAAAACAATCCATGATATAGCATTTTCAATTGAAAAAGGTGAATTGGTTGCTCTTATTGGTGCAAATGGTGCCGGGAAAAGTACGACAATTAAATCAATGCTTGGCTTGCTTGCAAATATGGATGGTGACATTTCGTTTGGTGAAAAAAAGAATCCGTATGCATATGTGCCAGAACAACCAACATATTATGATTATTTAACACTATGGGAACATATTGAATTGTTAATGGCTGCACGTGGGTGTGAAGCAGGGGGTTGGGAGGAACACGCACGGGAGTTATTACATATATTTCAAATGGAAAAGCATAAGCATGAATACTTATCGAAGTTTTCAAAAGGGATGAAACAAAAGTCCATGTTAATTTTGGCATTTTTAACAGAGCCAGATTTCTATATTATCGATGAACCGTTTATTGGATTAGATCCAGTAGCAACACGAGAATTTTTAAACTTCTTATATAAAGAGAAAGAGCGTGGGGCTGGGATTTTACTTTGTACCCATGTACTAGATACAGCGGAAAGAATATGTGAACGATTTTTACTTATTTCACAAGGCACATTATTAGCGGATGGAAATCTACAAGCGATTCAATCACTAGCGGAAATGCCAGACAGTCCATTATTAGATTGTTTTGATGCAATCGTAAGGCGGGAACAACATGATGAAACAACAATTTTATAAAAGGTTACATCATGAATTGCAGAGGAAATGGAAATCGATTCGCTCTGTTACGGATTGGACGGTAGCTCTCTATATTATCATTCCAGCGTTTATATTTAGTGGAATTTATTATCGCTCATTATGGACGCGAGAATTATCTGCAGAAGAACCTGCTTATTTTTTAATAGGTTTGTTTGTATTTTCCTTTGTTACATATTCAAGAGGAATGCGTTCGTTTTTAGAGCAAGCGGATAGCCTATTTTTAATTCAACATCCAGTTCATATGCAAAAGTTAATGAAATACGGCATGTTATATACATGTATTAGAATAAGTATAACAAATATTATTGTAACGCTCATTATGTTACCTATATTGGTTAAGAGTATGGATGTATCTCTTTTACAAGTCGTATTATTTTGGCTGTCCTTTACCGTTTTTCGATTTATGTTATCACTATTAATAAGGTATATGGATGTACGTGGAGGGAAGCGCTGGATATTATGGATTGTAAAGATTATCGTATTTTTTATAAGTTTTATTTGTATGGCAAGTGGTGTGTTTTTAGGTTTTCAACATCCAGTATATGCAATACTATTTATCATTGTATTGATTGGAATTAGTGTGATTTTGATAAAACAAAAGATGAACTATCAACGTTTCTTTTTTAAGGAAGTTGAAAAAGAAAAGGAAGAAGGAATGCGCTGGACGATGGAAATCATGCAATTCAGTGGTCAAACAACGAAGCCAAGTAATAGCTCGAAACCATGGTTGTTTCCACGTTCGAAGCATATAATGGGAAAAAAATCTGATTCGCGTATTATTGAATCATTTTTAAAGGAATATTTTCGATCAGGGGCTTCTCTGGGGTTTTATATTAAAATTATTTTTATGAGTGCAGCATCGATAAAAGTAACACCATGGTGGATTGCACTTATTATTATTGTATTTGCCTGTGTTGCAATTGCACGTTATTCAGGTGATCAATGGAATGAATTTGCTAAAAAAATGTTTCTTCAATTATATTGTGAGCAAGGGAAGTTATTATTGTTAAAAGGAAGGGCAGAAATGTGCTTGTTTATTCCGGCTGTTTTCATTTACGGAACAGTTATACTCGCACAGTTTTATTTATTACCAGCTATCATCATTGGGATCTTCTTATTAATCGTAATAGGCTGGATTGTATTTTTACCATAGAAAAAAGAGCCGTAATGGCTCTTTTTTAGTCTGTAATCGACTGATAAATAAAATATAAAAGAACAAAAATGCTTAGGACGGAGTACATGACATCTAGAGTCATTAAAAATCCTCCTCACTATTGTTGTACTTATATTATATGAAATCTTACTATTCCATATTCAAATGAAAAAAATATGAAAGTTAATAAATTTGTAAAGTGCAAAAATTAGCATCATTTTGTATAATAGAAGAAACAACTGTTATAAAAATATAAGTAGTGAAAGAGGAGGGAATAAAAAAATGCCAAATTGGTTTAGAAAGACATTAGTTGCATTAATTACTGTATTTACATTTGGCTTAGTGACGCCTCCTTCTATTTTGCTTGATAATGCAAAAGCGGACAAGCCTACAAGGCAACAAAATTTGGAGCAGACGTCCTATACATATGAAGAAGAGCGTGAAAGGTTAACCGCAGATACCTTTCTCACCTATGCAATGCAAGAGGCCGAAAAACAATCTATGCAAAAGTTCGGTTCTAAAATTGGACCTGTCATTGAAGATGAATTTAAAGATATTATTTTACCTAAAATAGAAGAAG
Source organism: Bacillus sp. XF8 (assembly GCF_017498755.1). NCBI lineage: Bacteria > Bacillati > Bacillota > Bacilli > Caryophanales > Bacillaceae > Bacillus > Bacillus sp. XF8. The sequence goes on along the minus strand of NZ_JAGDQK010000016.1, from coordinate 91,514 downwards.
CAATTGCAGAACTTGCAACAGATATACCAGAGGAGTCACTACAATCATTAGCAATTTCACAAAAACCAGCGGGTGGTAATAACGAAAAGATCTTTCATGTGTATGATACAAAAACAGGAAACGACTTACTGCGTTTTCATGTAAGACGTGATCATCCACCGCAAGACGGATATTATTTTAATTTCCATTATCATCGTTTTGATGATGGATATACAGCGCATCATGAGCTAGGAGATATTTATTGGAATACGAATATGCCACCGAAATGGCTGTCGTGATAAAAAGAACGAGGAGATGTCCTTGTTCTTTTTTATTTTTTTAGATTTTAAAATTAAAGGTGAAACGAATCTTAATAGCGAATAAAATATGTTTAGATTTGTTCAAAAAAGAAGCTAAGGGAGTATTCATTATGTTGAAATATGTTGTATTTGATTTTGATGGTACATTAGTAGATTCACAAGATATATTTGTTCCTATTTATAATCAACTTGCCGAGAAGCATAGGTATAAAACGGTAAGGGAAGAAGACATTGAACCTTTACGAAAATTATCTATTTCTGAAAGGTGTAAACAGCTTCATGTACCAATCTATAAACTTCCTTTTTTAGCAGTAGAGTTTTATAAGTTATATCAGCCTGCTATTAAGGATCTTGTTTTGTTTAATGGAATGAAGGAAGTATTAAATGAATTACATAGAAAAGGTTATGAAATAGCGATTATATCATCCAATTCAGAAGAACATATTAGAGCGTTTTTACATAATAATCAAATGGAAAATATTCAAGATGTTTTTTGTTCGAAAAATCTGTTTGGTAAAGATAAAATTATTAAGAAATTTTTAAAGGTTAAAAAAATAGAAGAAAAAAATATGGTGTATGTTGGTGATGAACAGAGAGATATCATTGCTTGTAAAAAGGTTGGTGTGAATGTCATATGGGTTGGATGGGGATATGATGTGATGGAAACGATTAAAGAAGATTCTCCAGATTATATGGTGGATACACCGAATGAAATTTTACAAGTCGTACAATCTGTTCATTCATGATGAAAGAGGGGAAGCTAAAGAGATGCAGCGGTTTGAACCAGGTATTCATCATATTGAGTTTTGGGTGGGGGATTTAGAGAAATCCATGTGTTTTTACAGTAGATTGTTCGCTATTATTGGATGGAAACAGTTGAGCGAGAATGCATTTAGTACAGGAAAGCTTGAAATATATTTTAAGAAAATGGATGAAGAGATTGTAAGAACATTAGGTCCGAGGCATATTTGTTACCAGGCCGTTAGTAGATCTGTAGTTGATGAGGTTACTAATTTCTTACTAGATGTACAAGCGGAGATTATTCGCGGGCCGATTGAGATGAATCGTTACTCTGATGGATATTATACAGTAGATTTTTATGATCCGAATGGATTTATAGTAGAAGTAGCTCATACGCCTAATGTGATAATGTGATGAAGGCTCGTACAAATTAATAGAGGGAAGCTATGCCTCCCTCTATATAGTTCCTATTATTATATTTTTATTTCACTTTTGTGAATGTAAGAGGTTGTGTACTTAACATAGCAGGTACGTGTAATTGAATCGTTTGGAACTGTCCGCTTGTATTCATCTCGTAAGACAGCAGCACATTCATTTCGATTTGGAATAAGTCTAATGTTGCAGAAAACATGTCGTAGTGATGATGCTTCAGCTGTACTTTCATTTCTGTGAATTGTAAATATAACTCTTCATTTTGCTTATATACTTCTAGTGTTCCGTAAGCAGGGTGTTCGAATGTGCCAGTGTAATCTTTTAATGGATGAGAAGGTGTGGTATCTTTTACTTGCTCTGGAAGTGATTGGTTTACCTCTTTCATCATGTCTTTCAGTTTAGCAGTGTCTTCTATAGCACGCTTATGCCAATCAATGGTTTCTAGCTCAAGAAGTTCGTCATAGATTTGATTTGCAAGATAATTAGGGAGTAATGTACTTCCAGAGTTAGTTAATATGACAAGACCTATATTTTCTTTTGGAATGAATGAGACAAGTGCTGTAAAACCATCGATATTTCCGCCGTGATGAATCACTTTATAGCCACGATAAGCGCTAATAAACCAGCCAAGACCGTAATTGTTCAATGGTGATTCAGGTGTTGATAAAAACGGTTGATCAGGAATTGTGTTGTGCGATGTATACATTTGTTGTAGTAATTCGGAAGATAGTAATTCATGCTCTCCACTTTTTCCTTGATTAAGATGGAAAAGCACCCAATTTGCCATATCTTCGATTGTAGAATTGATGCATCCAGCAGCTCCTACTGTATCAATATTACGGAATGGTACCTCTTTTATTTCTCCATCTTTCTCAACATAAGGCAATGCATAGTCATTCGTATTTTGTGAGTCAGTGACAGAGAAATTTGTTTGTTCCATTTGAAGTGGTTCTAAAATATGTTCTTTGACGTATTGTTCCCATGTCTGATCTGTAATGTTTTCTACAATATAGCTTATTGTTGCATACATTAAGTTGTTATATAAGAAAGCAGTGCGAAATGGTGCATCAAGTGATAAATGCTTTATTTTTTCAACGATGTCTTTTCGAGTTAAGGAAGAGTTGTACCAAAGAGCATCATGACGACTTACGCCAGAGCGGTGAGAAGCTAAATCTCGCGCTGTAATTTGTGAGCTTGCAAATACATCGGATAAAGAGAATGTAGGAATATAAGATTGAACAGGAGCATCCCAATCAAACTTTTTCTGCCCTGCTAATAGGCTTAAAGAAAGTGTACCAAATGCTTTTGTCGCAGAGCCGATTGCAAAGCGAGTTTGAGGTGTAACTGGCTCTTTCTGTTCCAAATTACGATAGCCAAATCCTTCTGAAACAATGACTTCTCCATCTTTTATAATCGCGACAGCAGCTCCCGGAACATTTAAATCTTTCATCATTTTTTCAATTGTAGATTGTAATGTACTAACAACAGGGATTTCGATTTTAGACATGTTTCTAACCTCCAAATATTATTTTATACTTCCGCACTATAGTTTCTTTGATAAGGAGTTAAATACCTCTTAAAAGATGAAAAGTTAAGAATTTTGTAAGAATCATTAAAATGGATATTCCATATTAGATTTTTGTCAATACTTACTATATCGAAATATTTTTCAATAAGTCTTACTGAGAATTTTGCATGCAGAAATATTTTTTGTATGATAAACTCCTTATAGGAAATAGTTGTGAAAGAGGGTTTTTCTTACATATGAAACATGCTGAATATGAATACTTAAATTTGTGCCGCCATGTGATGGAGCATGGTACAAAAAAAGAAGATCGTACAGGAACAGGGACTGTATCTGTATTTGGATATCAAATGCGTTTTGACCTTAGCAAAGGATTCCCTTTATTAACGACAAAACGTGTTCCATTCCGCTTAGTAGCTAGTGAACTCCTTTGGTTTATGAAAGGTGATACAAATATTCGCTACTTACTTCAAAATAACAATAATATTTGGAATGAATGGGCGTTTAAAAGCTGGGTAGAAAGTGATGCGTACGAAGGACCAGATATGACAGACTTTGGACTTCGCTCACAGCAAGATGAAGAGTTTAAGAAACAATACGATGAGCAAATGGAATTATTTAAAAAGAATGTACTAGAAGATGATGATTTTGCAAATCAGTATGGCTATTTAGGAGATGTATACGGAAAACAATGGCGTGCTTGGAAAACGACAGCAGGTGAGACAATTGATCAGTTAAAAGATGTAATCGAAATGATTAAGAAAACACCAGATTCTCGTCGTTTACTCGTTTCTGCTTGGAATCCTGAAGATGTGCCAAGCATGGCATTGCCACCTTGTCATACGCTATTCCAATTTTACGTAGCAGACGGAAAACTATCATGTCAGTTATATCAACGAAGCGGTGATATTTTCCTTGGCATTCCATTTAATATTGCAAGCTATTCATTGTTAACACATTTAATTGCGCATGAGTGTGGTTTAGAAGTAGGGGAGTTCGTTCATACGATTGGAGACGCGCATATTTACACAAATCATTTTGAGCAAGTGGAAAAACAGTTAGCGCGTGAACCACGCCCATTCCCAATGTTAAAATTAAACCCAGATGTAAAGTCTGTTTTTGACTTTGAAATGGAAGATTTAACATTAGAAGGCTATGATCCACATCCCGCAATTAAAGCACCTGTCGCAGTGTAAACGCAAAAGGAGATGAAAATATGATTATTTCATTTATGGTCGCAATGGATGAAAATAAAGTCATCGGTAAGGATAATAAGCTACCATGGCATTTACCAAGTGAATTGCAATATGTTAAGAAGACCACAATGGGGCACTCACTTATTATGGGAAGAAAAAATTATGAAGCGATCGGAAGGCCGCTTCCAGGAAGACGAAATATTATTGTTACGCGCAATATGAATTATCATGTAGAAGGCTGTGAAATTGCGCATTCAGTAGAAGAAGTGTTTGAGCTATGTAAAAATGAAGAAGAAATTTTCATTTTTGGTGGAGCGCAAATTTACGAATTATTTTTACCATATGTAAACAAGCTTTATATCACAAAGATCCATCATTCATTTGGAGGAGATACATTCTTCCCGGAAATGAATATGAAAGAGTGGAAAGAAGTTTTTGTAGAAAAAGGCGTTACGGATGAAAAGAACCCGTATACATATTACTATCACATATACGAAAAACAACAATAATCATAAAAAAGATTGATGTGGATGTTCACATCAATCTTTTTATCTAGATAACAAGATAAAGCTTTATGAATGAACTTTTTTGGTGATATAATGGTAGAGGCTGTAAGTATTAGTAGCCTAGGAAAAATTCATAAAAGAAAGATTTATATCTAGTATTTCTTTGCTTAGCTAAAGGAGGAGAATCGGTTGAAAAAACTATGGGGGCTGCTTTTTCTTTGCTTCACACTCATGCTAGTAGGATGCGGTAAAGAAGAAAAGCCAGCACAAGCATTTGATACATATGCAAAAGCGTGGAATAAACAAAAATTTGCAGATATGTATGATTTGTTATCAGAAAATGCGAAAAAATCTATTTCAAAAAAAGATTTTACTGAGAAGTACGAAAAGATTTACGCGGGTATTGAAGTTAAAAATCTGAAGGTAGAAACAGGAGAAGTAAAAGAGGATAAAGCAGATAAAGGACCAGTTCCTTTTAAAGTGAGTATGGATACAGTTGGTGGAAAGATTTCCTTTTCGCACGAAGCAAAGCTTGTGAAAGAGAAAGATGGAGATAAAGAATCTTGGAAAATAGATTGGACTCCAGATTACATTTTTCCAGGAATGACGAAAGACAGCAAAATACGCATGCAAACGTTTCAAGCGAAGCGCGGGGAAATATATGATCGTAATGAAAAAGGGCTCATAACAAATGGCACGGCATCTGAAATTGGAATGATTCCAGGGCAATTAGGAGATGCTGCACCGCAGACAAAAGAAACAGTAGCGAAACTACTTAATATGTCTGTAGAAGAAATTGATCAAAAGCTTGCGGCTAAATGGGTGAAACCAGATTATTTTGTGCCAATCGGTATTTTACAAGAAGGTGCAACGCAAAATGATTATATTGATTTGCCAGGAGTTTCATCGCGCCCAGTAAAAGTTCGTACATATCCATTAGGAGAAGCGGCAGCACACTTAACGGGGTACATGGGAAAAGTAAGTGCAGAAGACTTAAAGACCCTTCAGAAAAAAGGTTATCAAGCAGATGACCCAGTTGGGAAAGCTGGCTTAGAGCAAATATTTGAAGATGAATTGCGCGGCGAAAAGGGTGGCCGTGTCTTCATGGAAGATGCGCAAGGAAAAGAAATAAAAGATTTAGCGAAAAAAGAAGCGAAAGATGGAAAAAATATTACTTTAACAATTGATGGTGCTGTTCAAGAAAAAATCTTTAATGAAATGAAGGGAGAAGCTGGGTCAAGTGCAGCGATAAATCCGCAAACTGGTGAAACAATTGCACTTGTTAGTAGCCCTGCATATAACCCAAATGTAATGGTAAGAGGTGCATCAAAAGCGCAACGTGAAGCGTGGAATAACGATCCGAAAAAGCCAATGACAAATCGCTTTACACAAGCATCCGCACCAGGCTCTGTATTTAAAGCAATTACAGGTGCAATCGGTCTTGAAACGAAAACAATTGATCCAAAAGAGGAATTGAAAATAGAAGGATTACAATGGACAAAAGATTCTTCATGGGGAAATTATTATGTAACACGTGTAAAAGATGCGAGTCCAATTGATTTTGACAAAGCAATGAAGTTTTCTGATAACATTTACTTTGCACAAGAAGCTTTAAAAATTGGTAAAGATAAATTTATGAGTGAAGCAAAGAAATTTGGATTCGATGAAAAATTACCAATTGAATATGGATTCCCAGTTTCAAAAATTGCAAAAGATGGTATTAAAAATGATATTCAAATGGCTGATACAGGGTATGGACAAGGCCAAGTATTAATGACACCTCTTCATTTAGCATTAACGTATGCACCAATTGTAAATGAAGGTGATATACCGTCTCCACACTTGATTAAAGATGATAAACAAGCTAAACCTTGGAAAGAAAATGTGATTTCTAAAGGAAACCAAGATATATTAAAAAATGCGCTAACAAAAGTAATTAATGATGAAGATGGTACAGGGAAAATCGCTAAGATTGATGGAATGACTCTCGCTGGAAAAACGGGAACAGCTGAGTTAAAAGAATCAAAAGAAGCAGAGGGAAAAGAACTTGGATGGTTCGCTGCTTTTGATGCAAATTCACCTAACATGATTGTAACGATGATGATCGAGGACGTAAAAGGTCGAGGTGGAAGTAACGTACCGGGTGAGAAAGTGAAACATATTTTTCAAAAGTAATAGTTAACAAAAAGCTATCTCCACGAAAGGAGATAGCTTTTTCTATATGAAGCAAAAAACAAGTGATGAATAATTATATTAACTTACGAAAAAAAAGTAGCTATTTTTTATTGACATTAGGGAGATGTTTTTGTATCATTACTTACATAAGGTAAGTAATTTACTTTTTAATTAGAAATCTCAAATTAAAGATAATCATTAAGGGAGAGAATAAAAATGACAAAAGTACTATTTATTACAGCAAATCCAAACTCTGCAGAAGCATCTTTCGGTATGGCAGTAGGGGAAGCTTTTATCGAAGCATATAAAAATGAACATCCACAAGATGAAGTAGTAACAATTGACTTATTTAATACAACTGTACCAGCAATTGATGCTGAAGTATTTGCTGCTTGGGGTAAATTTGCAGCAGGTGAAGGTTTTGAAACATTAAGTGAAAGTCAACAACAAAAAGTTGCAGTTATGAATACAAACTTAGAAACATTTATGAATGCAGATCGTTATGTGTTTGTAACACCAATGTGGAACTTCAGCTATCCACCAGTAGTAAAAGCATACTTAGATAACTTATCTATTGCAGGTAAAACATTTAAATATACTGAAAATGGACCTGTTGGTTTACTAGAAGGTAAAAAAGCACTTCACATTCAAGCTACAGGTGGCGTATATTCTGAAGGACCATATGCAGCAATGGACTTCGGCCGTAACCATTTGAATGCAGTATTAGGATTTATGGGTGTATCTGATGTAGAATATCTTGCAGTTGAAGGTATGAATGCAAATCCTGAAAAAGCAACAGAAATTAAAGAAGCGGCAATTACAAATGCACGTGAATTAGCAAAACGTTTCTAATATAGAAAACTCAAAAATGTCCAAACGCTTGTCGTTTGGACATTTTTTCTTCTTTTTCCTTCGTTTGTCTAGTATAATGAATGACGGAGTGATAATAGGTGGGGGTTCTATATGATTCAAACGTTTTTTAAAATCTTTTATTTAATTTTAATTGTAATTGGTATTACACCGAGGTTATGGCGTATAAAGCGTAAAGCAAATACGATGTCGCCACAAGAAAAAGATCGCCTCGTGTATAAAACAACAAACTGGTTTGGTAAGAAAATGGTTCGTGTAGCCGGATCGACTGTACAAGTAAACGGACTTGAAAATGTGCCGAAAGATAAGCCTGTACTTGTTGTAAGTAATCATCAAAGTGACATGGATATTCCAGTTTTACTTGGGTACTTAAATAAACCAATTGGATTTGTTTCAAAAGCAGAAATTAAGAAATTTCCGCTTGTACCAACTTGGATGGAATTGATGAATTGTGTGTTTATGGATCGCAGTAATCGTCGTCAGTCTCTTCAAGCTATTAAAGATGGAATCGAATTATTAAAGAATGGTCATTCAATTGTGATTTTCCCAGAAGGAACGCGCAGTAAAGGCGGTGAAATGGGAGATTTTAAAGCAGGGAGTTTTCATCTTGCGGTAAAATCGGGTGTGGCTATATTGCCGGTAACACTGGATGGAACATATAAGATGTTTGAAGCAAATGGAAATCGTATGAAGCCTGCGCAGGCAACAGTAACCATTTCAAAACCAATTACACCGGAGCAATATGCAAGTATGGATGTTAAAGAACTAACGCAGTATACGAAAGATATTATTGCAGCTCAATTACATAAGTAATAGAAAAGTCTCAGCTTGAAAAAGCTGAGACTTTTTTATGCAACAGGCAATACATAAAACAATACGCAGAAAAACATCATTGTGCTACCACCTAATACAAAAAGATGCCAAATTGCATGGTTGAAGGGGAGTTTTTCCCAAAGGAAGAAGATTGCTCCTACGGAATATAGAATCCCACCGATTAACAATAGTGAAAATCCGTGCCCGGTTAAGTTTTCATAAAGTGGTTTGATGGCGACGATAATGAGCCATCCCATAATGATGTAGCACAGTGTTGACATTTTGATAAAACGGCGTACAAAGAAAATTTTAAAAATAATCCCACCGATAGCAAGCGTCCAAATAATTGCAAGTAATGTCCAGCCAAGTGGACCTCGCAGAGTAATCAGTAAAAATGGTGTATATGTGCCAGCAATCAATAGATAGATGGCGGAGTGATCTAAAATCGTAAATAACTTTTCTACTTTTGGATGGTGGATGCTGTGTAATAGCGTCGAAAATAAATATAGTAGAAACATGCTTACACCGTAAACAGTAAATCCAACAACAGCAGAAGCTGTGCCATGCTTTGAGGCATGAATAATTAATATAATCAAAGCCGGAATACTTAAAATGGCACCGATGCCATGAGTAATTGCGTTGGCAATTTCTTCTTTTACAAACCTTGTCATCCGTGTTACTTTTTGAGTCATGAGTCGAATCCTTTCTCACATGATGAAATAAGATGTATTTTCTTTTACAATATCATATACAAAAGAAATAGAAAATGAAAATTGTTTAATTGATTATATTTTTGAATTTTTTTGACAAAAGACAGCGGATACATTGACGTTTACAAACTTTTTTGACAAAATGAAATTAAGCGACAATAAGGGGGAAGAAATATGCCAATGAACATTGGGTTTCCAGGTTTAATATTAATTTTGGTACTCGCTTTAATTATTTTTGGTCCTAAAAAGTTACCTGAAATTGGACGGGCATTTGGAGAAACGTTAAAAGAATTTAAAAAGTCTACAAAAGGATTGCATGATGATACAGAGGGAAAGAAATAAGCTTCACTAGATTATTTTGAGCTTATGGCTTTCCAGTGAGTAGGGAATGTGGTGATAAGAGTGGGCAATCAAGAAATGAGTGTCACAGAGCATCTTGGTGAGTTAAGAAAGCGACTCATTATAACAGCGCTGACGTTTCTATTTTTTATTGTCATTGGTTTTTCGTTTACGAAAGAAATATATAATTTTATCGTAAAAGATTTAAATATGAAATTAACTGTTTTAGGTCCGAGTGATATTTTATGGATTTATTTTGTGATAGCGGCTGTTTTTTCGATTGTATGTACAATACCAATCGCAGCATTACAAATTTGGTTATTTGTCAAACCAGCATTACATCAGCATGAACGCAAAATGACGATTCTTTATATACCGGCATTATTTTTATTGTTTATTGGCGGACTTTGCTTTGGCTATTTTTTGATTTTACCATTTGTTTTGCAATTTTTAATGAGTCTTGGTGATGATATGTTTCAAACAATGTTTACGACAGAAAAGTATTTTTCATTTGTGATGAATATGACTGTACCGTTTGCGGTGATTTTTGAACTTCCCGTCGTTGCGATGTTTTTAACAAGCATAGGGGTCCTCAATCCAATAGCACTTCAAAAAGTGAGAAGGTATGCGTATTTTATTTTAATTGTTATCGCTGTTTGTATTACACCACCAGACTTTATTTCTGATTTTTCAGTAGCGGTACCTCTTCTTGTAATTTATGAATTAAGTATTACAGCATCAAAGCTTGTTTATAAGCGGAAAATAAAACGAGAAATGAATACAGAATCAAAAAGTGCCTCATTATAAAGGCACTTTTTTTATTTATTTGTTATACTATACTTGTAATCGTATACAATATAAAGAAGAAAAAAATTATAGAATCTCCGAAATTTAGACAAACTTTTCACCATTGTAAGTTTATACTGAAGTTATAAATCCAATAAAAAAGAGGATTGATATCGTGATTATGAAAAGTTTTTATTTCACCCATTCAACAGGGAATTGTGTCAAAATATTTGAAATTCCTGTCCTACAAGCACAACATCCATTAGCATTTCTAATTCAGTCACGTCTTCAACTATTTATTGCCAAAATTCAAAAACAAAAACAACCGAGATTCTCATACTCTTTTCGCGAATATTTACAAAGTTGCTTAAAGTGGAATGACTATTCGAATGTGTATCAAACAAATTCACTTGAAAAAAATGCATAGTCTAAAATAAGACAGGGCAAATGTGCTCTGTCGTTTTCTTTTTAGCCATAAAACAGAAGATTTTTACTGAAAAATGCTTTTAAATGGTTGAAAGCATTAGGAATACTAGTATAATAACAAGGAGAGCGTATTGGAAAGGGAAGAAGTAAAATATGCAAAAAATTAAAATTGTAACAGATTCAACGGCTGATTTATCACAAGATGTGATTGAGAAATATGATATTCATGTTATCCCATTATCTATTTCTGTAAATGGACAAACATACTTAGATAGAGTAGATTTACAACCCGATGAATTTATCGAAGAAATGGCGAAATCAGAAGAATTACCAAAGACATCACAACCTGCTATGGGATCATTTGTAGAGATGTATGAAAAGCTAGGAGAAGATGGAAGTCAGGTGCTTTCTATTCATATGACAAGTGGAATGAGTGGTACAGTTGCAACGGCAAATAGTGCTGCATCAATGACAGAAACAAAGGTTACGGTTGTTGATTCTCAATTTATTACTCATGGTTTAGCATATCAAGTACTTGAAGCTGCAAAAATGGCAAAAGAAGAACGCTCGTTAGAAGATATTTTAAATCGTATTGATGAAGTTAGAAAAAATACTCGTTTATATGTAGTTGTAGATACGTTGGAAAATTTAGTTAAAGGTGGACGTATTGGAAAAGGAAAAGCATTCATTGGTTCTTTATTAAATATTAAACCGATTGCTAGCCTTGAAGATGGTGTATATAACCCTGTAACAAAAGTCCGTAGCCAAGGACAAATTGTAAAAACATTAGCGAAATTATTCGAGCAAGATACAGCTGGAAAAGTAGTAAAGGCTGTTGCTATTCCTCATGCGAAAGCACTTCCGTTAGCAGAAAGCGTAAAAGCGGCTGTTGAAAAAGTTAGTGGATTCACACAATCAGAAATTTTTTATACAACTCCAATTATAAGTACGCATACAGGACCAGGAGCAATTGGTTTTATGTATTTAGCTGAGTAAAAAAAGCTACTTGAATGATTCATTCAAGTAGCTTTTTTTACTAGTATAGAAAATATGAGATAAGAAGAGTAATAAAGGCGCTTCCGCTAATGATGTAACGTGTTTGCAAGTATTTTTCCATGAAAACACCCTTTTCATTTTTCTCTATATAATGTATTTCCAAAGAGCTTTGTTATACATGAGAATGATCTAATGTTTGTTTGTGCTCTTTTTCCTCATTTGTTGATGAGGGAGAAATATACGTTTGACCAAGAAATAATACGTGAAGTTGCTCCCAAGGTAGCATACGTAAATTCCAATTGTTACGAAGTCGTGTAATCGCCTCTCTCGGTGTCTCATCAGCGAGTGCGAATGTACCGTAATGCATTGGGATGAAATGAGTTGCTTTTACATCTAAATAGGCTTGCACTGCTTCCTCAGGGGAAACATGTGATTCTTTCATAAACCATTCTGGTTCATATGCACCAATAGGCATTAAGGCAATATCAATAGAAAATCGATTGCCAATTTCCTTAAATCCTCGGAAATAGCCACTATCACCACAAAAATAAATCGTTTCATCTGTTGTTCTGTTATCGATAACCCACCCACCCCAGTGGGAAGTATTCATATCAAACAATGATCTTCTTGTCCAGTGCTGCGCTGGTACGAAGTGAAAGTCGACATCATCAATTTTTGTGGATTCCCACCAATTATATTCTTCTACTCGCATAAATTTTTTTCTGGTAAATATTTTTTTTAATCCAGTGGGTACTAAGTATAGAACATCTGAATTCAATTGACGAAGTGTAGAAAAATCCAAATGATCATAATGACCGTGTGAAATAAGGACAATATCAATCTTGGGCAATTCTTGTAATGTAAGGCCGGGACTCGTTAGCCTTGGTACAAGCTTTATTTTTTTTGACCATACTGGATCTGTTAAAATGTTGAGCCCGTTTGTTTGTATAAGGAATGTTGAGTGACCTATCCATGTAATCGTTGTTTTTTCAGTATTCGTTCGTAAAAATTGAGCATGCTTGACAGGTGATTGTTCTACTAGATAAGAAAAATCTTTCTTGTTTTGTTTTCGTTCTTTACGCCAACGTAAAAACGAGCGAATTGGTTTTTTTGTACTAACATTATCCATGTTTTCATAGCGCTTTGCCATGAACATCACCTCATTTAAAATCTTTGTAGTTGTATTGTATCGAAATGTTGTTAAGGAAAAAAGTAAGAAAAATTGATTAACGATTAAAAAATTGTAAAAAATAGGGTGGCTATCTTTACAAAGTAGAAAAACTAGGAGTGACGTATTGAAAATTGTTATGTAAAGAGACGAGAAGGAGAGAATATTAGTAAACAATAAAACATTTGTCTAGTAATTCGCTCGAAAATAGGAAGTAACATACTTAAATTGGTACGATTTCGTGAACAAATAGGATAAACAATTTTCTCATAGTGTTTACTTTTGTTATGATAAACATGTCATACATAAATTTAGGGAAGAGAAGAGAGGTTTGAAAATGAAGCGTTATCAAAAGCTGATTGGTCTCATAGTTGTTTTTTGCTTATTTATACTTGCAGGATGCGGCTCAGGATCAAAACTCCGTAAACCATTAAATTGGGATTTAGAAACTTTTCAATACATAAATCAAGATGGTAAAAAGTTTGGAACAAAAGATTTAAAAGGGAAAGTATGGGTAGCTAATTTTATGTTTACCAATTGTCAAACGGTCTGTCCTCCGATGACTGCTAATATGGCGAAATTACAAAAAATGGCAAAAGACCAAAAGTTAGATGTTCAATTTGTGTCATTCAGCGTAGATCCAGAGGTTGATAAACCAGAGAATTTAAAAGCTTTCATACAAAAATTCACAGAAGACACGAGTAATTGGAACTTGCTAACAGGATACTCATTAGAAGATGTGAAAAAATTCGCAAAGGATAATTTCCAAACGCTTGTAGATAAGCCAGATAATACAGATCAAGTTATGCATGGAACATCGTTTTATCTAATCGATCAAGAGGGTAAAGTGATGAAGAAATACAATGGAATTAGTAATACACCATACGAAGACATTTTACGTGATATGAAACGATTAGTGGAATAAAAGAAGGATGCTGAGCATCCTTCTTTTGGTATATGGAAAAAATATATAATGGTTAATCTATGGATAAAATATCGTGCTGTTGTGGAAGTTTTGGAGCACGTATTTCTAAAATGCCATTTTGATAGGAGGCCTTCGCACTTTTTTTCCTAATTAAATATGGAAGTTTAATCATACGAGAAGCTCCTGACATGGATCGCTCACGACGATAGTAATTATGTGAAACTTCATCTTTTGTTTCTTCCATGATGTCTTCTGTAACAGAGATTTTTAAGTATTCATTTTGAATTTCTATTTGAATTTGTTCCTTTTGAACGCCTGGGAGTTCTGCTTTTATGACTAGTTCTTCGCCAGCTTCATATAGGTCCACGGGGAATGTTAATAAACGGTTTCCTTTTTGAAAAAAGTGATTCATATCTGCAATTACATCACGCAATGGTGTTTGTTCAAAAAAATCATCAATTTGTTTTAAGTAACTACGAATTGGTGGACGAGACGAAGAATCTTTTTTTTCATCACTCATGTTTTTTGCCTCCTAGAAATCAATTTGCAATATCATATGACAAATGTGTGCGAATGTGAGTGCCTATTTTTCATGTTTACTCAAAAAAATTGGGTAAAATGTGAAATGGAGTGATTTTTTTATAGTTTTTGTCGCCATATTGAGTTGATTATGCTAGTATAAATAGGGTTGATATAGTAGTATAGAAACAGAATGAAAACTGAAAGAGGGTAAGAAGTATGTGTGGTTTTGTAGGATGTTTATGTGAAAACCCTAGAGAGTTTTCAGAAACAGAAAAACATCAATTTGAAAATATGAACACGATTATTTTCCACCGTGGTCCAGATGACGAAGGATATTTTCGTGACGAACATGTACAATTTGGCTTCCGCCGTTTAAGTATCATTGACTTAGAGGCAGGACATCAGCCGCTAACTTATGAAAATGATCGATATGTAATTATTTTTAATGGTGAAATTTACAACTATGTAGAATTACGTGAAATGCTACTTGAAAAAGGTGCAACGTTTGCAACGCAATCTGATACAGAAGTTATCCTTGCTTTGTATGCACACATGAAAGAGAAATGTGTTGATTACCTTCGCGGTATGTTTGCATTTATGATTTGGGATCGTGAAGAAAAGAAACTTTTCGGTGCACGTGACCATTTCGGTATTAAGCCGTTATATATCGCGGAGCAAGGTGATACAACATTCTTTGCATCTGAGAAGAAAAGTATTATGCATGTAATGCAAGATAAAGGAGTAAACCCAACTTCATTACAACATTACTTTACGTATCAATATGGTCCAGAGCCAGAAACGTTAACAACTGATATTAACAAAATTGAACCTGGTCATTATTTTGTAAAAGAAATCGGTAAAGAGATGGAAATTCATCGTTACTGGAAACCGTATTTCAATGCTTCAAATGCAACGAAAGAGGAGCACATTCAAGCGATTCGCGATGTATTATATGATTCTGTAAAAGTTCATATGCGTAGTGATGTGCCGGTAGGTTCATTCTTATCTGGTGGTATCGATTCATCTATCATTGCTTCTATTGCAAGAGAAATGAATCCAAATCTTTTAACATTCTCTGTTGGTTTCGAACGCCGCGGCTTCAGTGAAGTTGACGTTGCAAAAGAAACTGCAGAAAAACTAGGTGTAACAAACCATAGTGTCTTTATTACAGCAAAAGAATTCATGAACGAATTCCCAAAAATCATTTGGCATATGGATGATCCTTTAGCTGATCCAGCTGCTGTACCATTGTACTTCGTAGCAAAAGAAGCACGTAAGCATGTAACAGTAGTTCTTTCTGGTGAAGGTGCAGACGAGCTGTTTGGTGGATATAACATTTATCGTGAGCCAAATTCTTTAAAAATGTTCTCTTACATCCCTACTCCAGGTAAAAGCGTCTTAAAAGCATTAAGTGGTGCGCTTAAAGAAGGATTTAAAGGGAAAAGCTTCTTAGAGCGCGGATGTACACCAATTGAAGAACGTTACTATGGTAATGCGAAAATCTTCCGTGAAGAAGAAAAAGCTGAATTAATGAAGTATTACAATGAGAGTGTTAACTACATGGATATCACGAAACCATTGTATAATGAAATTAAAGATTATGACGATGTTAGCAAAATGCAATACATCGACATGTTCACATGGCTACGTGGTGACATTTTATTAAAAGCTGATAAAATGACGATGGCAAATTCATTAGAACTTCGTGTACCATTCTTAGATAAAGAAGTATTTGACGTTGCGTCTAAAATTCCAACAGAATTAAAAATTGCAAACGGAACGACAAAAGCAATTTTACGTGAAGCAGTGCGCGGAATCGTTCCAGATCACGTATTAGATCGTAAAAAGCTTGGCTTCCCAGTGCCGATTCGTCACTGGTTAAAAGATGAAATGCACGACTGGGCTGTTAATATTATTAAAGAAAGCAAAACAGAGCATTTAATCGACAAACAGTACGTATTAAACTTACTGGAAGCGCATTGTGCAGATAAAGGCGATTATAGCCGTAAAATTTGGACAGTACTTGCATTTATGGTATGGCACCAAATTTATGTTGAGCATAAATATGATACAAATGAGTTTCATGAAGAAACAAAGCGTGCGTATAGCTTAGTATAAGTAGGAAAACCTTAAGATCGTATACGATCTTAAGGTTTTTTTCATAAATATGTATTGTGCTTGATACAATAAGAATAAGAGGGTGGACAAAATATGATTACGTTTGAAAAAGTGAATACAGAGACAAAAAAAGTTGTTGAAGAAATGTTTGTTTCTCATGGTTTAAATAGGAAGGAAGTTCAATATTGTATAAAAGTTGATGATACATATATTGGTGTAATGGATTATACGGCACAAGGTGAGCATGCGATATTATCTAATTTAATGATTCATTTTGATTACCAAGGTTACGGCTATGGAACAAACGCTTATTTTACATTTGAGGAAATGATGAAGCGTAGAGATATAAAGGATATCCAGGTGTTACAAGGGGATTTAACTGAACAAGCTAAATCTTTTATAGAGGGACTTGGCTTTATATGGAATGGTGAAATGTACATAAAACGCTTTTAGAAGGAAAGGAGATACCTAAGGGAAGAAATGAACATAAGGCAGGTGGATGTATGACGATGACGTCTGGTTTTTTACTAATAGGGGGTTGTTTTGTAGTAGCAGAACTATGCCAAATTTTCATTCGGAAAAAGATGCATAAAAAGCGTAAACCGTATGAATGGCAATACATTCCGGTATTTTGTATTCTGTTTTTTACTTTGTATATATTACAAAATGCAATCCACTTTCCGCCAATGTTGAACATTTTTTTGAAGTTTGGCTTAATATATAGTGGAATTGGAATAGCTATTCTTGTTTGTTTATTTTGTATCCGGCATATTCATTATCAGTCGTACATATTTATTTTAAATTGGCTCAATCGGGACGATGGAAACCGCCTTACATAAGGGGGTTTTTTGTTTGTTTTGTAACCAAATCTTTATGTTGTACATAAAATAGGACGAGCATAAATATAAGCTCCATTAAATACAGAAAGGAAATGGTATATGAAGCTAATTATAGATGCAGGTCACGGTGGATACGATTCCGGTGCTGTTGGAAACGGTTTGGTTGAAAAAAATCTAACACTTCAAATTGCTAGGCGTGTTCGAGATATTTTACTTGCAAATTATACAATTAATATTAAGATGATACGCGATAGTGATGTATTTATTGCATTATCTGAACGTGCGAATATTGCTAATTCTTTCGGAGCAGATTTTTTCATCTCATTTCATATTAATAGTGGCGGTGGAACAGGTTTTGAAAGTTATATTTATAACGGACTATCAGATAGCAGTTCTGTAGCAGCCAAACAACAAAAGATGCATGCAGCAGTTAATCCTGTTTTAACGAAATACGGTTTGCGTGATCGTGGTGCGAAAAAGGCCAATTACGCAGTACTAAGGGAAACAGCTATGGATGCTATATTAACAGAAACAGCTTTTATTGATACAACTTTTGATGCAAATTTATTAAAAAATCCGCAGTTTATAGAAGATTTATGCCAAGCATATGCAAGAGGAATTGCTGCAATTTTAGGGTTAACGGCAAATCCCAATCCCCCAAACCCAAAACCACCAACTCCAGCACCTCAAACAATAGGCGTAGCATATATTCGCGGGAAGAACGTAAATTTAAGAAGTGGCCCATCAACAGCATCTTCAGTCATTCGTCAATTAAATGCTCCAGAATCGTATGTAGTGTATCAGGAAAGTAACGGCTGGTTAGATTTAGGGGCAGGGCAATGGGTATATAATGATCCATCGTATATTGATTTTGTGAAATACGGAAATAGCGATGGTAGACCGATTGGAGTGGCGAACATTCAAGGAACGAATGTGAATTTAAGAAGCGGTCCATCAACGTCATCTTCAGTCATTCGAAAGCTAAATCCTCCAGAATCGTATTTAGTATACACAAATCAAAATGGTTGGCTAAACCTTGGAGGCAATCAATGGATTTATTATGACCCATCTTATATCAGATACAATCAATATTAAAATATCAACGATTACCAATGGAATTAAATGCCCCCCTGCCTTGAATGTCTTGCAAACAGAAGAACATAGAGGGAGGGGCTTTTTGTGAGAAAATAATATATTAAAATTGCAAATTATAAAAGTGTTAATTGGACTTATCATTGTACTAGCTATGCAATTCGTGTTGAAAAAGGAAATTCCAGATATGCATTATGTACGTTATGTATTGATTGGGATGACAATTACTGTTGTTTGCCTGTTTATTTTTCGTATCTGTCGAGTTAATTGATAGGATGAACTTGAGAAAATATATTCTAGAAAAGTTTTTAAATATATATTGACAACTTTCAGTCTATACATTAACCTTTAAAATGTTAATGATAATCAATTTCACCCAGGAGGAAATATGATCCAGACTAAAAATATCTTTATTCTATGCATTGTAATGTTAATGGTTATGATTGCAGGGTGTGGCAAAGAAGAGAAGAAAGAAACGAATGCAGCAGCAAAAGGAACAGATTCGTATGTCATTAAGCATGCGATGGGAGAAACAACGATTAAAGGGACACCTAAAAGAGTCGTTGTCCTGACAAATGAAGGTGCTGAGGCACTTTTAGCGGTCGGAGTTACACCGGTTGGTTCCACAAAACCAAGAGCTGGTGATGAATGGTATCCGCACTTAGCAAAAGAATTGAAAGATACAAAAGTTGTAGGAACTGAGCGTGACGTTAACTTAGAGGCAATTATGAAACTAAAGCCTGATTTAATTATTGGGAATAAAATGCGTCATGAAAAAGTATATGAACAATTAAAAGAGATTGCACCTACTGTTTATGCTGAAACACTACGCGGAGATTGGAAAGAAAACTTTGCATTATACACAAAAGCAGTAAATAAAGAAAAAGAAGGTCAAAAAGCGCTGGCTGATTATAAGAAGCGCATTGAAGGAATCAAAGAGAAACTAGGAGATAAAGTGTCATCTAAAGTTTCTATCATTCGTTTCGTTCCAGGCGATGTTCGTATTTATCAAAAGAATTCATTCTCTGGTGTTGTTTTAAATGATATCGGATTTAAACGACCACCACTTCAAGATAAGGATGACTTTGCGATAAAAGGTGTTACAAAAGAGCAAATTCCGAATATGGATGGAGACTACTTATTCTATTTCACATCGGATAAAAATGCTGATAAAAATAATGAAGGAAATACAATAGCGAAAGAATGGACAGAAGACCCACTCTTTAAACAGCTACAAGCTTCCAAAAATAATAAAGTATTTGAAGTAGATGAAGTTATTTGGAATACAGCAGGCGGTATTAAAGCTGCAAATCTTATGTTGGATGACATTGAAAAATACTTTCTGAAATAAGTAAAGTAGAGTAGAAAAACACATCACTATTAAAGGGTGATGTGTTTTTTTACCCTCAAATAACAGAAAATTCTTTCTATCAAACAGGAAGAAGTTGTAAAATAAAATTGATAAAAAGTAAAGGAGTGGAAAAACGGTGAAAAGTGTTCATAAAGATTGGATTTTGTTTAATGGGAGAATTGTAAATACGAAGGAAGAACAGCCAATGGTTGCATTAGAAGAGAGAGGTCTACAATTTGGAGATGGGATATATGAAGTATTTCGTTTATACAACGGGAAACCTCACTTGCTAGATTTACATTTAGAGCGATTTTTTAAATCAATGAAAGAAATTCATCTTGTTCCACCTTTTACAAAAGAAGAATTAATTGAGCAACTTCAACAATTAATTGAGAAAAATCAATTTCAAGAAGATGGGAATGTGTATATTCAAATTTCAAGAGGTATGCAGCCGCGAAATCATGTATATGAATCAAATCTAGAGGCAACTTATTTTGCAAACATCGTTGCATTCCCGAGACCGGTATCTGTAATGGAAAAGGGAATAAAAGTAACAGTGGAAGAAGATATTCGCTGGAAGTTTTGCCATATCAAATCTTTAAACCTTCTTCCTAATATTATGATTAAGAATAAAATTAATGAAGAAGGGTATCAAGAAGCAATATTAGTTCGAGATGGAATTGTAACAGAAGGGTGCCATTCAAATTTCTTTATTATAAAAAATAATAAAGTGATTACGCACCCGGCAGATCATCTTATTTTACATGGAATTACTCGTCATCATGTCATTTCATTAGCAAAAGATCTACATATTGAAGTAGAAGAGCGAGAGTTTTCATTACAAGAAGTATACGAGGCAGATGAATGCTTCTTTACAGCAACGCCTCTTGAAATATTCCCTGTCATTCAAATAGGAGATGAACCATTTGGTCAGGGTGAACGAGGACTTGTTACAAGGAAGTTACAAGAAGCTTATGAAGAAAGTATTGCTGCCTTTAACGTAATAAACTGAATGTATAAGGAAAATGAAGCTGGTATTCCTCCAGCTTTTTTTCGTGATATAATCAAGCGTAGGACAATTTTTGAAAACGTTGTAAAAGGGGATTTTATGTATATGAATTATGAAGCATTTAAAGAAGTGATTCACGGACGACGCAGTATCCGGAAGTTTATAGAACAAGAAGTATCTGTTGGTGACATAGAAGAAATTATTGATTGTGCTCGTTACGCACCAAGTGATACGAACTCGCAAACGTGGGAATTTATTGTTATTATGAATCGAGATAAAATTAAAGAAATTGAACAAATGACATGGGATGCTTTACATAAATTGGCTGAAGAAGCAACGAAAAAAGGAGAAGAAAAAGCAGGCAAATTACTTACGCGTTCGTTTGGGCCATATGCAACTGCTTTTTCTGATGCACCGGTCTTAATCGTATGTTTAGCAACGCCTTATGAGTCAAAGTTTCGTGAAAAGATATTTGATCCAATTGACTTCGTCCCAGATGCAGTATGGGAAGAAGAGGGGATAAAGAGTAGCTGTTTAGCAGCACAAAATTTAATGCTAGCAGCACATGCAAGAGGTCTTGGGACTTGCCCAATGACAGGGCCTGTTTTATTAGCTCAAAATGAACTGCGACAATATTTACAAATTGAGCCTGAGAAACAAATCAATATGGTAATTTCGCTAGGATATCCAAAAGATAAACCGAAAAAACTTGCTCGAAAAGAAGTTGAAGATATTACAAAGTTTATTTTGTAGGATGCTATGTAAAAAAAGACATTGGATGTATCGATGTCTTTTTTTATTTTTTTAGCTGAATATTTTTAAGTGATAATGGGCCAAAATGGAGAATAGGAAGGAATTTCTAATTATTTCTTGAAAAAATTAATGATGTTAAAAAAGAAAGTATGGTACAGTAATGGTGGACAGAATGTTTGTTCACGAAAGTTTAAAAAACTGAATTTAGAAAAGATAATTATTTTTGTATAATAAATAAAGAATAAATTTACAGGGGGGATGAATTTTGAAGAAATTCATAATCGCTGGATTGTCTGCTTTGTTATTGGTTGGGTGTGGTGTTCCAAACGAAAAAAAAGAAACTCAACCAGTAAAAGAAGAACAAGTTGTAAATGCAAGTGATGAGAGTGTAACTCCTTTTCCTGATGGGGCAATGCCGATTGGTGAGGGGAAAGTAAAAGTAATCACGCCAAATGGTACCTCTGAAGATGGGAAGATACCAACTGTCTTTGTAAAGAAGGATGCTCTAATTCAGCAACTTGAATTAGAACTTGCCGATTTTCAAAATGATAAAGAAACATTTGTGTTCGTAGATAATATATTTGAGGATAAACATCATGTTACTAGAATGACGCAGACAACAGTAGAGTTAAAACAAAAAACGTTAGAGACAGGACAACACACGGTAACTGCAGTTCAATTTGAAAATAATGATCCAGCAGGAAAAGTTATTAACTTTGTACAGGCTAAATTTGAAAATAAACCCGCGCAGTAAAATGATACTACTCCGCTATGTTAGAGGGAAAAAGGTACATCACGTTAAAGAGTGGTGTACCTTTTTTGTTTTTATTCGTCTTTCCATTGTAGGATATGCTATGGAATACAACTTTATATGTGAATTTGATACTACATGATAATATGTTTCTCATCTTATAAATACAGGTTACAATAGGAATTAGCACAAATTATCAAAAAATATTTTGATGAAAATATAAAATAGATTACAAGGAGGGAGTGTGAAGATGGATTATTTCGAAAGAATACAAGGCTCTATTGAATTTATTGAAAGCAATCTACAGGACAGATTTAACATTGTCGAAGTTTCTTCGCAATCTTGTTTTTCTCCGTTTCATTTTCAAAGGCTTTTCCAAGCAATTACCGGTTTTTCTGTACAAGAATATATAAGAAACAGGAGGCTATCTGAAGCTGCCATCTTATTAAGGGAAACAAGAAAGAATATATTAGAAATTGCGATTGATTTTCAATATAACTCCCAAGAGGCATTTTCACGTGCATTTGTAAATTATTTTGGAATGACTCCTGCTAAATATCGAAAGTCAGAAATCGCTTTACATTTACAAGCTAAGATGAACTTTTTGGACTATAAAAAGGAGATGAAGGGAGACTTGATTATGAATAAACCTAATATTTTACAATTAAGTAAAAAGAATATTATCGGTTTTGAATATAAAACCAATCTAAACAATGAAAAGTACTTTGAGGAAATTCCAAAATTTTATTTTGATTTTGGAAGTAATGAACACTATTTAAGAATTCCTGAGAAAATTGCACCTAATATGTCATATGGTATCTCATGTAATTTTCAGGATGATGGTAACTTTTCGTTCATTGTTGGAGAAGAGGTAAAGGGGAGTGTCACAAAACTAGACAATGGATTTGTTAATTTTGAAATTCCAGAAGGTAAATATGCTGAATTCAAAGTAAATGGCTCGGTTGATTTAGTTCAAAATACGAGAAGGTATATTTATAGTACATGGTTACTAAACTCGAATTATGAAAGAAGAGAAGGGCCAGATTTTGAGATTACCGATGTATTACAATCAAAATATCCAAATCAAATGAAAATGACAATATATATACCTATACTATAAATATTTCGTAGGGATTTTGTTTGAATGTGTCGAATACAATATATTGCGTCGTAAAAACACGTTTTCTATTGTTTAGCGTGAAACGAGTAGGGAGGAGACCGAGTGATGAAACGTGCTCTTATAAATATTGATTATACATATGATTTTGTAGCAGAAGATGGTGCTTTAACGTGTGGAAAGCCAGGACAAGATATTGAACAGCATCTTGTAGCGATTACGAAGCAGTATATTGAAAACGGAGATTATGTTGTGTTTGCCATTGATAAACATGAAAAGAATGATTCTTATCATCCTGAGACACAATTATTTCCACCACATAATATAGCGGGAACAAAAGGAAGAGATTTATACGGAGAGCTACAAATGGTATATGAAAAATATCAAGATAATGAGAATGTATACTATATGGACAAAACACGTTATAGTGCTTTTGCTGGAACGGACTTAGAAATGAAACTAAGAGAACGAGGCGTACAAGAAGTCCATCTTGTTGGCGTATGTACGGATATTTGTGTTCTCCATACAGCGGTGGATGCTTATAATAAAGGATTTCACATCGTTGTACATGAAAAAGCAGTGGCCTCTTTTAATGAGCAAGGACATGAGTTTGCAATTGGGCACTTTAAGTCTTGTTTACATGCAGAAGTGCAGTGAAGGTAGATAGGAAAATGAAGGTTATATCTGTTCCCGACTGGTTATATGTAAGAAGAGGCCTTCAAAATGAAAGGTCTCTTCTTGCATAAGTATCTATGTTTTATATGGATACAACTTGTTGTTGAATTATTTTTTTTATGAAAGGACTAATATTTTCTGGTAATTGATTCAAGCTGAAAAATTTCACTTCTAAAGATTCTGTGCCATCAGCTTGTAAAATTCCACCCTTTATTTCTTTACTCATATAAGCGATGGTGATGGGATAAAATTCATCACCATTCGATAATTTCACAAAAAATTCTTTTCCAGAAAAAACACCTACTAAGTCAAGTTTCCCAATCTCAATACCTGTTTCTTCGAGAACTTCTCGTCTTCCTGCATCTTCTGTGGATTCACCTAATTCAATAAATCCACCAGGTACTCCCCAAACACCACTTCGTCTTTTCTGAAGTAAAATTTGCCCTAGATCATTTAAAACAGCAACTGCAACACCTGCTAAATTAAGTGGTCGTGGACCAACGATTTTGCGCAAATCTTCAATATATCCCATAGTAACCTCCAAAAGTAATAAGAATTTCAGATTTCAAATTATGTATTCTGCAGTATGTAGATAGTTCCCTTGTTTTTTTTATGAGATATTAATCATTTAGAAATAATAATTTCACATACCGTATTGTATTTAGAATGAAAAAAATACATAATCAAAACATCAAATAAATACTTTGACCTTTTTTGACCATTCGATATAATAAAAACAGAAAGAGTTAATCTTTCATTCATATCTATAAGGAGGAATAGAAAATGCATAATTTATTTCCAAAATTAGCAAATCGTCAAAATGGTGTTGCCCGATTTGGACCTTCCTTATTTGAGGTGATGACAGATGCGTTCTTTAAACCAATGAACATGAACAGCTTCAAGGTAGATGTTCAAGAGAAACCTGATAAATATGTTGTGCAAGCGGATTTATCAGGATTTCAAAAAGAAAACATTCAAGTCGATTTTGAAAAGGATGTATTAACAATTCAAGCTACTCAAAATAATGAAGTAGAAGAACAAAATGAAAATGGCATATTTATTCGAAAAGAACGTTCTACAGGGTCATTCATTCGTCGTTTTACATTAGATAATGTGGATCAAGAAAACATTGCGGGAGCATTTAAAGACGGTGTTCTTACTGTTACATTGCCTAAACTAGAGGAGGAAAACACAAATCGAAAAGTTATTGATATAGAGTAAGGAAGCTGATATATTCAGCTTCCTTTTTTATTTATAGTATTTTGAAATTTCTTAATGTTATAATGGTAATTGGTGATGAACATGAATTATGATGAAAAGGAAATGCGGCGTCTAGAAGCACTAAAAGAAATTGCAGAGTTGTTAAATGAGGTAACTAATTTACAGGAAATGTTAGAAAAAGTATTACATACATTATTGCAAGTTATGAATTTACAAACAGGCTGGATCTTTTTTATTGATGAGAAAGGAACGCATCGGATGCTTGTTGATACGAATTTGCCACCAGCGCTCACATGGAAGGAAAAGAAGCCGATGTGTGAAGGGGATTGCTGGTGTATCAATCGATTTGTGAATGGCCGTTTAGAAAAGGCAACAAATATCATTGAATGTAAGCGAATTGAAGATGCCATTGAATATAACTGGGGAGAGACCGAAGAGATTACACATCATGCGACGATTCCTCTTCGCGCTGGAGCAAAGAAGTTCGGTTTATTAAATGTTGCTTCACCTCATAAAACGCATTTTTCAGAGGAAGAACTAGCATTATTAGAAGCAATTGCATTCCAAATCGGAACAACAATACAACGAATTAGACTAGTTGAGAAAGAGCGTAAATATGTAGTTATAGCAGAAAGAAATCGACTCGCCCGTGATTTGCATGATTCTGTTAAACAATTGTTATTTTCAATTATGTTAACTGCTAGAGGGACTCTTGATATGACAAAGAACAAAGAACTGCAAGAGATGCTCAGTTACATAGGGGAATTATCGCAAGAAGCGCTGCAAGAGATGACATTATTAATTTGGCAATTACGGCCAGAAGGATTAGAGAAAGGGCTTGCAGAAGCAGTACAGAATTACGGGAAGTTATTAGGTATTCAAGTAGCAATTCAAATTGATGGGGTTATTTCAATTGGTGATGAAATAGAAGAAGTGCTGTGGCGTGTAAGCCAGGAAGCGTTACATAATTGTAAAAAGCATGCTTCATGTGAGAGAGTGTCTGTTAGCTTAAAAAAGGAAAATAGTAAGTTGAACTTTCAAATTAAAGATGATGGCGTGGGGTTTGTGAAAGAAAAAGTAAGAGATTCAGCACTTGGTTTAAAAAGTATGAAAGAACGAATTGAACTGATGAAAGGAACATTTCGAATAAGAACGAAGCCGGGGCAGGGAACAAAGATTGAGATTCAATTACCGGTTTGAAAGGAAGAAGTTCATTGAAAATTAAACTATTACTTGTAGAAGATCATCATATTGTTCGGAAGGGGCTCGTTTTCTTCTTAAAAACGAAAGAGGAATTTGAAATTATAGGGGAAGCAGAGAATGGGGAAGAGGCGTTAGAGTTTGTTCGAAAAGAAAGACCAGATGTAGTATTAATGGATTTATCAATGCCGAAAATGGATGGGATTGAAGCAACAAAACGATTAAAACAATATGACGACACAATTAAAATCCTTATGTTAAGTAGTTTTTCAGAGCAAGATTACGTTCTGCCAGCACTAGAAGCTGGCGCGGATGGCTATCAACTAAAAGAAGTACAGCCAGATCAACTTGTTGCTTCCATTATCGCTGTATATCAAGGGAATGCAAATCTTCATCCAAAAGTCACTCCTGCCTTGTTAGGACGGTCAATAGCCAAAGAGGAAAAGCAAGATAGTTTATCTATGCTGACAAAAAGGGAAAAAGAAGTACTTCGTGAAATTGCGAAAGGAAGAAGCAATAAAGAAATAGCAGCAGAACTCCATATTACGGAACAGACGGTGAAAACACATGTTTCAAACGTACTTGCTAAATTAGAAGTAGATGATCGAACGCAAGCTGCGCTGTATGCTGTGAAACATGGTGTTGTATAGAAAAATACATAACAATACCCAATAAAGGTTTTTCTTCTTTCAATAATTAGGTACAATAAAGCTACTATGGAAGGAGAAGATACATCATGCCTGGTACGAAAATTGGTATAGGAAAGATTCAGGCTTCATTAAATGGTTTATCGCCGAAGCTTCGAAGTATTGCTGAACATATTATTAAACATCCGCAAGATGTTGTACATAAATCAATTACGGAACTAGCTGAAGTTACTAGCAGTTCAGAAGCAACTATTTTTCGCTTATGTAAGCACCTCGGCTTTCAAGGTTTTCAAGATTTGAAAATTACATTAGCTCGTGAAATTGTACACACACCGATGCAAAATATTCACGAAGAAGTGTCTGCAGAAGATGATCTGGTAACCGTTGCTAAAAAAGTTTTTCATTCGCATATTACAGGGTTACAAGATACATTACATTTATTAAATGGTGCAGGATTAGAAGAAGCAATAAATGTATTGAAAACAGCTGAACGCATTGAGTTTTATGGAAATGGTGGCTCGGGTATTATTGCGATGGATGCGTATCATAAATTTATGAGAACGGGCATTTCGTGTATTGCGCATGTCGATTCACATTTTCAAATTATGGGAGCTGGTTTGCTTACAAAAGAAGCGGTCGTGATTGCAATTTCTCATTCTGGGAGCAATAAAGGATTGCTTGAAGCATTAGAAGTAGCAAAATCAAGAGGAGCACGCATAATTGCAATTACAAGTTATCAAAAATCGGCATTAAGCCAGCTTGCTGATATAACGTTATATACTTCAACGCGTGAAACGGAATTTCGTACAGAAGCAAGCTCATCACGATTAGCACAGCTCAGTTTATTAGATACTTTATATGTAGGATTGTCATTACAACGACAAGAAGAAACGTTGCAAAACTTACAAAGTATACGTGAAACAATTTCAATGAAGCGAATTTAAAAGCGGTGTAGCTATGCACCGTTTTTATTTTTGTTGATCCGAGTTTAAACAATTTAGAAACATTATTTCATACTCGGAAAGAGGATCTCATTTGTTTTGGGCGTGTATTACTTTAAAGATGATAAAACAATTTATTTGAATCCTGGATCGTTAGGATGTAACAATAAATCAGCTGCACCATATGCAATAGTAAATATTGAATCTAATTCTATTGAAGTTAATTTGAAAGAAGACGTCTATGATAACTCTCAATTTTTAACATCGTATAAAAAATTGCAAGTTCCTGATAGAGAATTTATTCTTAAGGTGTTTTATGGAAATTAAATGAAAGCGAGTAGTTGAGAGGATAGCACTAGGAAAATTTACAACGTTAAGTAAATTTTCCTAGTGTTATCTTAATTATAAATCTTTTTTTCTATATATCTTTAGAGATATAACCATTGAAACAAAACCAATAACTAACGAAATGAAACAAGGAATCCATGCTTGAATCATTTGTGGGAATGGTATTGAAAAGCTAATAGGATTCGATTGGATTCCCCTTACAAGAGTAGGAAAGGTAAAAGATATAAAAAAGATAATAAAAAACGAAATAAGTTTTGTTTTGTCATAGCCAAATTTGAATTGAACAGGGATTAGGGTTCCAAATAGTATGCTTAGAATTAAAAAAGTTATTCCCAGGGCATGAAGGCTTAATTTTTCTATGCCTGATGGAATGATAATAGATGTTAGAATACGGATGATGGCGATACAAATGAAAATCACAAAAATAAAGAGGTATTTTGCTTTTACAAATGTATTTCGTGTATATGGAGTCGCACAAAGATAAGCCGCTCCTTTATATGTATCTTCGGATCTAGATATTGTACCAAATAAAATATATTCTACTAAAATCACCGTTAAGAGAAAGCTGACAAGACCGCCGTCGTTAAATTTTAATTGCGAAGAAAGATAAATAGGAGCGATTGCAGCAAAAATAAGTAAAACGAAAAAAGATTTTTTGACTAGCATCAAATCTTTTTTTACAAGGTTAATTAGCATTGTTACCACCTCCGATATAAGTGAGCATAATGTCCTCTATCGTTGGTCTTTCCATTAGCGCGCCAGGTATGAGGCGACGTACAGCCTCTTTTTGATGCGTAATCCCTTCAAATCCATATTTTGATTGATGCAAACTTAAAAAGAGTTTTTGCGTTTGTTCATTAATAAATTGATTGTCTCCTTTTACTAGTGCGTGCGTATCCAGTAAATGATCTTTTTCTTCATTCACTAAGATTCTACCATCATTAATTAAGATTATCATGTCAGCAACTTTATCTAAATCCGAGGTGATATGTGTGGAAAAAAAGACACTTTTTCCAGGCTCTTTCATAAAATCGAGGAGAATATTCATCAATTCACTTCGTACCAATGGATCTAGACCGCTTGTTGGTTCGTCCATAATCAATAAATCTGCGTGGTGGGAGAGTGCCAATGCGACTGCATATTTCATCCGCATGCCTTTTGATAAGGTAGCAATTTTTTGATTTAACTTTAAATGGAACCGTTCTATGTACGATAAAAAAGTGGCTTCATCCCATTCAGTATAGCTTGGGGCAATCACGTTCTTCATTTCTTTCAACGTTAACTCTTCATAGAAGTATCCTTCATCTAACACGATACCGATTTTGTTTTTTGATTTTCTTTCATTTTTGCTCATATCGTTTCCTAAAAAGTGAATTGTTCCAGAATCTTTTAAAACAAGACCTAGGATTGATTTGATTGTAGTAGTTTTTCCAGAACCGTTAGTGCCAACAAAACCAGTAATACAATCTTTGTTTAGTGAAAAAGTCACATTTTCTAATGAAAAACTGTCGTAAGCTTTACTTAAATTATTGACTTCTAATACAGCGCTCATTTTTCTTTCTCCTCCTCTAAAATTAAATCCAGCATAGAATGAAGATCATCTGTATGAATTCCTAAATTTCGAGCCATTTGACAAACTTCGACTAGTTTGACTTCCACCATGTGGCGTTTAGATTCTAGTAACAGTTCTAAGTTTGCAGGTGCTACATAGGATCCTTTGCCAACTCTAGTTACAATAAAACCTTCTGCTTCTAGTTCTGCATAGACTCTTTTTGTGGTTAGGACACTTACATGTAAATCATTCGCTAACGAGCGAATTGAGGGCAGTTGTTCACCCTCTTTTAACTCATTGTTGAAAATGGAAGTTTTGATCTGATCTTTTATCTGCTGGTATAAAGGCTGATCTGATATACTGCTTAAAATAATTTTCATTAAACAACCTCATTATTATAAATTGTTATAGTGTAACATACACACTATACACACTATACACACTATAATTATAATTTACTATTATTGGAATAACAAGAGTTAGTAACAGAAAGCTGACTTGATTTTAAATTTAAAAATCTATTCTAAATGGAATAATGATCAAATTTGTTGTTTGTATTTGTATTCAAAATCTAAGGATTTAGGGAAGAGGAGGATAATATTGAAAAAAATTTTCTTTTTAAAACTTGATTTAAGAAAAAAATTTTTATATACTAATTCATGTAAACGGTTTACTAGATTTGATTTTGCTAGAAATGAAGGGAAGATTCAGTATGGAAACAAGGGGGAGAGTAATCGGGATTGATATCGGTACCACAAGTACAAAAGCGGTTGTGTTTACAGAGAGAGGAAAAGTAGTTGCTTCGCATGCAATTGATTATCCAATCATTCAACCAAATGTAGGATGGGCTGAGCAAGATCCTGATGTAATATGTTCTGCTGTATATAAATCTGTAAGCGTTGCCATTAAAGAGGGTAACGTATTACCGGAAGATATTTCTTCAATCGGTATTAGTACTGCGATGCATGCATTAATTGCGGTAGATAAAAAAGGTTCTCCGCTAACAAGATCTATTATTTGGGCGGATAACAGAAGTACGAAGCAATCAGAGAACCTACTACAACATATGAATGGGCATGAAATTTATCGCCGCACAGGTACACCGATTCATCCGATGTCACCATTATCTAAATTATTGTGGATGAAAGAAGAAGAACCAGAATTATATGCAAGTACTCATAAGTTCATTTCGATTAAAGAGTATGTAATCTATCAATTATTTTCAAGCTATGTTGTTGACTATTCAATTGCATCAGCTACAGGGTTATTTAATTTAGAAACATTAAACTGGGATGTAGATGTATTAGAAATGTTAGATATTTCGTCTGAACAGTTATCAGTGCCTGTACCAACTACGTATATTTTATCAGGAATGAAGCCGGAATTAGCTCAGAAAATGGGGGTTGATGAACAGACTCCAGTTGTAATTGGAGCAAGTGATGGAGTTCTTGCAAATGTCGGTGTTGGCGCAGTATCACCTGGTGAGGCTGCGATTACGATTGGAACAAGTGGCGCTGTTCGAACAATTTCATCGAACATTAATACTGATGAAAAAGGTAGAACGTTTTGTTACGCACTGACAGAAGATCATTGGGTAGTTGGTGGTCCGACAAATAATGGTGGAATCCTACTAAGATGGTTACGTGATGAATTTGGTAGCCCAGAACAAGAGGTAGCGAAAAAACTGGGAATTGATCCGTATGATTTATTAATTCAGTATGCGGAACGTGTACCAGCTGGAGCATCCGGTTTGTTATTTTTACCATTCTTATCTGGAGAACGAGCTCCATATTGGAACGCCAATGCTCGCGGCACATTCTTTGGTATCAACCTTCAGCATAAACGAGAACATTTTATTCGTGCTGTAATGGAAGGGGTTTGTATGAGTGTGTATTCCGTAGCACTCGCGATTCGAGATCAGACGGGGCCTCTTTCTGAAATTCGTGTTTCAGGCGGATTTGCCAAGTCAGCGTTTTGGAGACAAATGTTATCCGATATGATGGGGAAAGAATTGCTCGTTCCAGAAAGTCATGAAGCATCTGCACTTGGGGCTGCAGCACTTGCTTTATATGCAATAGGGAAAATTGATTCACTTGAAGAAGTGAAAGAGTGGATTGAAATTGTCCATCATCATGTACCGAATAAAGAAAATACGGCTTTATATTTAGAAATGTTTTACATGTATGAACGACTTTACGATCGTTTGAAAGAAGAATTCGATTGTATAGCTGCTTTCCAACGTAAACAATAGGGGGATTGGGAGAAATGGAAGTTGGAATCGTACTAGCGGCTGTTGTCATACTACTTTTGCTTATTACAGTAGTAAAATGGCATCCATTTGTCGCTTTAATTTTAACAGCAATCGGAGTTGGGCTAGCAATGGGGATGCCATTGATTGCTACTTCACCAAAAGATCCAGGAATTATCGATTCTATTAAACTAGGTCTTGGTAATACGTTAGGATTTTTAGCAATTGTTTTAGCGCTAGGAACAATGCTTGGGAAAATGATGGCAGAGTCTGGCGGTGCTGAAAGAATCGCAAATACATTAATAGAGCGTTTTGGGACGAAACGTGTTCACTGGGCAATGATGTTTGTAGCATTTTTAGTAGGGATCCCGGTCTTTTTCCAAGTGGGGTTTGTATTATTAATTCCACTTGTGTTTACAATTGCACTAGAAACAGGGGTTTCTCTTATTACAATTGGTATTCCACTTGTAGCAGGACTTTCTGTTGTACACGGATTAGTTCCTCCACATCCAGCAGCAATGGCAGCAGTTGGCATCTTTAAAGCTGATGTAGGAAAAACAATTTTATATGCATTAATTGTCGGACTTCCAACAGCAATTATTTCAGGCCCGATTTATGGGAAATGGATTGGTGCTCGTATACATAAAAAGGTGCCAGTAGATGTAGCTGAACAGCTCCTTGAACGAGATACGAAGAAAGAGCTCCCTGGATTCGGTAATACATTATTTACAATTTTACTTCCTGTATTGCTCATGCTTGGAGCATCAGTAGCAGAGATTGCATTAGAAAAATCGAGTCAACTTGCACAGGTGTTACATTTTATTGGAGATCCTGTAGTTGCGTTATTAATTGCGACGATTTATTCATTCTTTAGTCTCGGTTATGCAAAAGGTTTTTCAAAAGATAAGGTGCTACAATTTACAAATGATTGTTTAGGCCCGATTGCGAATATACTTTTAGTTATCGGTGCGGGCGGGGCATTCAATAAAGTGCTATTAGATTCAGGAATCGGTACAACGATTGCGGAAATGGCCAAAGAATCAGAAATTTCCCCGATATTATTAGGCTGGGGCATCGCGGCGCTTATTCGAATTGCAACTGGTTCTGCAACGGTTTCGATGATGACGGCTGCAGGTATTGTAGCGCCGATTGCAGCGAGCATCCCGGGGGTAAATGTTGAATTGTTAGCACTTGCAACAGGAGCAGGATCACTCATTTTATCACACGTGAATGATTCTGGATTTTGGATGATTAAAGAATACTTTGGAATGACTGTGAAGGAAACGTTATTAACATGGACAGCAATGGAAACAATTTTATCTGTTGTTGCTCTAGGACTTATATCATTATTAAATCTCATTGTATAGAATAGGAGTTTGATTTATATGAAACTAGGATTAATTGGATTAGGAAAAATGGGTTTTCCATTAGCTGAACATTTACACGAAGATGGGCATGAAGTTGTTGTATATGATGTAAATAAAGAGCTTGTTGAAAAAGCAGGACAAGCTGGCATCAATGCTCGTAATACATTAAAAGAAATGGTAGCAGAACTTGAAGCTCCACGTACGATTTGGGTTATGGTACCAGCTGGAGAAATTGTTGATTCAGTGCTAAAAGATGTATATCCATTATTAGATAAAGAAGATATCGTAATTGAAGGTGGGAACTCCTTCTATAAAGATACATTACGCCGTGCTGAAGAAGCAAAAAGCTTTGGACTTCATTATGTAGATATCGGTACATCAGGTGGTGTAGAAGGGGCACGCTATGGTGCTTGCTTAATGATTGGCGGAGAAAAAGAAATTTTTAATCGTTTAGAGCCGTTATTTAAAGATTTATCAGTAGAAAACGGTTATTCTTATGCAGGACGCGTTGGAAGTGGACATTTCCTAAAAATGGTTCATAACGGGATTGAATACGGAATGATGCAAGCAATTGCTGAAGGATTTGAAGTATTAGATAAAAGCGATTTTAATTATAATTATGAAGACGTGGCAAAGGTATGGGCAAACGGATCGGTTATACGCGGGTGGTTAATGGACTTAACTGAAAAAGCATTTGCTGATGATCCAAAATTAGATGGAATTAAAGGCGTAATGAATTCTTCTGGAGAAGGAAAGTGGACAGTGGAAACTGCGCTTGAATTACAAGCAGCTGCTCCGGTTATTGCAATGTCATTGTTTATGCGTTACCGTTCTCAAGAAGATGATACATTCCATGGTAAAGTTGTTTCAGCGCTTCGGAATCAGTTTGGTGGACATGCTGTTGTAAAAAATGATTAATTGATAGATTAGGAACTCATACGAAAGTATGAGTTCTTTTTTATTTCTCATACTATTTTCTCGAAATTTTTCCCTCTTTTTACTGTTTTTTGTATGGAATTTTCTGATAGTATAGAGATAGAAGTTAAAATAAAGGAGAGAAAAAACATGAAATTAGTCGTAATTAACGGAACGCCACGTAAATTTGGTAGAACACGTGTTATTGCAAAATATATTGCAGAGCAATTTGAAGGGGAATTATATGATCTAGCAGTAGAGGAATTGCCTTTATATAATGGAGAAGAATCACAACGAGAATTAAAGGCAGTAACCAAATTAAAAACATTAGTGAAAGAAGCTGATGGTGTCGTTCTTTGCACACCTGAATATCATAATGCGATGAGTGGCGCGCTAAAAAACGCACTAGATTTTTTAAGCAGCAGTGAATTTGTTCATAAACCAGTTGCTCTATTGGCAGTTGCGGGCGGTGGAAAAGGTGGAATAAACGCGCTTAATAGCATGCGTATTGTCGCACGAGGCGTGTATGCGAATGCAATTCCAAAACAAGTTATATTGGACGGTTTATACGTACAAGATGGTGAACTTAGTGAGGATGCAAAACCGTTAATTCATGATCTTTTAAAAGAGTTAACAGCATATATGAGTGTATATAAAGAAGTGAAAAAGCAATTAGGTGTTGAGTGATAATTTTTCAGGGGGGCAATGTTCTATTTTTCATTGCCTCTAGCATCTTTATGAAAACGATTTCAGTTAATGGGATTCGCAGAATAGTAATGTATATAGAAGAGATTTCAATACCAATGATTATATGTATGGAAATTAAGGTGGTGACAAAGGATGCTCACACATTTTTCAGAGCTGAGATTACAAACAGTATCTATTCAAGGAGTAGAACAAGTATATGGAGAACGCCTCGGAATTCCAATTTTATTAAAAACGGATAAACAGATAAGCTTTCGATTAACGCCACATGTAACATTATCTTTTGAAGAAGCATATGAGCCAATTTCGCCTGCCCATTTTGCTTTTCAAGTATCATTTTCAAAATTTCATGAAGCAGCAAAACGGATCCAAGAATCTGGATTGCTTATTGTAAGGTGGGAAGATGGTCATGAAATTGATGAAGAGGATGGTCGATTAAATTTATATTTTCGTGATGGGGATGGAAACCTCCTAGAGATTATTGCACATAAATATATTGATGAAGGTACTTTAGTTCCGTATACACCTTTAAACATTCTATATATGAGAGAAATAGGTTGCCCAGTCGAAAGTGTACCTATATTTAGAGAGTGGCTAAAATCTAATTTAAGCATGAAAACAT
Organism: Bacillus sp. XF8; assembly: GCF_017498755.1. Taxonomy (NCBI): domain Bacteria; kingdom Bacillati; phylum Bacillota; class Bacilli; order Caryophanales; family Bacillaceae; genus Bacillus; species Bacillus sp. XF8. The sequence continues at coordinate 55,614 of NZ_JAGDQK010000016.1, read as the reverse complement.
TTGAAGATGGTGAAATTTTTAACTTTGTAGTTGGTGGAACAGCTCATGTTGTTGCGAGTTGGAAGGGGAGACCTTGGATTCCGATTGCAATGAAAGCTTTGCCGCCGAAGATGCATATTTCATTTGGGACGCCGAGTCTTGATTTTATTCAAATGGTTCAGAAGCATCTAAGACAAAGCGATGTACCATTTCATTTTCATAATAATGAAATATCGTTTGTTCAAGAGGGATATTCTTTTTCTATACAGCATACTCCGCATTTTCAAGCCGATATCCCCAATAAGTTGAACGTACCACTTTCTATTTAAGTGGTATATTTTAAGGTTTTGTTTTTTAATTATATATTTGCAATCGAACCCTAAAAATAGGTGTTTTGACTTACGTTCAAAACACCTGTTGCTTATAGATTAATGACTTGGATACGTTTCTTCCAAAAAACGAATAGATTGTTTGATTAGCGCTTTTAGAACATTAATATCAATATCTGCTACTTTGTTAATATATATACACGCTTTTCCAGATGTGTGTTTTCCAAAGTCTTTTAATAGTTCTTCTCGCTTAGGATCACCAGTTGCAAAGTATAAACTAATTTTGGCCTTGCGAGGGGAAAATCCTACTAATGGAGCATCCCCTTCATGACCAGATGCATATTTATAATGATATGTACCAAATCCAATTATGCTTGGGCCCCACATTTTTGCTGGATAACCTGTTGTTTCAGTAAAGATATCTAATAACTGATATGCGTCTTCTCGTTTTTTTAGGCTGTCAACATTTTCAATAAATTCGATTACACTATTGTTAGTTTCTGTTGTTTTGAGTTTGTACATAATGGAATTGTCCCCCTTTTTAGATATAAGTTTTATCACATATTTAATTATAATACAGAGTTAGAATCAAAGTTGCAGAATCTCATGTATGTTAAATGAAATAAAAATTTTTGAATAAAAATTTACTTTCCCTTTTCATGAATAAAAGACGATTTCATATTAATCGTCTTTCATTCATGAAAATAACACAAAATTATTTTATTTCATCTAACTTATCTTTTTTTCTAAATAAATTGGTTTTTGTTATATCTCTAGAGATAATACATAAAAATAAGTTAACCAAAACTAAAATGACATCTATACAAATGACCCAAAAATCACTTTTTATAAAAGAATTAGTCAAAACCAATATTAATAAGCTAATTCCTGAAATTAAACGTACTTTGTTTTGTTCTATTTTCAACATAAAATCATCTCCTATTAACTATATTACACTATTCTTAATTCGATTAATATGTATATTAAGTTATATATAATAAATACACTAGATGTAAACTTTTTATTATTAATTTACATTCAGATCTTCATAATCATTAACTTTTTCTTGATACCCCAAAAATAAAATATACTCTTGAAATAAGGAGAAACTTCCAATAAATCCATTGTATGACGAGAGAGAAAATACAAAATCTATAAGGGAACCATATAAAAAGAGGATGTGAAACAAAATGGGAAAAACGAAAGCGTTAGGTTCAGCGAAACATAAAGGAAATCAAACTCAGTGCCATACATCTTCTAAAAAAGGGCGTAATGCTCAAAACGCAGGGCAACGCAGTCACTAAAAAAATACTTCTGTCTCCCTTTCTTTTTCTATATAATATAAGGAAAGGGAGTGTAAGCTTATATATGAACAAATGGATACTACTTGTTATCGTATTATTTCCACCATTATGCATAATGTATATGACATATCGAATGAAAAAAGTTGCTTATGAAAAAGTAAGTGATAACGCTCCATATGTATTAATTTTAGGTGCAAAATTATTTGGGGATAAACCTTCTTTATCTCTACAAAATCGGTTAGATATAGCTTTAGCGTATCTAAATTCTCATCCAGAAACAGAAGTAATTGTATCTGGAGGACAAGGTGAAGATGAAGATATTCCTGAAGCCCACAGCATGCGAAATTATTTAATAAAACACGGAATTGAAGAGAATCGTATCTTCGTTGAGGATCGTTCGACAAGCACATATGAAAACCTAAAGTTTAGCATCGATTTATATCATGTAACGCATGCGGTAGTTGTGAGTAATACATATCATCTATATCGAACAAAAATTATTGCTAAGCGTTTAGGAATGCAAATGGAGGCCCTTGCTGCACCAACGCCAAGGCGCTCAAAGAAGAAAGCATATATACGTGAATATGCAGCAATTATTAAAACATTATTATTCGATCATTAGAGCTCAAGTAAGGGCTCTTTTTTCATGAATAAAAAGCGTATCATTTGAAAAGAAGACAAGTTTCTATCAGAATAAAAGAAACAACAATAAGGGAGTTGTATTTGTGATTCGATTTAATCATGTGTCAAAAGCATATGAAGACGGTACAAAAGCAGTAGATTCATTACAGTTAGAAATTAAAAAAGGAGAATTTTTTGTTCTCATCGGTCCGAGTGGATGCGGAAAAACGACAACGATGAAAATGATTAATCGTTTAATTGAAACGACAGAAGGCTCAATCTCTATCGATGGAAAAGACGTTCAAGATTACAATATTCATGAACTGCGTTGGGATATTGGGTACGTTCTACAACAAATTGCATTGTTTCCTCATATGACAATTGCCGAAAATATTGCGATTGTACCTGAAATGAGAAAATGGGATAAAGAAAAAGTTCGAGAGCGTGTGGATGAGTTGCTTGATATGGTTGGATTAGATCCAGATGTGTATAGGAATCGTATGCCAGATGAATTATCTGGTGGACAGAAGCAACGTGTGGGAGTGGTAAGAGCACTGGCTGCCAATCCAAAAATTGTTCTTATGGATGAACCATTTAGTGCGCTAGATCCATTGAGCCGAGAACAGTTGCAAAAGGATATTGTAAAATTACAGAAGAAAATTCAAAAAACGATTGTGTTCGTGACACATGATATGCAAGAAGCATTAACACTTGGTGATCGTATTTGTGTGATGAGAAAAGGAAAAATTGTTCAATTAGATACACCGGAAGGAATCATACATAACCCAGTAAATGATTTTGTAGAAGAATTTATTGGAAATCGTGTACGCCCTTGGTATGAAGGGAAGACAATTGAAGATGTGTTGCCACTTGTGAGTGGTAGACAAGTAGACAATGATGTTTCACCTCTCTCTATATACGCTTCACTACAAGAGGCGTTGATTCGTTTGGAAGCAGAAGAGGCTGTCCCAATTGAAAGGGATGGGCAATACGCGGGGACATTAACGAGCCGTCATATTGTGGCATATTTGGCTGAACAAATGAAGGAGAGGGGGTAAATCGTGTCTGCATTATTACAAACGTTTCAAGAACGAAAATTAGAATTACTTAGTGCGCTGATTGAGCACTTACAAATTTCACTTATTTCTTTATTCTTTGCGGTGATGATTGCAGTTCCACTCGGTATTTTGTTAACGAGAAGAGAGCGTATAGCTGAGTTTGTTATAGGCACATCTGCTGTTATGCAAACAATTCCTTCATTAGCTTTACTAGGTCTTTTAATTCCACTTGTCGGCATTGGGAAAGTGCCAGCAATTATCGCGCTAGTTGTATATGCGCTGTTACCAATTTTACGAAATACATATACGGGAATCCGTAAGTTAGATGCATCGCTTATTGAAGCAGCAAGAGCGATGGGAATGAATAGCTTTAGAAGATTATGGAGAGTGGAGCTTCCGCTTGCATTGCCAATTATAATGGCTGGAATTCGGACAGCAATGGTATTGATTGTCGGAACAGCTACGTTAGCTGCTTTAATAGGAGCTGGAGGGCTTGGAAAACTTATTTTACTCGGTATAGATCGGAATGACCATGCTCTTATCGTATTAGGAGCCGTACCAGCCGCATTATTAGCTTTATTCTTTGACGGAGTACTTCGGATGTTTGAAGGCACTAGACGCTCTCCTAAGCGAATTATACCAGCAATATGTATCATAGTGGTTGTTATAGCCGCACCATTTCTTTGGAATACACAAAAGAAAGATATCGTAATTGCTGGAAAGCTTGGATCTGAACCAGAGATTTTAATTCAAATGTATAAACAGCTGATTGAACAAGATACTGATTTAGATGTAGAATTGAAACCAGGATTTGGGAAAACAGCATTTGTTTTTGAAGCTTTAAAATCAGGAGAAATTGATATGTACCCTGAATTTTCAGGGACTGCTTTATCTACTTTTGTAAAAGAAGACCCAAAAAGTACAAATCGTAAAGAAGTATATGAACAAGCGCGCCTAGGCATGGAAAAGAAATATGATATGGTGATGCTAAAGCCGATGGAATATAACAATACATATGCGCTTGCAATGCCAAAGAATGTTGCAGAGCAGTATAATGTGAAAACAATCTCAGATTTACGAAATATCGCAGCGAATGTTAAGGCTGGATTTACATTAGAGTTTGCAGATCGGGTAGATGGTTATAAAGGGATGCAAAAATTGTATAATTTCCAGATTGCAAACGTAACAACAATGGAGCCGAAGTTGAGATATGGTGCAATTGAATCGGGAGAGGTTACTGTTATTGATGCTTATTCTACTGACAGTGAACTTGAACAATATGGACTAAAGGTACTAGAAGATGATAAAGGGTTATTCCCACCTTACCAAGGGGCTCCTTTATTAAGAAAAGAAACGCTTGATAAATATCCTGAACTTGAAAAGACATTAAATAAACTTGCTGGGAAAATATCAGATGAAGATATGAGAAAAATGAATTATGAAGTAAATGTAAATGGTAAAAGTGCAGAAAAAGTAGCGAGAAAATTTTTAGAAAAAGAGGGATTGATTCATTAATATTTACAAAAAATATACAATTTCACGATTGAAAATTGACCGTTCATAATAAAATGAACGGTTTTTTTGTGCATACTTATACATTTTTTCAAAAAAGTATTCCCTTTTTGCTCATTTTCTTTTAGAATAAGTAATGTTTTCCTGCAAAAATATAATAGAAACGTCTATTAGAGAAAAAGGTGACTTTAATAGTAGAACGGATAAACATAACACCTAGAATGACAGATGGGGTGGTACCGATAGAAAAGAAATTAGGATTTTTTCCATTAATCGCATTAGTAGTAGGAACAATGGTTGGCGGTGGTGTTTTTAGTTTACCGCATGATTTAGCAGTAGGCGCAAATAGTGGCGCAACAATAATTGGGTGGTGTATTACAGCACTGGGAATGATCCCTCTTGCGCTTGTATATCAAACATTAGCACGACAAAAGCCTGAGCTTGAAGGTGGTATTTATAGTTATGCACGTGCAGGATTTGGTGAATATGTTGGTTTTAACAGCGCCTGGGGATATTGGCTTGCAGGTATTTTAGGAAACGTAGCAACGATTATGCTATTATTTAGTACGCTTGGATATTTCTTCCCTATTTTCAAAGGAGGAAACAACGTCGCTTCCATCGTAGGCGCATCTCTTTTATTATGGACGCTTCACTTTCTGATTTTAATTGGAATTCGTGAGGCATCAATCATGAACTTTATTGCAACAATTGGAAAGTTAGTTCCGATTTTATTGTTTATTGTAGTTATGGTTACAGCGTTTCGCTGGGATACATTTACACATGATTTTTGGGGAGAGGGAACAGTTTCTATTTCTTCTGTACTTGGTCAAGTGAAAAATACGATGCTTGTTACACTTTGGGTATTTATAGGTGTAGAGGGAGCGGTCGTGTTATCTGGAAGAGCTAAAAGAAGTCGTGATGTTGGAAAAGCAACAGTATTTGGGCTAATTTTAGTGATGTCCATTTATATTTTAATCTCAGTTCTTTCAATGGGGGCTATGACAAGACAGGAACTTTCAGTTTTAGAGACTCCGTCCATGGGACATGTATTAGAACATGTTGTTGGATCATGGGGAGCTTTTGCAATTAACATAGGATTAATTGCTTCACTTATCGGGACATTAATTGGTTGGTTCTTACTTGTATCTGAAATATCACATGTGGCAGGGAAAGATGGCGTATTTCCGAAAGCCTTTACGAAGACAAATAAAAAACAGACACCGCATGCTGCATTATGGATTTCAAATGGTGTTGCACAAACCTTGTTTATTATCGTTCTGTTTTCGGAATCAACGTATCAAATGATGTATTTTATTGCGTCTACATCTATTTTACTTCCGTACTTATTATCAGCGCTTTATCAGTTGAAATTAGTCGTAACGAAGGAACTAAAACACGCGAGACTAAAAAATGGAATGCTCGCTTTAATTGCCTCGTTATATTCCGTATGGTTGATTTATGCAGCAGGCTTAAAAAACTTATTACTTGTCTCAATCGTATATGGTATTGGACTTGTTGTTTATATGTTTGCTCGAAAAGAAAAAGGAAATCGCTGTTTTTCTGGCATGGAGAGATATGTCATGATCGTAATCGTGATTGCGGCAGCAGTATCGCTTTATATGCTTGTAACAGGTAATATAAAAATGTAAAAAAGTCCTCCTGTAGGACTTTTTTCTTTGGATACAAGGAATTTTATTTTATTCACAGAATATCTAATATATAAGATGTTTAGGAGGGATGAGAATGGAAGAAAAAGAACAACTGTTAAGAATTATGGAATTGGCAAGTGATTTGAGAAAAGTATTAGTGCAAGAGTCATTTTTTAATCATCATCCCGAACTACGTGGGGCAATTGAAAATTTGGCTGGTTCTGTGGAGACTTTAGCAAGTCTGAAACATAATAAAGATGAAAATGCTGAGGATAAACTTCGATACGTACTTGCTAAAATGAAAATTGCTCACAATGCTATTATGCAGGAGAAAAAAGCTTTCCCTTCTCACTAATATAAGTTTTACTTTTTGTAACCTGACGGAGTATGTCAGGTTTTTTTGTTTCTAGTTTTCTTTTGCAGTTCATACAATAAGAACAGCATGAAAAAAGAAGGTGAGTAGCATTGAAACTACATAAAGCTCTCCACCCAAGTTTTATAAAACGTATGTATCACATGAGATTTCTTGGAAAGTTTGTTGAAGGTGAGGAGGAGAAAAAGGATACTTTTTCTGTGCAATGTCTTTCACAAATCCCTACAATTTTGAAATCGCAATTTGAAGGTGAAGTATATTTGTTTGAAGGCTTATATACCAACAAAAGAAATGAGAGAATATTTTCGGATTTGAAGAAAAAAAAGTTAGGAAAACAATTGGTATTGTTTCGCCTTTATTATGAGAGAGGGAATTTGTACGTTGAATTAATATGTACAGAGCAACGGGAAATTGCGGATGCATATAAGATCATCCCTTCGCCAAGATTAGTAGGGTATAAAAAGAGAGAATCTTTAGAGCGAAAGCTAGGAAATGGATACTTGTCTTTTCTTATTCCTAAATTTCCACACGATTTCGAAGTACCGCAGTTGTTATGGTTTGAAGGTAGGTTATATGGGGATTTATCACTGAAATCATCTATTAGTTCAATAGCATATTGCGAACAGAAAAAGGAATGTAAATATATCGAGATTGATGATTGGACCAAGTATATAGAAGTAGCGGATGATCATTTGTATTTTGTACAAGAAAATATGTATGATCAGCTTCTAAAGAAAATTACAGAAGAGGGAAAACGGGTGGAAGTAGTAGACGTGAAAGTGCAAAAAGAAGAACCAGAATGGAATGAGCGTGAATCTACATTTATACAGTATGTACAGGACTTAATCAATAATAAAGGCTTGTATTTAGATGTGACGGATATTTTTAATTTTCATATTAGCGTAAAAACAAATCTGTTAACAATTCTTGCTGGTATCCCAGGAATCGGAAAATCACGTTTGGTGCAGCTATATGCAGAAGCATTAGGATTAACGTACGGGGAAGAATTGTTATGGATTCCAATTTCTCCATCTTATCAAGAACCACACGATATACTAGGCTATCTTCATCCAAATGGAACATATATCGAAAGTGAAACGAAGTTAATTCGAACATTATTAAAAGCATATGAAAATCCGAATCAACTTTATATGATTGTGTTTGATGAAATGAATATGGCACATATTGAACATTGGTTTACACCATTTTTATCTATTCTTCAATTAGAAAAGAAAAATCGTATTCTTTCTTTATATGAGGAAGGGAATGAGATAGAAAATATAGTTCCATCCAAAATTGAAATTGGTGAAAATATTATTTTTATCGGTACTGTAAATTTTGATGAAACAACGAAAGAGTTATCGGATCGCTTATTGGATCGAGCAAATCTTATTACACTTCAAAAAATTCCATTTTGTGAGATCAATATGCAGCAAAATAAAGGGACACAAATCCCGCCCCTACAAGTAACAACAGGAGAATTTCGTATGAATTGGTTACGAAATAAAGAGATGATTGATGTGTTTTCTGAAGAAGAGTTAGAACTATTAGATAAATTACATGGCTTAATCTCATCACATGACGCATCGAAAGGTGTTTCTTTTCGATGTGCTGCTGCGATTGCAACTTATTTGCAAAACATCCCCCAAAAAGATAATCAATCTTATATGATTAGCCGAGAAGAAGGTTTTGATTTACAAGTAAAACAACGTATTTTAACAAAATTACGTGGTACAGAAATGACAATTGGTCCACTTCTTCGTGAAGATGAAAAGAAAGGGTTATCGCTAGTAGCATTATTGCAATCTCCACTTGCGAATTGTGTCTCCGCATTCGAACATTCTCTAGCTTATATAAGACAAAAACGGCGTGAATTGGAGTTGTATGGGTATGCGAAATGAGGAGCAGTACGAGACGGAAATTGTAGACACAAAAGATAAGCTCCCGTTTGTATTAAAATTAATTATTGGAACAGAAGGAAAGGGAGAATTTGTATTTTTGAAGCGCCTTTGTAAACACACAACAACAATGACACATTGTATTTATAAAGTGCAAGAATTAAAAGCATTACGTTTGATTTTACATTATCAAAAACCGGTTCGTGTCACTTTTATATGGAATAAGGTGTATGAAGGACAAAAAGATAAGAAAGAATGGCAATATGAATTGCATGAAAAAAAACAAAAAGTATTATTATATGAACATGGAAAAACCGATTATTTTTATCCCTGGCGCTGTGGTTTGTATCATTTTAAAGTGCAAGTGGAAGAAGATGTATATTATGGAGCGTTTCAAATTGTTCCTAAAAATTTTTTAGATGATCAATTTGAAACGATTCAAAATTATGTGAAGTCAATTTTGAATGAAATTATGTTAGATCGTGGTTATTATAAACAGACATTCTCAACACTAATTGATATTGAAGATTCTTCATATTTAATGCTACTTCGAATGCTGCCACAAAAAATGAAAAAAATAAAACAGCTTTATAAAAAGGTTGAAGAGAACACAAAGTATATGGATAGATATGAGTGGGAAATAAGAGAACGAAAAGCGACGATGAAAAGTGTGATAATGAGCGAGAAAAAACCTCGTGCCAAGTATTATAATCGCAGATTTATAGAACAAACAGATAGTTTAGAGAATGCTTTTCTAAAATTTACAACGAAACAATTTTATGAATATTTGCTTGAAGCGCAGATTTTCTTACAAAAGACAGTCGAAATACTAGAACGAGCAACGCATACAAAAAAAGAGGAATACCAATCTGTGAAAACAATTATGCAAACCATTGAAAGAAACGGATCTGTGACGGACAGGGAGAAACAAAAATATCGGAATATCCATTTGTTGAAAGAGGCAGACTTGCGGAAAGCATCTGTAAAAATACAAGAATATAAAATTTTAAATCACATTGTACATCAAGCTGTATTATTCTTTCGAAATTTGTTAAATTCTCCATTCTGGAGAGGGATTTCTGAAAAACCAAATATAACTATGCATACTTTACCCGTTACGCATCGGCAACTATTATATCATTTAGAGTTTCTACCACGTTATAATGAACAATCTCCAGCTTTATTATTTGTGTATAAACCAACGTTTTTAGTGTATGAGTATTATGCATTCTTTATCATCATTTCTATATTGCAGCAGTTAGAATTTAAAGATGAAATTCCATTACGCGAACAAATTCAAACCTATTTTTATTTAGATGGTTTACAAGACGGCACGACAATTGTTTTAAATCGTGAAAATATACAAATTCATGTAGCGTTTAATGACCTTATTGAAACGCATCCGCTCATAGCACTTAGTAAAGGCAGTCATTTCTATAATGGAGAAGATACGAAAAAGCCAGACATTCGTTTAGATTGTTATGTGAAGCAAGGGGAACGTTATGAGTATCAGTCGTCTATTATTATTGAGGTGAAATATAGCCCAATGTTTAATATTTTTCAGCCTATTGGCAATACAAAAGCAACAGAGCAAATGTACAAATATTGGTCTATTAAATATGTAGAAGAACAAGATGGAAAACGTATTTTTCGCCGAAGGGCGATTCATGAAGTGATTTGTGTCTACCCAGGCAGTCATATGCACGGGAAGAAAATAGAAGCAGGTTGCGGAGTCTTTTTGCAATTATATCCATATAAAACGAAGCAAGGAGAAGAAAAATTAGCTGGAAAACACGGACTTGTGCAAATTTTTGAGAAGTGGTTAAAAAATATTGGAACATGAAAAGAAATCCTCCTTTGTGGAAAGGGTTTCTTTTTGTGTAGGTGAATGGAATTCTTGTACTTTATATGTTTAGTTAGACATAAACTATTATGAGTAGGGAGAAGTATAGTGTTTCATATCATTTTGATACATGTAAAGTATTTTTGGGATTTTGTAAAAATTTCACATAAATCTAAAACTTGAATAGGAGATCTCCTTATTTTATAGAATGTATTAATTTAGTAAACACTTTTAGTTGCATGCGGGGAATTGTTCTTATATGATAGATGGTGAAAACGTTATCAAACGTAGAACGGCGATGGGAAAGGCGGGGAAATATGTTCCAGCGTGTTCAAACAAAAGAAGAACATTTTTGGTTCGAGCAACTGTGGGGAGATTTTTGTGAAGAGAGAGATTTAATGTTTGTAGAACGTAATTTAAATCCATCACGATTTTTATTAATAGAAGGTGGGCATTCTATTGGTACAGTAGAGTGTATTCGATATACGACACCTGAACATTCTAATTCTGAGTTTTTCTATCCGTTTTCTGAAAATGAGTTAGTGAAAGATTTAAAAAATGTTTATGAAATAGGGAAGTTAAGTATTGTGAAAACGTCGCGCGGAAGAGGACATTTCAAAAGGTTAACTGCTATTTTATTTATACATGCTTTAGAAATGAAAGCTGAGTGGTATATTGCTGTTGTTACAAAAAGAATGTATATGTATTTACTTACACTTGGTTTTCCAATCGAGCCAATTGATGAACCGTTTCATTTTCATGATACATTGCAAGGGGTACCTGTTCGGATTCATGCTCGGAAAGGATTAACACATTTGTACTCACTAAAGGAATTTCGAGATGTGATACAAGGTAATGCTCATGCGCAAGCACTCATTAAAGAATACAGTAAAAATATTATGTTAACGAATTGATAGGTCACAAATTTTTAAATATTATTGTGACTGATATCACATCCTTTTTTTTCAATATACATTACGCTTAATTTGTAATAATGAATTGAGAAGGGATGGGATGTTATGTTTTGCTATCAATGTGAACAAACGCCAACAGGTGGATGTAAAGTAATGGGTGTTTGCGGTAAAAATGAAACAATTGCAAGTTTACAAGATATAATTGTATTTGGATTAAAAGGAATTGCTGCTTATCGTACCCATGCTGCGCAGCTAGGATATACAGATCCATTTGTGGACGCTACAACTCATGAAGCGTTATATATGACATTAACGAATTCTAACTTTAATGAACAAGAGCATATTGATATGGCTATGAAAGTTGGGAAATCAGCTTTACGGGTGATGGAGTTGTTAGATGAGGCACATACGAATCATTTTGGTGTTCCAGAACCTGTTCAAATTACACAAAATCGTGTAGAAGGGAAGGCAATCGTTGTTACTGGCCATAATTTATTTGCATTAGAGGAATTATTAAAGCAAACAGAAGGAAAAGGAATAAATATTTATACGCATTCGGAAATGCTACCAGCACATGGATATCCACAGCTGAAAAAATATAAACATTTAAAAGGGAACATTGGTAAGGCATGGTATGATCAACGGCGTCTCTTTGAAAAGTTTACCGGCGCGATATTGGCTACGACGAACTGTGTTATGCCAATTAAAGGATCGTACTCTGATAGATTCTTCTCATATGATATTGCCGGCCTTGAGGGTGTACGGAAAATTGAAGATGATAATTTTGCACCATTGATTAAAAAAGCACTAGAGCTTCCAGAAGTACATATGGAGTCGGATGAACAGCTAGTAACAGGTTTTCATCATAATACAGTCTTATCATTAGCACCAGAAATCACCCAGGCGGTAAGAGAAGGTAAAATTAAGCGCTTTTTTGTCATCGCAGGTTGTGATGCCCCAGGTAAAGGTGGAGAGTACTATCGTGAATTAGCAACGTCACTTCCACAAGAAACTGTTATATTAACAACTTCTTGCGGGAAATTCCGCTTTAATGATGTGAATTATGGTGTAGTACCAGGTACGGAAATCCCACGGTACATTGACTTAGGACAATGTAATAATTCTATTTCTACAATAAAAATAGCAGCGGCTTTAGCTGATGCTTTTCAATGTGAAGTGAATGAATTGCCAGTTAGTATTGTTTTATCTTGGTTTGAACAAAAAGCGGTTGCAATTTTGCTTGGACTATTTAGTCTTGGGATTCAAGATATTCGTATTGGTCCAAAGGCACCTGAATTTATTTCACCTGGTGTGCTTGATGTATTGCAAGAAACATTTGGTTTGAAACTTATTACAACTGCAGCGGAAGATATGAATATGATGTTATCATAACAAAAAGGGTGTCTTGTAAGGAGACATCCTTTTTGTATAAATAAAAAAGCGCATGATATTTGACTAGGGGGGAGTCAATTATCATGCGCGAACACACGATTGGAAAAGAACTAAAATCCGAATATACTTAAAATCATTTTACGACGTTTCGGTTTTTCTTCTCGCTCATATGTTGACGTGATATCAGGGGTGATGTAAATCGGTTCTTTTTTCTCAAGGGCAGCTTCTAATTTTTGAATTCTATCCATCATTTCTTCCATTTCTCTGCGATGTTGTAGCAATTGGTAATTGACGACATCATCTGCCTTATCTTGCATTTTTTCCTCTATACGATTTAAGCGGTGTGTAATTGTATTTAATTGTGTAACAAATTTCTCAAAATCAATTGATGGTTCTGTAGTTGAATATGATGTTTGTTCTATTTGTGAACGATGATATTCTAACATTTTATCTAAGTCGTCTTGAGTAAAAATGAAATGACCGTATTTGTTTTTTTCTATATTGAGATTCAATTGTTGTGCAATCCGAACTACTGCCTTTGGGCTAACACCTAACTTCTTTGCAATAATGGGTGTTTTATATTCCAAGGTAAATCCCTCCTATATATATCCTGTTGAATGATTTCGAGGTATTAAGCCTCTTCCCTGCATGGGTGACAAAAGAAGTGAGGAATCGGCAAAGAAAGTGTTTTTTCACGAGAATTAGTTTTTTAGGATATAGATATTTCTAAAAAAGGAGAAAAATGTCTATTTTTTTCAATTATTCCTGTTTGACGGAAAGAAGATAATTATATTATCATAAATATAATTATCCTCTTTGTGTATGCATATAATGTATAAAAAGGTGATGGCAAATGTAGAAACTTGTAGGATGATAAGAAGAGCTTTTTCGTTTGAATAAATTTAGTAGGAGGTGGCTTCCTTGCTTACAGGGTAAGTAAGGAAACGTATTTGGACATATATAGTATAAGTATGGTGATTGTTTTGATTGCCTTAACTGCATTTTTCGTTGCGGCTGAATTTGCAATTGTGAAAGTAAGGAGTTCGCGCATCGATTCTTTGATTGCAGAAGGGAATAAACGTGCAGCTTCTGTGAAAACAGTCATTACAAACTTAGACGAGTATTTATCAGCTTGTCAATTAGGGATTACAGTTACAGCTCTTGGACTCGGGTGGTTAGGAAAACCAGCGATAAAGCACATGTTTGACTCGCTTTTTGCAAGATGGGAAGTGCCTCCCCAGGTTGCTGATATGTTAGCTGTGACTCTAGTGTTTATGTTCATTACTTTTTTCCATGTTGTTGTGGGAGAATTGGCACCAAAAACATTGGCAATTCAAAAAGCAGAACAAGTGAGTTTACTTGTTGCTAAACCGCTTATTTTCTTTTATCGAATTACTTTTCCGTTTATATGGCTTTTAAATGGCTCAGCTCGATATGTAACAAGAATATTCGGTTTACAAACTGCGAAAGAGCACGAGGAAGTCCATTCGGAAGAAGAGCTACGATTGTTAGTGTCAGAAAGTTATAAAAATGGTGAAATTAATCAATCTGAATTTAAATATGTAAATAAAATCTTTGAATTTGATGATCGCATTGCAAAAGAAATTATGGTCCCGCGGACAGAAATGCATATTTTAGATAAAGATACGTCTGTTAAAGAAGCATTGCAAAAAATGTCCAATGAGAAATATACAAGATACCCAGTTGTTGATGGGGATAAGGACCATGTTATTGGTTTTGTAAACTTTAAAGATATTTTCACAGATTTTGTGAAACATGGTGCTTATAGTAAAGAAACGGTGCAGCAGTATACTCGTCCTATTATTCTTGTCATTGAATCGATTGCAATTCATGATTTGTTTTTAAAAATGCAACGGGAGCGTACACATATCGCTATATTAATTGACGAATATGGTGGGACATCAGGTCTTGTAACAGTTGAAGATATATTAGAAGAAATTGTTGGCGATATTCAAGATGAATTTGATATAGATGAAAAACCAGAAATTCAACACATTAGTGAAACGAAAACAATTTTAGAAGGAAAAGTACTTGTTAGCGAAGTAAATGCATTATTAGGTTTATCTATTGATGATGATGACATTGATACAATTGGTGGATGGATTTTAACAAAGCATCTAGAAATTGTAGAAGGTGATATTGTCGAAATTGAAGATTATAATTTTTGTGTTAAGGAATTGGATGGCCACTATATCAAACAGATAGAAGTGACAAAACAAGCAGTCCCCATTTTAATTTCAGAAACCGAAAACAGGGTAGCATTACAAGAACAAATAAGCTCGTAAACTCTGCATATAGCAGAGTTTTTTTAGTAGGCAAAATGTTTTTTTATGTAATGGGACCGTGTTACAATGAAGTAAGTTAAACCTTTAACTAGGTGAATTATTTAGTGAGTGTTGTACTTTAAAAAAATTAGAAAACGTTTGAAGAAAGTTCGAGTCATACTTAAGTTAGAGAGGGGAAATAAAATGAAGAAACATTTATACATAGATGGAACATGGCAAGAAGTAGAGTCATATAAAACATTGTATGCACCATATTCAGAGGAAGTATTAGCAGAAATTGCTCAAGGGACAGAAAAAGACGTACAGAAAGCAACAGCTGCAGCGAAAAAAGCCGTGAAAGAAATGGCGGAATTATCTGCATACGATCGTGCGTCTATTTTAGAAAAAGTTGCTCAAATGATGGACGAGAGAAGCGAGGAATTTGCACAAATTATCGCAAAAGAAGCTGCAAAGCCGATTCGTGCAGCGCGTGGAGAAGTGGATCGTACCGTACAAACATACAAATTCGCTGCAGAAGAGGCGAAACGTATATATGGTGAGACTTTACCTTTAGATGCAGCACCGGGAGCAGATGGCCGTATTGCTTATACAATTCGTAAGCCACTCGGTGTAATCGGAGCTATCACTCCTTTTAATTTTCCACTAAACTTAGTTGCACATAAAGTCGGCCCTGCAATTGCTGCAGGTAACACAATTGTATTAAAGCCAGCTGATCAAACACCACTTTCATCTTATGCCCTTGTTGAACTGTTTGAAGAAGCCGGATTACCAAAAGGAGCATTTAACATTGTATCTGGACGTGGCTCAATTGTTGGTGAAGCATTGGTAAAAGATGACCGCGTTTCTTCAATTACATTTACAGGAAGTCCAGAAGTTGGCATCGGTATTAAAGCAAAAGCTGGATTAAAACGTGTTACGTTAGAGCTTGGTTCAAATGCTGCAGTAGTGATTGATGAAAATGTAGAGTTAACAGAAGAAGTAATTGAGCGTGTGAAATGGGGAGCTTTCGTTAATAATGGACAAGTTTGCATTTCTGTACAACGTGTATTTGTTCATGAAAATAAGATGGAAGAATTCACTAAAAAACTAACGAAGGCGATGGGAAAAGTAGTAGTAGGCGATCCACTTCATGAAGAGACAGATGTTTCTGCACTTATTTCAAAAAATGATGTAGATCGTATTGATTCATGGATACAAGAAGCGGTAAAAGAAGGAGCAACTATTTTGTACGGTGGTAAAAAAAGTGACGCGCGTATATTTGAACCAACAGTATTAGTAAATGTTCCAGAGTATGTTTCTGTGCAGTGCCAAGAAGTGTTTGGACCAGTTGTGACTGTAAATACATTCCGAACATTTGATGAAGCATTAGAAAAGGTCAATAATTCACGATATGGCTTACAGGCTGGAGTATTTACAAATGATTTAACGAAAGCAATGCGTGCAATTGATGAACTAGAAGTAGGAGGCGTCATGATTAATGACATTCCAACATTCCGAGTGGATCATATGCCGTATGGTGGAGTAAAAGAAAGCGGGACAGGTCGTGAAGGAATTAAATATGCGATTGAAGAAATGACAGAGATGAAACTAATCTGTATTAAAAAATAAATAATAATAAAAGGTACACTTCATAGGCGAGTGTACCTTTTATTATTATTTCATCTCTTGTTTGAAAATAGCATCTTCAACATAGATTTGTTCTTTATCTACCGCTGTACTATGCGCAAGAACTAAACCAATTGGTGTATGTGTACCTTTATTTTGAACAATTGTAAATGGTACATTTTTTTCATTTGCTAATTTAATGTATTTTGATAAATGTGGGTAAGTGATGCTGCCATTTACATATAGTTGTAATGATTGAGAAGTACGCATACTATTAGCTACTTCTGTGTAAACATTGCTTTGCATCACTTGACCGATCGTTAAAGCGATTTCTACACGCTCACGCAATGTGCTTAAGTACATATTGCGTTCTTCTGGTTTGTTTTGCTTTTGGCCATGAATGCCTTCTTGGAGATAATCTTCCACATTTTTATTTGCCATATTTTTCACACCTTTCATCTCTCATTGTACGCAAGAAATGAAAAGGATGCAAAAAAATCATTTTAAATAAATTTTATCAACAGAAATTAACAAAATGTGACAACAATCTCTTAACGAAACTTGTTTTTTGTGTTAATATTCAAAATATATAGGGTATACGTCGCATGGAAATGGAGGGAATGGGGGTTTTTCCAATCGATAAGGATATCAAAGAAGTATTTTGTTCGCACTTGAAAAACAACAGGCACCAATTCGTAGAGAACTGGAAAAACAAAATGATAATTTCCGAAAAAGATCCATTTAAGCAAGAAGTAGCTCGGAATGGAGAGGACTTATTAGAGTTAATCATTGAACTTATTATGGAAGATAAGGATATAGCTCAACTACAGCCGTTATGTGAAAAAATTGCAATTGAGCGAGCAGGGGCAGATGCTAATATTGGAGATTTTGTCTATAATGCGAATGTAGGAAGAAATGAACTATTTGAAGCAATGTGCGAATTAGATGTTAAAGCTCGGGAATTAAAACCAATTATGACAAAAATACATACTTGTTTTGACAAATTAATTTATTATACGGTTTTAAAATACTCGGAAATTATATCGAGAAATTTAGAGGAAAAACAGCAATATATAAATGAAACACATAAAGAAAGATTGACGATTTTAGGACAAATGTCAGCTAGTTTTGTTCACGAGTTTCGAAATCCATTAACCTCAATTATGGGGTTTGTGAAATTATTGAAATTAGATCATCCGAATTTATCATATTTAGATATTATTTCACACGAATTGGACCAATTAAACTTTCGTATTTCGCAATTTTTGCTTGTTTCAAAAAAAGAAATGTGGAATGAGTCTGAACGATTTTTGCTAAATGATTTGTTTCATGATATTATTCATTTCTTATATCCAAGTCTAGTTAATTCAAATGTTTTAATTGAAAAAAACTTACCGTGTCCTATTCCATTTGTGGGATACCGTAGTGAAGTGAGGCAAGTTTTCCTAAATATTTTAATGAACTCAATCGATGCTCTCGAAGTGATTAAAGAAGATCGTAAAATTATTATCGATGCATGTGAAGGTGAAGAGAGGATTCATATTGTTATTAAAAACAATGGACCAATGATTCCGGTAGAAAGTATTGAAACGATTTTTGAACCTTTTGTCACGACAAAGAAATTAGGAACGGGTATCGGTTTGTTTGTATGTAAACAAATTGTTGAAAAACATAACGGATCTATTACATGTCACTCTAATTCAGAATGGACAGAATTTCATATTTCGTTTCAAAAATAAATTAAAAAAGTCTACACCAAGAGAATGGTGTAGACTTTTTTAATTTGTAAGAACCACAGCTTCTAATTTGGGAGATTGATTCGAATAACCTACTAATGCAAATGTGTAAATTGTATTTGGTTCTACTTTTACATTAGGAATGGTTACAAGTACTTTTTTCGTATCGGCAAGAGAAATTTCAATATCAGCTGTTCCAGGGCTCACCTGTACATAATCTGTTATTTGTTTAAATAAGACATTTTCAAATAAATAATCGCCACCTTTTATTGATACGTGAACGGCAGGGGTATCTGGTGAAAAATGTGAAAATCTTATTTTTGCTTGACCAGATTGTAACGGAGTATTATCAAGCATTGGCTGCAATTGTATATGTGTATCGGTACCGATTGCTACAAGCGTATAAGAGCGGTTGCCCATCATCGGAACAAGTGCTGAGAAAATAGGTGATTCATTACCAACAGGAACGATATCAACCCGGTACTGTCCTTGAGTTAAGGACAAATAAGGGCTGTATTGTTTAAAAGCAATGTTTTTTACTACCTTCTGTCCGTTTACTAAAAAATCAACAACTGGTGTATGAGGAGATGCATGGAATATTCTCATATAGGATGGTAGTGCTGCTTCTTGAGAATCACGTTTTTCATACGCATGCACAAGTTTGGTAATCGCATTATGATATTTCATATATAATTCCATATATTTTTTTGGATTTGTATATTGATAGTAACGGGCAAGCTGTTCATATAGAGCGGCTTCTTGTCCATATTTTTCAATTTCAGATTGCGCCATATAAATTCCTCCTTTTTCATCACTATAACTATATGCGTCTTGGAAATGGGCTTATGCAAAAAAACTAGAGCTGAGCCAGGGATTTTTTGATTTATAGGCAAACACACATACAAAGTGATAGTTGTCCTACATAATTTATTAAGGAAAATTAATTTTTAAGTTATGGAGGGAGTGGAACAAATCATGTGGGGATATGGATATCCTGGTAGTTGCGGATATGGTTATAGTGGCGGAGGATGCGGCACAGGTTCTGGATTTGCATTGATAGTTGTATTGTTTATTCTACTCATTATTATCGGGGCAAGTTGCGTCCGTTAATAACGAATAAAGAGCGTCATGCTGAACTGGTTAATTATTTTTAATCGGTTCTTTCTTTTTTAGGTAAATTCGTATTCCAAATATCTGTTTGAACACAAGGACGTGCGATATTTTAACATAACTACACAAATGAAGAAGGTACAATAGATAAACTAATAATGGTAAAGGTAATCTGCAATTTGTACAATTAATTGTTAATTATGCATTTGAAAATTCATAATTCTATTGAATAGAAGCATGTGCAAGATTACATAAGATGGCATCTACCGAGCATTTGAAAAATCAGGTATTTATAAAATGAAACTTGAATCAGTTTTTGGGGGACTCTGAAAGTAGCAAGATAAAGAAGGAATAGCTAGAAAATGTTTAGGAAAATGGGAAAATAAGAGGAGCGTCAGCAATGATAAACAAAAAGGATGAAATATACTACTAGTAAAAAAATATTAAAAAGAATCTTCCTGGCCTTTCTTAGGTGAATGGTGAAGAATGGTCAGGAAGAAAAATAGTTTATAATTTAATCAAGTCTGTCTATTCATTACGTATACGCTGCTCTGTCTCAATATCGAAAAAGTGTGCTTTCGATAAACTAAACGCTAAAGGAAGTTTATCGGTAGCCTTAATTTCTGAACGAGCATTGATTCGTGCAACAAAACTTTGATTCGCAAGTCTTCCGTGAATCATCGTTTCAGCACCTAATAATTCAGCAACTTCAACTGTAATTTCGACAGTTGATTCAGGAGAAGATTGAAGAACAATTGGTTCATCATGAATATCTTCAGGGCGAATACCGAGTACGATATTTTTCCCGTTATAGCCTTTTTTCTGCAATACTTTTAATTGTCCATCAGGTACTTTAAAGCGAATATTTTCTATATGAAAATAGTTATCTTTTAATATTCCAGTAAAGAAATTCATAGCTGGAGAACCAATGAATCCGCCAACAAAAATGTTTTCAGGAGCATCATATACTTCTTTTGGAGTACCAACTTGCTGGATGAGCCCATCTTTCATAACAACGAGGCGTGATGCCATTGTCATTGCTTCTGTTTGGTCATGTGTTACATATATAGTGGTCGTATTTAAACGATGATGAAGTTTAGAAATTTCAGAACGCATGCTTACACGTAATTTTGCGTCTAAATTAGATAGAGGCTCGTCCATTAAAAACACTTTTGCATCACGAACGATAGCTCTTCCTAACGCAACACGTTGACGTTGTCCACCTGATAATGCCTTTGGTTTCCGTTTTAAGTAATCTTCAAGTCCTAAGATTTTTGCCGCATCTGTTACGCGGCGATTGATTTCATCTTTTGGAAGTTTGCGTAGTTTTAAGCCAAACGCCATATTATCAAAAACAGACATATGTGGATATAGTGCGTAATTTTGGAATACCATCGCAATGTCGCGGTCTTTTGGAGCGACATCATTCATAAGTTCCCCATCAATATAAAATAAGCCATCAGAAATATCTTCTAGACCCGCAATCATACGTAGAGTGGTTGATTTTCCACATCCAGAAGGACCAACAAATACGATGAATTCTTTATCTTGAATATGTAAATTAAAATCAGAAACAGCAGTCGTTTTATTGTCATACACTTTGAAAATATGATCTAACACAAGCTCTGCCAAGATTACTCACTCCCTTTTTTTGAATTAATTGAATTATAAGTTTTTTAAAAGGGTAGGTAAATTGGCAGGTTGCACAAAAAAAGTGAGAAGTTTTTATGCAAGTTTACGAGATATCCAAAGAAAGAAACGCCATATAAACTGCTACAGCACCTTCAAATGTTTTTATATTAATTCCCGTTTTTTCAATGAATTTATCAATTCGATACTGTAAGGTATTGCGGTGTAAATATAATTGTTTCGCTGCAAGTGAGACATTTAAATTATATTGGAAGAATACTTTAACACTATCTATTAGTTCTTTGTCATTTGAGATATGTGCTAATAATTGATTTGTGTACTTCTCTCTTTCTTCTTTCGGTAATGAGATCATTAATTGGTAAGAGAGTAGTTGTTCAATGTGTGTAATTTTTTTTGATAAATAGGGAGAAAGAAAAGAAAATAAATTTCGTTCCCACTGATACAGATGAGCAATTTCATTTGTTTGCGTATAGTGTCTTCCAATAAAAAAGGATAGAGATATAAAAAAATCTGTTTCTAATGTATCAAGAGCTGTTTGTAATATATATTCCGGTATATTTTCTTCTAAGATGAGGACACCATTTTGTGAAGTCTCCCATACTGTTGTAGTGGTGAAAGAAAACATAGATTGTAAAGCATCCTGAAATTCTTCACGTTCTACTATAGGCTTCGTTGTGAAAAAGTGTAAAAAACGAACAGATGTAATAGGGATATCCTTATTTTGATATAAAGCTTCATACCATAACTTTTCTTTTTCTGTTTCATAAAACGTATCGGTATGAAGGGGTGTTAAGATAGATGAAAGTAATTGACATTCCCGTTCATGTAAACGAGATTTACGAATCCCTACTTTTTTTCCTTCAACTAAAAACCAGTTATAATCCTCAGACAATATGGTTTCATTAATCTTTATATCTTTCCCATAATATGTTTTTAATTGTTGAATCATAGGAACACTCCTTGTCTTTTTATCAGTTAGGCTTCATCCTCCGCTATTTATTCATGAGGGTAAACTAAAACTTGATGGAAGGTGTTCTGTATTCTTTATTCATAGTCAACATCTATTAAATCTATATAGAAAGAATCTATGTTATAAAAGTAAACTGTCTCTTGTAGGTGATTTCGTTCATAGTTTTCATTTTGCCATAAATAGAAGCATATTGTTAAGATATAAATAAAAATTTACCAAAAATTCAGAAAAGTGTTGCGGAAGAAAAAGTTGTAATGGTATACTTCATAACAACTGGTAATGACAACATTATATCATGTTGAATTTTCTGTTTCTATAACAAATATATCAATGATAGTTTGTTGATTCAACTGGTAATGACATCATTATACCTAAGTGATAGAAAGGAACAAATGTTTCTTCTAAATCAAAACATTTAATTGGAAACGCTTTATTTAGGGGGAGGAAACGTTACTTGGTTTTACATAAACATCTTTTTGGAAAATCCAGTTTGTTAGTTCTACTAACCATTAGTGTGTAAGAAAAACATTAGTGGAATTTTTTACTATAGAGGGGGAAATGGGATGAAAAAGTGGCTGATCTTCTTTTTGTCAGCATTGCTATTTGCAGTAGCAGGATGTTCTAATGGTGGCGAAAAGGCAAGTACGTCATCTAAGGGAGAAAAAGTAGAGTTACGGTATGCACTTTGGGATAAGAAACAACTACCAGCAGTAGAAAAAGTAGTTCAACAATTTAATGAAAAACATCCAAATATTAAAGTGAAAATTGAATTAACATCGTATGGACAATATTTTCAGAAGCTTGAAACTGCAGCAACGGGAAATGCATTGCCAGATGTATTTTGGATGAATGGACCAAATATTGTGAAATATGCTTCTGGGAAAGTGCTGTTGCCTTTAGATGATAGAGCGAAAAAGGATAAGTATAAACTAGATAATTATCCGAAATCTTTAATTGATTTATATACAGTAGATAAGAAAACATATGGTATTCCGAAAGATTTTGATACAACTGCACTTTGGTACAACAAAAAGTTATTTGATGAAGCTGGAGTAGCGTATCCGGACGATTCATGGGATTGGGAAAAGATGAAAGAAGCAGCAAAAAAACTAAATAATAAGGAAAAAGGTGTTTGGGGATTTGCCGCAGCAATGGGAAATCAAGGTGGATATTACGATCTTATTTATCAAAATAAAGGGTATGTTCTTTCGAAAGATAAAAAAACAGTTGGATTTAATAAGCCAGAAGCAATTGAGGCATTTAATTATAATATTAGCTTTATTAAAGAAGGGTTATCACCAACGTTTGCCCAAATGACAGAGACAGCTGCTTCTGATTTATTCTTATCTGGTAAAGTGGCGATGATTTATGATGGTCCTTGGATGGTGCCAGAGTATAAGAAAAATCCGGATTTAAATGTTGCGGTTATGCCAAAAGGAAAAGAGCGAGCGGTAACAATTCATGGTTTAGCAAATGTAATTTCAGCGAAAACAAAATATCCAGATGCAGCTTGGGAATTTGTAAAGTACTTAGGTTCTAAAGAAGCAGCAGATGTGTTTGCAGAAACGGGGACGGTTATTCCTGCTTTTAACGGAACACAAGAAGCATGGGTGAAATCTGCTCCGAACTTGAATTTGCAGGCGTATATCACTGGAGTTGACTATTCGTATCCACTACCAAGTGTGAAGAATACTGGGGCACTATGGGAACAAGAAACAAAAACTTTAAAACGAGTATGGGGAGGAGAAGTGAGCGTTGAAGACGCGACAAAAGAATTAACAGAGAAAGCAAATGAAATCCTTTCTAAAAAATAAAAGATAAGGAGAGGTATTCTCTCCTTATCTCAAATCAAACATTCAGGGAGGAGTGAAGAGATGGAGGATTTATCGATCAAGGTAGGAGAACAAAAAGTTACACAAATACAAAAGAATTATAAAAAGAAAAAGAGACTCGATTATATATGGGCATATGCCATGATTGCTCCAACTATGTTAGGCCTGTTCATCTTTTATATGTGGCCCATTTTGCAAAACATTTATTTTAGTTTTACGGCATGGGATGCGTTTGGTAGTTATGAATGGATTGGATTAGAAAACTATAAAAAGATGTTTACTGATCAAGATCTAGGAAAGGCGTTCCAAAATACATTTATTTATATCATACTTACTGTTCC
Organism: Bacillus sp. XF8; assembly: GCF_017498755.1. Taxonomy (NCBI): domain Bacteria; kingdom Bacillati; phylum Bacillota; class Bacilli; order Caryophanales; family Bacillaceae; genus Bacillus; species Bacillus sp. XF8. The sequence goes on along the minus strand of NZ_JAGDQK010000016.1, from coordinate 31,192 downwards.
AATCGGTATATTCTTATCTATTATATTAGCGGTACTGTTAAATCAAAATATTAAAGGAAAGTCTTTTTATAGAACATTATATTTTTTACCTGTTATTACGATGCCTGCTGCAATCGCAATGGTATGGAAATGGCTCTATAATTCTGACTACGGATTACTAAATTACATATTATCATGGTTTGGAATTGATGGTCCGAATTGGCTTACTGATCCTAACATTGCTTTATATTCTATTATTATCGTTGCGATTTGGGGTGGAATTGGATATAACATGGTGATCTTTTTATCAGGACTTCAAAATATCCCTAAAACATACTATGAAGCAGCGATTATGGACGGAGCAAAACCGATTACGATTTTCTTTAAGATTACATTGCCACTTTTGTCACCAGTTATCTTCTTTGTAACGATTATGTCTTTAATTGGTGCATTTCAAGTATTCGATCTCATCTTTATGATGATTGGTAGAACAAGTAATGTAATTGAGAATACACAATCTGTAGTGTATTTATTTTATCAAAATGCTTTTATCTTAAATGAAAAAGGATATTCTGCAGCCATAGCAGTCGTATTATTAATCATTATATTAATCATTACAGCCATTCAAATGATATTACAGAAAAAGTGGGTGCATTATGATGAATAAAAGAATAGGTGCAGTTAATAAGAACACGATTATCATTCATGCGCTTCTTATTATAGGTGCTTTATTAACAATTGGCCCGTTTATTTGGATGATATTAACTTCTTTAAAGACATACGCAGAATCTGTTCAAGTGCCACCGGCTATTATCCCGTCTCAATTTATGTGGAGTAACTATACGGAAATATTTACTTTACTACCATTCTTTAAATTTATGATGAATACATTAATCGTTACAGTCGTTAGAACAGTTGGTCAATTGTTCTTGTGTTCATTAGCGGCCTATGCCTTTGCTAGAATACAATTCCCAGGGAGAAACATCCTGTTTTTGTTAACTCTTTCTGTTTTAATGGTTCCAGCTCAAGTGTTTTTACTCCCTCAATATTTAATTATGGTAAAACTAGAGTGGTTGAATACATTACAGGCGGTAATTGTGCCTGGGTTATTCAGTGCATTTGGGACCTTTTTATTACGTCAGTTTTTTATGGGGATTCCAAAGGAACTAGAAGAAGCGGCAAGACTAGATGGTTGCAACCATTTTCAAATTTATTGGCATGTTATGCTGCCGCTTGCCAAACCAGGTTTAATTGCGCTTGGAATCTTTACAACACTTTGGTCTTGGAATGAGCTTATGTGGCCAATGATTGTAAATAATTCACCAGATATGATGACTTTATCAGTTGGGTTATCTTCACTACAAGGACAATATGCAACAAACTACCCAGTATTAATGGCAGGATCATTTTTAGCAATTTTACCGATGTTGTTACTATTTATGTTTTTACAAAAACAATTTATTGAAGGAATTACAATTACAGGTGGAAAATAAGAATAAGAGAATAGGAGAGGATACTTATGATTACTGCAGCTTTAATTGGGGCAGGAAGCCGTGGGATGTACGCTTATGCATCTTACGCGTTAGAACATCCAGAGGAGATAAACTTTGTTGCTGTTGCAGAAATAGATGAGGGGAAAAGAAGAAAGTTTTCTCAAATGCACAGTATTGCAGAACATATGCAGTTTGAAACATGGGAAGAATTATTGGATAAAGAGAAATTTTGCGAAGCGCTGCTTATTTGTTCACCTGATCGCTTTCATTATAAGCCTGTTATGCGAGCAATTGAGAAGGGATATAAAATTTTATTAGAAAAACCAATGTCTCCAAGTCCGAGAGAAACATTGGAAATTGCAGAGGCTGCAACAAAGCATAATGCATTATTAACGGTATGTCATGTATTACGATATGCACCATTTTACCGAGCTTTAAAAGAGATTGTTGATCAAAAGAAAATAGGGGATATTGTTTCGATTCAATGGAATGAAAATGTCGGTCATTGGCATCAAGCGCATAGCTTCGTGCGAGGAAACTGGCGGAATAAGTCTGAATCGAGCTCAATGATTTTACAGAAATGTTGTCACGATATGGATATATTACAATGGCTTGTTGGTACAGAGTGTACAAAGATTTCATCTTTTGGAAGCTTGACTCATTTTAAATCCGAACATGCACCAAAAGGTTCGACATTACGTTGTACAGATGGTTGTGAAGTTGAGGGAAGCTGTGAATACTCTGCTTTAAAGTGGTATTTACATGAAAGAGATGAATGGCCAGCCAATGTAGTGTCGATTGATACTAGCATTGAGAAGAGATTAGAGGCTTTAAAAACCGGACCTTATGGCCGATGCGTGTACCATTGTGACAATGATGTTGTAGATCATCAAGTTGTCAATTTGTTGTTTGATAATGATGTAACAGTTGCTTTTACGATGTCTGCATTTACGAAAGAATGCTGCCGTACGTTTAAAATCATGGGAACAAACGGTGAGATTCATGGGCATGATGTTTTAAATGAACTAAAGATTAAATATTTTTCAGGTGAAGTTGAAACGATTTATCCAGAAACAATAGATGGTGGACATATGGGAGCAGACAATGCGATTATGACGGACTTCATTGAGAAAGTAAAAAGTAATACGACAGAAAGTTTAACATCTGCAATGATTTCGGCGAATAGTCATTTAATTGCTTTTGCTGCTGAACAATCGAGAATTTCAGGTGAAACAATCTCTTTACAACAATATGTAGCAGAATTGCAAGAGACAATGAAACAAGCGAAGTAAAGGTGTGGGAATCTTCTGGTATTAGGATGCTGCTTTGCTTTTTATATGAGAGAAAGTGGTAGTAATTCCTATTTCCATTCGTTATAATAGCCGTAAACTGGTTATAACAACTTTATGGATGAGGGAGTAAAACATGATTGTAAAAGATAATCGAACACCATTATATTATCAACTGATGGATATTATTGTAGACCTAATTGAGACTGGAAAACTACAAGAACATGATAAGCTTCCGTCAGAGCGTGAGTTATGTGAGATTCATGATGTAAGTAGAACAACGGTAAGACAGACGATGCAAGAGTTAGAAAAAGAAGGATATATTTATAAAAAACATGGTAAAGGAAGTTTTGTTTCACCACGTGTGTTTAATCAAAGTCTCGTTCGTTTTTATAGTTTCACAGAAGAAATGAAAAAGTTTGGGAAAGTGCCATCATCAAAAGTCGTATCCTTTACTATTATGAATTGCGACAAGAAAATAGCGAAAATTATGAACCTTGATTTTGAAGAAGAATTGTATCAAATTACAAGGTTAAGGTTAGCTGATCAAGAGCCGATGTTATTTGAAACATCGTATATTCCGGTGAAATTCTTCCCATATTTAACGAAAGAAGAGTTAGAAGAGACGCCGATGTACGAAATTTTCCGCACAAAATATCAAGTGCATATTACACGAGCAGTTGAAAATTTTAAAGCAATTGCAGCAAATGAAGATCATGCAAAATGGTTGCAAATTCAAGCGAATGAACCATCTTTATTGCTAGAGCGAATCGCATATGCAAAAGAAAATATAATGGAATATACAGAGACAATTGCTAGAGGGGATAAATTTACTTACACAGTTGAATTACAATAAGTATCATGATACTTATTGTAATTCAACTGGTAATGATGACGTGATAAGATATGAAATTATGTTAAGGGGGTTTGCACATGTTATTACATGCAAATGAAGAAATAAGAGAAACATACGGAGCGTGTTTTACCGCGAAAGAGATTGCACAGCAGCCAGATCTTTGGGAACAAGTATATTCGATTGTTCAAAGTAATCATCATGAAATTACAGCTTTCTTTTCCCATATTTCAAGAAGGCATGAGCAAGTACGAGTTATTTTTACTGGGGCTGGAACATCAGCCTTTGTTGGAGATACAATCGTTCCATATATAAAAAGAATAGTAGATGTAAAGAAAATGCATATTGAAAGTATTCCAACAACAAATATTGTTTCAAGTCCTTATTATTATTTACAACCAAATATCCCGACAATTTTAGTATCGTTTGCTCGCTCTGGTAATAGTCCAGAAAGTGTAGCGGCAGTGGAGTTAGCAGAACAAATGATTCATTCCGTTTACCATATTATTTTAACTTGTAATGAAGAAGGAAATTTAGCAAAACAATTTCAACATAAAGAGAATGCATTCGTAATGTATATGCCAAAGGAGGCAAATGATCGAGGGTTTGCGATGACAGGAAGTTTTACCTCTATGATGTTAACGGCACTCTTATTATGTAACTATAACGAAATCCCTCTCTTACAATCTAGCATTACAGATATTGTTCAGCTAGGAAAGAAGGTAATCGAAAAGCAAGAACAGGAAATTAAGCGTATCGCAGAAAAAGAATTTCGTAAAATTGTATTTTTAGGATCAGGCGTATTCGAAGGCCTTTCTAGGGAGGCTGCACTAAAATTTTTAGAGTTAACTGCTGGGCGTATTCCCGTTATGTTTGACACACCACTTGGGTTTAGACACGGACCAAAATCAATTTTAGATGAAGATACAGCTGTTGTATTGTTTTTATCTAATGATGAGTATACAAAAAAGTATGATCTTGATTTATTAAGAGAAATTTATCATGAGAAAGATAGAAACGATATTATTGTCATTGCGCATCAAGATAGCCAGGAAGTAAGGCAGTATTGCAATATATTTTTATGCAATGACGGAAACGATTTGAGGGATGATATATATATTACGTTTATTTATATATTATATGGTCAAATTTTAGCGTTATATAAATCTATTGCATTAGGAATTACTCCAGATAATCCTTGCCCGAGCGGAAGTGTAAATCGTGTCGTTCAAGGTGTTACCGTACATCCTTATAAAGGAAAGGAATAGAAATGTATGAATTATTATGTCAAAGCATCAATGTATCTACTCGAAGATGGGGTACGTGAAAGTGGATATTTACATATTGTAAATGGCTATTTTCTAAAACATGTTGAAGAAATAGTAGATGGAGTAGTGGTAAGGGACTTTGAAGGAAGTATTATTGCTCCGGGATTTGTTGATACACATATTCATGGTTTAGCGGGACACGATGTAATGGATGGTACATATGAATCGTTAAACAATATTTCTATGAAGTTATTGGAAAATGGTGTTACGAGTTTTTTGCCTACAACATTAACTGATTCCTTAGAAAATACTACAAAGGCTTTACAAAATATAGCTCATGCAAAAAGAAAGGGAGTTGCAGGAGCTACTATTATTGGAGCTTTTCTTGAAGGACCTTGTTTTACTGAAGTCTATAAAGGTGCGCAAAATCCAAAATATTTTATTAATCCAACTATTGAGTTGTTAGAAGAGTGGATTGCTGAATCAGAAGGAACAGTTAAAAAAATTGCAATGGCACCAGAAAGAGAAGGTGCTATCGCCTTTATACAGCAAGCTGTAAAAAATAATATTCGCGTGGCAATTGGTCATACAGATGCGAACTATGAAGTGTGTCAGGAAGCGATTCAAGCAGGAGCGACAATCTTTGTGCATACGTTTAATGGAATGAAGGGGCTACATCATCGTGAACCTGGCGTTGTTGGAGCTGCACTTTCTACTGACCATGTGTACAGTGAAATCATCGTAGACGGACATCATGTACATCCAAGTGCAGTAAATATTTTGTATAAATGTAAAGGATACGATAAAACCTGTCTAGTTAGTGATTGCATGCGAGCAGGATTATTAGGAGATGGCATATATCATTTAGGAGAATTTGCTGTTCATGTAAAAGATGGAGTTGCGCGAACAGAAACAGGATCTTTAGCAGGGGGCACACTTCGATTTATTGATGGTGTGAAGAATATCAAGAAATGGACAAATGCATCGTTATGGGAAAGTGTTCATATGGGATCACTTATTCCTGCCAAAAGTATTGGAGTTGACAGAGAAATTGGGAGCATCGCGCCAGGAAAAAGAGCAGATTTTCTTATATTAACAGACGATTTAGAGCTTATCGGAACAGTTGTTAGAGGGGAAATGAAATATAAAAAGAAAATGGAAAGGGTTTGAGAATATGCTTGTTTCAACTCAATTTATATTACGAAATGCACAAGAACATGGCTACGCGGTTCCTGCTTTTAATATTCATAACTTAGAAACTTTAAAAGCGGTAGTTGAAACCGCGGTAGAACTTCGATCACCTGTTATTATCGCGGCAACACCAGGTACGATAAAGTATATGGGAAAAGAAATTCTTGTGAATATGATTGAAGCGGCAAGAACGCGATATGATGTACCAATTAGCCTACATTTGGATCATCATGAAGATATAGAAGATATTAAAAGTTGTATCGATTTAGGAGTTCGCTCTGCTATGATTGATGCATCACATCATTCGTTTGAAAGTAATATTCAGATTGTTCAGGAAGTTGTGTTGTATGCAAAACAATATGGAGCAACAGTAGAAGCTGAATTAGGTCAATTATCAGGAATAGAAGAAAATATAGTAGTAGAAAACTCAATCTACACAGATCCATATCAAGCAAAAGAATTTGTAGAGCGCACGAATATTGATTCATTAGCAGTTGCAATCGGAACAGCGCATGGTTTATATAAAGGAGAACCAAAGTTAGATTTACAAAGATTAGCAAATATTCAAAAGCAAGTTGATATTCCACTTGTACTTCATGGAGCATCTGGATTATCTGATAGTTTAGTGCAAGAAACAATCCGGTTAGGAATTTGTAAAGTGAATATCGCAACGGAATTGAAAATTGCATTTGTAACAGCACTACGTAATTACCTACAAACTCATCCAGAAGAAAATGATCCACGAAAATACTTTGCGGATGCTATTGTGAAAATGAAAAAAGTCGTTGCGGATAAAATAAAGATGTGCAAAAGCTTGAATCGTGTATAAGGAGCTATTCTTATGATTGCAACGATTACATTGAATCCATCTGTTGATATGCGATATGAGTTAGATGAATTAAAGCTACATGAAGTGCATCGCACGAAAGACTATGAAAAAACAGCTGGCGGCAAAGGCATTAATGTATCGAGAGTACTTCGTTTATTAGGGGAAGAGATTACAGGCAGTGGCCTACTCGGTGGCAGAAATGGCGATTTTATAAGAGAACAGTTGAAAGAACTATTAATCACAGACGAGTTTGTTTCCATTAAAGAAGAAACTCGTAATTGTTTTGCACTAGTAACAAAGAATTCCGCTTCGGCTACAGAAGTATTAGAAGCAGGTCCAGCTATTTCGGAAGATGAAATAGCTCTTTTTATAAAAAAATATGAAAAAATTGTAGACAACTTTGAGTTTATTGTTGCATCGGGAAGCTTACCAAATGGTATTCCAAAATCATTTTATAAACAGTTGGCGCAAAAAGCTGCTGAAAATGGTAGGAAATTTATATTAGATACAAGTGGAGAAACATTATCTCATGGTATACAAGGAAAGCCATTTTTAATTAAACCAAACAAGCAAGAGATTTGTCAGTTCCTTCAAAAACAGCACGTATCACAGGAAGAAATGGTCGCAGCGGCAACTAGAATATGCCGGGGCGGCGTACAGTATGTTCTTCTTTCACTTGGAAAAGAAGGAGCGATACTTATAACGAAAGATGAGAGATTTAGGACAATTTTTCCAGAAATAGACGCTATCAATTCGGTTGGTTCAGGGGATGCAATGGTTGCCGGAATAACGTATGCACTCGCGAAAGGGTATGAGGTAAAGGATGCACTTCGATTTTCGGCTGCTTGTGGCATGGCGAATGCAGCAGAGCAAGCAACCGGTTATATACAACCTCAAATTGTAGAGAAGTTCTATAACGAAATTACAATTGTATAAGAGTAGGAAGGGGAGAAAGATGGGGAAAAACTTCGCTTGTTTTGATATTGGGGGAACATTTATTAAATATGCGATGATTGATGAACAAGGAACAATATATGAAAAAGGAAAAATACAAACACCAGCACACAATCAAAAAAACGAAATTTTGCAACGTATTTGTGACACAATACATGAATTAGAGAAGAACTATACGATTCATTCTGTTGGGGTATCGTCATGTGGACTGATTGACAATGAAAGAGGAGAAGTTATATTCTCTGCCAATATTCCGGGGTATAGTGGCACGAACATAACAGATTCTATTTATAGAGAAACTGGTTATACAGCAACTGTTGAAAACGACGTTCGTTCAGCTTGCATTGGTGAAATGTGGAAAGGAGCAGGTAGCGGAAAAGAACATATTGTTTTAATTACGCTTGGGACAGGGATCGGTAGCGGCATTATTATAAATGGTCAAATGCTTCAAGGAGCAAATGGATTAGCTGGAGAGCTTGGTCATATGACAATTGTTCATAATGGAGAAGAATGTAGTTGCGGCGGGAAAGGGTGTTATGAACGATATGCATCGACTTCTGCACTGATTCGTCAATATAAAGAAGCAGCCAGGTTACAAGGAATAGAGATGGACACAATAACAGGAGAAGAAATTATAGAACGCATAAATAGCGGAGAGCAATTAGCTAAAGATGTATATGAACAGTTTTTGCAGTATGTCATCACTGGATTAGTGAATATTACACATATGTTGAATCCCGAATTAATTATTATTGGGGGCGGGATCGCTGAACAAGGTGAATTATTTTTAAAGCAAATTCAAAAAAGATTCCAACATGCGGTAATGAATATCTATCAAAAAAAGACGAATATTGTGTTAGCAGCATTACATAATGATGCAGGGGTGTATGGGGCTTGTTACTTAGCGCTTAATCGGTTGGAGAAAGAGCATTTGAATGTAAATTGAAGAATGCAAGAAAGAGAACTCGTACAGAACATTAGTACAATGTAATAAAAGTAACTTTTCCATAGCAACAAGCAGATGGCGAGACTCTAAAAAATAGACATTTGAAAGAAACCCTCCTATAATTACTCGACCAAAAGGAGGGTCTCTTCTTCGAAAAATTTGTCTAAATTTGTTTGAAAATATGACAGATAAACTAAATGAATAGGAAGGAAATTGACGGGAGTTTCGTCGAAGTTTACACAATGTCAGCAATTGAAAGAAGCTGATAGTATGGTAAGAAAATAATTAGTTTGTATGTTTGTAGGCTTATTTTTTATAGGAGAGGAGGATTTTTTAAGAGGGGTAAAGGTTTGGTCCTTTGTTGCATTTCTGAATTTTCACTTTTTATTTTAGTTTTTAGCACTCATTTGTATATTTTATAATAGTTTTTTGATAAATTCACTGCACTTGCAGAGGATTCTTTTTTATGAAAGAAACGTCAATTTTCTTCATATATATATACAAATTGGAGAAATGGGGGAGCGCTATGCGCGATTACTTAATTAAGCCACTTGTTGGTCAGCCGTATCCGATGATTTCGCATGGAAAAGGTGTGTATTTGTATGATCAAAATGGCAATAAATATTTTGATGGTTCGTCAGGAGCGATTACGGCAGGTATCGGACATGGCGTAACAGAGATTGCGGAAGTGATTAAAAAGCAGGCAGAGGAGATTGCTTTTGTGTATCGCTCACAGTTTACGAGTGAGCCAGCTGAGAAGTTAGCAAAGAAGTTAAGTGATTTAAGTGTAGGAGATTTGAACTGGAGTTTTTTCGTAAATAGTGGTACGGAAGCGAATGAAACGGCTATGAAAATCGCGATTCAACATTTTCAAGAGCGCGGTATTCAAGGGAAACATAAAATTTTGTCGCGCTGGATGAGTTATCACGGTATTACGATGGGCGCTTTATCAATGTCGGGGCATCCACTACGTCGTCAGCGATTTGTGTCTATTTTAGAAGATTACCCAACTGTACCAGCGCCGTATTGTTTCCGTTGTCCGGTGCAGAAAGTGTATCCAACTTGTCAGCTTTCTTGTGCGACTGAGCTAGAACGATCAATTGAGCGGATTGGTGCAGAACATATTGCAGCTTTTATAGCTGAACCAATTATCGGTGCTGCGGGCGGTGCAGTTGTACCACCGAAAGAATATTATAAAGTGATTAAAGATATTTGTAGCCATTATGATATTTTATTTATTGCCGATGAGGTTATGACAGGTCTTGGGCGTACAGGTGCATGGTTTGCGATGGAGCACTGGGGCGTGGAACCAGACATCATGACGCTTGGAAAAGGACTAGGTGCAGGTTATACACCGATGGCCGCGACGGTTGTGAGTGACCGTGTGATGGAACCGATTTTACGAGGATCACGTTCAGTTATGAGTGGTCATACGCTAAGTGCCAATCCTTTATCGGCAGCGACAGCCTTAGCGGTTATTGAATATATGGAGAAACATAATTTACCTGAAAAAACAGCTGAAAAAGGAGAATATTTAATAAAAGGGTTGCAGAAAGTTCAGCAGCAATCGACAATTATTGCCGATGTGCGCGGAAAAGGATTCCTGATTGGAGTAGAATTGCAACCGTTTACAAAAGCGTCTGAGCTCATTTCAGTCGCGGCGAAAAATGGACTTCTTTTATATCAAGCTGTATCAGGCCAAGCAGGAAAAGAGGATAGTGCACTGCTTGTTGCACCGCCGATGACAACTACATATTCTGAGTTAGATGAATTACTTGAGATTTTTGCGAAAAGCGTGGAAGAGATGATGCAAAAAGGAGGGCATAGTATCGCATGACAACTATCACAAATACATTCGGCAAATTAAAAGCAATTGACGAAGTTATTTCGTTTTTTCATGATGATATGACGTTAATGTTTGGAGGATTTGGCGGGATTGGGTCTCCTCCATCATTAATACAGGCCATTGTAGAAAAAGGAATTTCAAACTTACATTTAATCGGAAATGATACAGGGTTTCCGGATGTAGGGATCGGCCGCCTCGTAACAAAAGAACGAGTGAAATCATTAATTACTTCTCATATTGGTTCAAATCCAAATGCGGGAAGACAATTAAATGAAGGACGATTACAGATCGAGTTTTCACCTCAAGGAACGCTAGCAGAGCGCATTCGTGCAGGTGGTGTAGGACTCGGCGGAATTCTTGTCGATGTCGGTGTCGATACGATTGTGGAGGAAGGAAAGCGAACAGTCGAAATGAATGGGAAAACATATTTAGTGGAACCGGCTTTAACTGCAGAAGTATCGATTGTATATGCGAAAAAGGCGGATCCGTTTGGGAATCTTGTGTTTGATAAGAGTGCTCGTAACATGAATCCACATGTAGCGATGGCTGGAGATATTACAATTGTTGAGGCAGAAGAAATCGTACCACTCGGAAGTTTAGATCCTGAGGAAATTATTGTTCCAGGTGTTTTTGTAAATTATATTGTGCCGTCGGAAGGAGTGAATTGGAAATGGGTATGGGAGTAGAGGTGCGAGATAAGATAGCAAGGCGTGCTGCGAAAGAGATTCAAAATGGAATGATTGTAAATTTAGGGATTGGGATCCCTTCTCTTGTACCTAACCATTTGCCTGAAGATATGCATGTTATGTTCCAGGCGGAAAATGGTATCGTTGGAATGGGTCCAACGCCAAGTAAAGGAAGCGAAGATGAAAACTTATGTAATGCGGCTGGGTTGCCGACGTCACTCATTACAGGAGCAAGTTATTTTGATAGCTGCACAGCATTTGGAATGATTCGAAAAGGATTGCTTGATATAACAATACTTGGTTCACTGCAAGTAAGTGAGAAAGGAGATTTAGCAAATTGGATTGTTCCAGGGAAACGGGTTCCTGGTATTGGCGGAGCGATGGATTTAGCGCAGAAAGCAAAGCGGGTCGTTGTTGTGATGAACCACGTTGATAAGTATGGGAATGCAAAAGTTGTTTCAGAATGTACGCTTCCATTAACATCGAAAAGGTGTGTGGATTTAATTATTACGGATATGGCTGTAATGGAAGTTACTTCTGAAGGTTTAATACTACAAGAATTAATGAGCCCTTACACAGTTGCGGATGTAAAACAACATACGGAGGCATCTTTTCATGTAAGTTCTAATTTACTTGTGATTGAATGAGAGGAGCTAACAAATATGGAGCAATTAAAAAAACAAGTATGTGATTATATTGAAAGTCATGAAGGAGAAAGTGTAAAGCTCTTAACACGATTAATTCAAGAAAAGAGTGTATCAGGTAATGAGAGCGGCGCGCAAGCAATTGTTATTGAAAAATTACGTGAGTTAGGCTTAGACCTCGATATTTGGGAACCTTCTTTTACAAAGATGAAAGATCATCCTTATTTTGTATCGCCAAGAACGAATTTTTCGGATAGCCCCAATGTTGTGGCGACGTTAAAAGGAAGTGGCGATGGAAAATCGATGATTTTAAATGGTCACATTGATGTTGTACCAGAAGGTGATGTAAATCAATGGGAGCACCACCCTTATAGTGGTGAAAAAGTAGGGGATCGCATATACGGTCGTGGAACAACGGATATGAAGGGCGGAAATGTGTCTCTTATGCTGGCAATGGAAGCAATTGTTGAACTGGGTATTGAATTAAAAGGAGATATTCATTTTCAAAGTGTAATAGAAGAAGAGAGTGGTGGGGCAGGTACGTTAGCAGCGATTTTAAGAGGCTATAAGGCGGATGGTGTTATTATTCCAGAACCGACAAATATGAAATTTTTCCCGAAACAGCAAGGTTCAATGTGGTTTCGCCTACATGTGAAAGGAAAAGCAGCACATGGTGGTACACGTTACGAGGGAGTTAGTGCAATTGAAAAGAGTATGTTTGTCGTTGAACATTTGAGAAAACTAGAACAGAAAAGAAATGAACGAATTATAGATCCATTATACAAAGGAATTCCAATCCCAATTCCAATCAATGTTGGGAAAATTGAAGGTGGTAGCTGGCCAAGTTCTGTGCCAGATTCGTTAATTTTAGAAGGAAGATGTGGAATTGCGCCGAATGAGACTATAGAGGCGGCAAAAGAAGAATTTGAAAATTGGATAGGGGAATTAAAGAATGTAGATCCATGGTTTAAAGAATATCCAGTAGTAGTAGAATGGTTTGGAGCAAGGTGGGTTCCAGGTGAATTAGAAAAGGATCATGCACTTATTACAACACTTCAAGATAATTTTGCTCAAATTGAAGGCAGAAGTCCAATTATAGAAGCATCACCATGGGGAACAGATGGGGGATTATTTACACAAATCGCTGATGTACCAACTATAGTATTTGGGCCAGGAGAGACAAAAGTAGCCCACTATCCAAATGAATACATTGAAGTGGATAAAATGATTGCCGCAGCAAAAATTATTGCATGTACATTACTAGACTGGTGTGAGGTGAAAAAATGAAATATTATGAATCATTTAAAGAACAGACGAACCATTATACTGTAGAAGGAGCGTTAGATTATTTTAATAAACGTATCAGGGTAGATCATTATACAGGAAATGTAGAAAGTCTCATGCACAAAATAGAAGAGTTAGCAGAGAAGCATTCTTTCACCAAATGTATTATAAAAGGAAAGGGAGAGCATGTTTCGGCGTGGCTCTCTTTTGGCTTTTTATTAGAAGCGACGATTCCTCATTATTTTCAAGGACATGATGCATACTTTCTTGTAAAATACCGTGATGATGAAAGACGGAATAGTATCCAGTGGATTGATGAGGACCACATTATAAATGGTGTAAGAGAAAAGGAAGTAAAGGAGAAACAAATTCCTGAGAAATTTGTCTTACGGAAAGCGACAGAAGCAGACGCGGAAGAATTGGCAGGTGTATTCGGGAAAGTGTTTGAAATTTATCCGACACCGCTAAATGAAGCGGACTATATCATTAAGACAATGAAGGAAGATACAATTTATTATGTGTATGAATCAGAGGGCCGCATTATTAGTACTGCTTCAGCGGAGATGAATGTGAAAGAAGGTAATGCGGAATTAACGAATTGTGCAACTTTACCTGAATATCGAAAACATGGATTTATGAAAAGTCTACTCATCAAGTTAGAAGAAGAATTACAAGAGAGAGCAATCTTTTGTTCTTACACAATCGCACGTTCGCTTTCATTTGGCATGAACGCAGCTTTTCATCAGCTGGGATACAAATACACAGGTAGACTAGCAAATAATTGTTATATTTTTGATAAATTAGAAGATATGAATGTATGGGTGAAAGATTTATCCCACATTAACAGGAAGTAAGAGCTTCGTCATACAAAATTAGAATGCTCGATTGTTGCGGGATAACCATCAGTGGGGGATGAAGCCCCACTGATTAAAGTTTCACTTTATCACTTATTAGTTGAAAAATAATGATATGAAATAAATAGAAAAATAGAACGGAATCGTAATGCTTATAATCGCACACAGGGATGCCGAAAATCTGGCATATAAATTGCTGGATTTTTGGCAAGAGGGGGGATGACATTGCTGGCAGTTTCGACACAAGAAGTCATTGAAGCGATTTTGGGCAGTATTGATGAAGCTATTCATGCGGTGGATGAAAATGGTATTACAATTTTTTATAATACTGTTGCTGCAAAACATGATGGATCAAAGATTGAGAATGTATTAGGGAAGCATTTATTAGAAGCATTCCCGTCTTTATCAAGAGAAACGAGTACACTTATGAAAGTTTTAGATACAAAAAAGCCGATTTTGCATCAAGTACAGCGGTATCAAAATTTAAACGGTGAAGACGTATGTACTGTAAATACTACATTACCTATCTTTATAGAAGATAAAATTGCAGGTGCTGTTGAAATCGCAAAAGATTATTCGACGATTCAAAAATTAACAGATACCATTGTCGATTTACAATCAAAAATGAAGCGATCTTCTAGGAAGAAGTTAATAAAAAAACACGTTGCCTTTAATACAATTGTGACGGATGATTCGCGCTTTAAACAAACGAAAGATTTGGCACAAAAGGTAGCTCCAACAGACGCAAATGTTTTAATTTACGGAGAGACAGGGACTGGAAAAGAATTATTTGTACAAGCGATTCATGAGGCTTCAAAACGGAAAAACAAACCGTTTATTGCCCAAAACTGTGCAGCTCTTCCGGAATCTCTTTTAGAGAGTTTATTATTTGGAACAACAAAAGGTAGTTATACAGGCGCTATTGAGCGCGCGGGGTTATTTGAACTTGCAGATGGAGGGACATTATTTTTAGATGAATTAAATTCGATGCCCCTTGATCTGCAAGCAAAAATGCTTCGAGCATTAGAAGATGGAGTGATTCGTCGCATAGGTGATAGTAAGACGAGAAAAGTCAATGTTCGTGTGATTACGGCGATGAATCAACCTCCAGAAGTATGTTTACGTGAAAATAAAATTCGGACTGATTTATATTATCGTTTAAATGTATTTTCGTTATATATTCCACCGCTTCGTGAGCGAAAAGAAGATGTATTATTGTTAGCGTCTTATTTTTTAAAAGACTATAACAAAGAATATAAAAAACAGGTACTCTATATGGATAACGAGACGAAAGAAAGGTTACTCGCGTATCATTGGCCTGGAAATGTAAGAGAGTTAAAACATACCATTGAACACGCTGTTATTATTGCAGAAGGAAGTTCATTAACGGTTAGTTGTTTACCAAGAACATTTCGAAAAGAAGTAGATTCAAAGAAAAAGAAGAAATGTATTCTCCCGTTACGTGAAGCACTTAATCAAACAGAAAAAGAATTAATTGATCGAGCGCTAACGGAAACAGATGGGAATATTTTGCAAGCTGCTAAATTACTAGGTATTCCAAGACAAACATTGCAATATAAATTAAATAAGTATGACAAAACCGCCGAATAATCGGCGGTTTTTGTGTGTTTACACCAATAAAAGAGCGTTTACATATACAGAAAGTAATGAATATTATATTAAATAAGGCGCCATTTAAAATAAGAAAAAATATTTTTTCTCATATTTAATAGGGTATCTTTCGTCATCACTTATTGAACACGCAGAGTTGGCATAATTATTGCTTATTTAAATGGCGAGCGTAAAAAAAGGGGGAATAGCAATGTTACATGATGTATACAAACCAAATCGTCACTGGAAAGATATCGAATTATGGAAAGATGTTACAGAAGAGCAATGGAATGATTGGGTTTGGCAATTAACGAATACGATCAAAACGTTAGATGATTTAAAGAAAGTAATTAATTTGACACCAGAAGAAGAAGAAGGTGTTAAAATTTCAACGAAAACGATTCCGTTAAATATTACACCGTACTATGCTTCTCTTATGAATCCTGATGATCCACGCTGTCCGATTCGGATGCAATCTGTACCGATTTCGGAAGAATTATATAAAACAAAATATGATTTAGAAGACCCGCTTCATGAAGATGAAGATTCACCAGTCCCAGGTTTAACACATCGTTATCCAGACCGCGTTTTATTTCTAGTAACAAATCAATGTTCGATGTATTGTCGTTATTGTACACGTCGTCGTTTTAGTGGACAAATTGGAATGGGTGTTCCGAAAAAGCAACTAGATGATGCAATTGCTTATATTAGCGAAACACCGCAAGTACGTGATGTTTTAATCTCTGGTGGTGATGGTCTTCTTATTAATGATAAAATTTTAGAATACGTTTTAAAGAATTTACGAGCAATTCCGCATGTGGAGATTATCCGTATCGGAACGAGAGCTCCAGTTGTATTTCCACAACGTATTACAGAAAATCTATGTAATATTATTAAAAAATATCACCCAGTGTGGTTAAATACACACTTTAATACTTCTATTGAAATTACAGAAGAGTCTAAATTAGCATGTGAAATGCTTGCGAATGCAGGTGTTCCAGTAGGGAACCAAGCAGTTATTTTAGCTGGAATTAACGATAGTGTACCAATCATGAAAAAGCTGATGCACGATTTAGTGAAAATTCGTGTTCGTCCGTATTATATTTATCAATGTGATTTATCGGAAGGTATTGGTCATTTCCGTGCTCCGGTTTCTAAAGGATTAGAAATTATTGAGGGACTACGTGGACATACTTCCGGTTATGCTGTACCAACGTTCGTTGTCGATGCTCCAGGTGGAGGCGGAAAAATCGCCCTTCAGCCAAACTATTTAATCTCACAAAGCGCGGATAAAGTAGTTCTTCGTAACTTTGAGGGAGTTATTACAACGTATCCAGAACCAGAAAACTATGTACCAGGAAGAGCAGAAGGTTACTTTAAAGAAATTTATCCAACATACGAAGAGAAGCGTTCGGATATTGGTGTAGCAGGATTGATGAGTGATAAGAAATTTAATCTTGTTCCGGATGACCTGCAACGTATGAATCGCCGGAAAGATTATGAAACAAATGAAACGCATTCTTCTTTAAAAGATAAACGTGATAAACGTGATCAGTTAAAAGATAAAAAATATCAAGCCCAAATGGCGAAGTTAGAAGAAAATAAAGAAGCTGAGGGTGACGCAGTATGAATTGTATGTGGTGTGACAGTACAGAAGCGAAAGAAAGTCTGAATACTGTATATTGGGAATTGCCAGATGGTACAAAAGCCATTGAAATTCAAAAGACACCATGTATCTCTTGTTCATCATGTGGAATGGACTATCAGCCTGATCATGTTGTAAAAGAAATAGAAGATCAGTTGTTTTTAATTTATACAAAAGATTTACCAAAACAATTAACATATGAAGAGTTGATGGAACGCCCACGTCTACTAAAGAGAAATTATTTCGACTTTTAACCAGCAATTATGCTGGTTTTTTTCTTTTCCCCCTTGTATAATGTACCCAAGTTAGAAAGGTAGGGAATATTTTTGAAAAAGTCATTTTATCACTATATGATGAAGCACCGTGCGTCTTTAATCAAAAATGAAGTGTCAGATTTAGCTGAAGCTATGTATGATGATTTAAGTTTTCCGAAGCAATCAGAAGATTACGATGAAATTAGTTCGTATTTAGAATTAAGTGGATTACTGGACAGTATGTCTATTTTTGATGAGGCTTGGGAGCTATACATACAAGAAAGATAACGATCACATATATCTGTATGAATACATCACTCTATAAAAAGTGATGTATTTTTTTATTGAAAAATTTTGTGAATATAAGCTCAGGTGATAAGCGTTTTTCTATCGTTTGCATATACTGGTATCAAAATCACGACTTTAAAAAGGAGAGATATAAATGGCAAGAAAAAAACAACCTAAATATAATGTGGGAGACATAGTCGTGATTACGCTATATGGAACCGTTGGTAAAATCACAAATATGAAAATGTTAGATGGTGTATATGTATATGAAGTTAATAATCATGATGGATATTATGTGGAACAAACGCTTCAGCATGTTACGGAACAAGAAATGAAAAAAGGTGAAACAGAATGGGTTGAATTACGCTATCATTTTACTTTCGGTGATCTTGTGCAAGTTACGGGATATGATAAAGATGTTTTTCGGATCGTTGGGTTTCGTACAGAGGTGTGGCGGTATAAAAATGATGCTTGGGAAGATACAATATATGAATTATCGAGAATTACAGATGGTGAGTGGTTAGAAGCTGATGAATCAGATTTAACCTTGCTTGCGAATGCACAAACTGCTAATGCTATCTTGAAAAAAATAAAACAAGATAAAGCAGGGATGAATAAATTAGATTTAGGAAAATTGAAGTCAATAAACAACTCAAAAAAGGTGAGTATTAAAACAAGCAGACAAGAAATTATTGATGGATTACTAGATATTTATAATGACTATCAATTATTATACGAAACATTTCAAGATGAAGAATATAAAATTGTTATGGATGTCGTCCATAATTATTTAGTTAAATTAACAGAGAAAAAATAGCTAGAAAGCAAGAAGGAACTGAACAAAAATATATGCTGTGTAAGGTATACCTACAATCGTTAAAAAAATAATAAGCCCTTTGATGACAGAGTCTGCCCATTTATCCTCATGCATGAACTCTTCTTTTCTTTGCTCTATTTCATATTGATATTCCATAGTTATTTCCCCCTTCAAATAGCTTGTACTACATCGTATGCTGTAAGTTGAAGCGATATGACAGACAAGTATGATATAGAAAAGAAAATCTATTTTTCTAATCTTGTATACATAATTTTGAAATTTCTTCATAAAACAGAAATAAAGGAGTGATGCTCATGAAGGAAATTGAAGTCGTAATTGATACGGAAGAAATTGCGGAGTTTTTTTATGAGCAACTAATTGAGAGAGGGTATGTACCAAAGCGAGAAGAGATTGAAGATCTCGCTGATATTACATTTGAGTATTTACTAGAAAAGTGTATGATTGATGAAGTGTTTGATGAGGATGAAGGCTGAAAGCAACGACGGGACCTACTCGTCGTTTTTTACACTTTAAAATTGTTTCTTTACAAACTTGTCACAAACATAAAGGACTATTATTGGTATAATAAAAAGAAAATTTCAAATAAGAGGTGAAGGGATGTTCAAAAAAATTATTGATTCTTTACTAGGAAAGAAGAATAGATATCGTTCCTATTCAAGTAGTGATTATCGTCATAGAGGTCGCTCGTATTCAAGTAGTGATTATAATAAGAGGAGAAATTCTCATGGCTATGGACATCAGCACTATAAAAGAAAACGTAAAAGTCGTAGTTTCTTTTCAAGTAGTTGATGAAGTGGCGTGACATACTTGCTTGGTTTGATAGACCGCAGCGCAATAATACAATTGTTACGCAGCGCTATAAAATTGAATCAGTAATTGGAATGGGCAGCTATGGCTTTACATATATCGTTTTTGATTTGCAAACGAAAGAAAAAAAGGTTTTGAAACAATTAAGACAAAGTAAGCAAAGGTATATTTCAGGTAGAAGTTCCTTTGCACAGGAGCAAGCGATTCTAGAACAGCTAGATCATCCGGCAATACCGAACTTATATGACAGTTTCATATGGAGAAAACAACCGTTTTTTGTAATGGAGTATATGCCAGGTAAGAATTTCGAAGACTTCATTTTTAGAGATGGACATGTATATGAAGAATATGAGGTCTTTCATATTTTATACAAGGTACTTGAGCTTGTTTCTTATTTTCATAGTAAAGGTATTATTCATCGAGACTTACGAATCCCTAACATTTTAATGGAAGAGGGGCAAATTAGCATTATCGATTTTGGGTTAGCTAGATTTATAGAAGAAGTCGATGAGCGGGCCTGTACCTATGAAGGAGAACAAGCCTATATGCGAGAAGTTCACTATCGTAGTGACTTCTATGCACTAGGTCACTTTACATTATTTTTATTATACTCTGGCTATGAATCTACTGCAAAAGAGGAAAAGCCATGGTATGAAGAGTTACAGCTAGTGAAAGAAAACCGTGAAATTATTATGCGGCTGCTACAGATGAAGACTCCATATTATGAGAATGTACAAGATGTTAGAAAAGATGTACGCCATGCATTAGAAAGGATGGGGGATACATGTTTCAAAAGTTTTTAGCAAGCGTTGGAATAGGAAATGCAAAAGTGGATACAGTTCTTGAAAAAGATGAATATTTAGTAGGGGAAGAAATTGTAGGTGTGGTTCATATTACGGGTGGATCAGTTGGTCAACAAATTGAAAGCATTTACTTAACACTATCGACATCGTATATACGAGAAGTAGATGATAAAAAAGTAAGTACTACATTCGATTTAGAACGAGTACGTTTAACGGAGCCTATTAAGATATCTCCAAATGAAAAAGTAGAAATCCCATTTTCATTCGCGATGCCAATTGAAGCGCCGCTTACATTTGGCATGAAAACAGTTTGGGTTCATACAGGCCTTGATATTAAACGAAGTATTGACCCGAGTGATCGTGATTACGTTCAGGTGTTACCGAATGCATTATTAAATAGTGTTTTAGATAGTGTAAATCAATTAGGATTTAGGCTTCGTCAAGCAGAGTGTGAAGAACTACCGCATCGTTTACGTGCTAATATTCCATTTGCGCAAGAGTTTGAGTTCATTCCAGTTTCGGGGCAGTATTATGGTAAATTGGATGAATTGGAATTATTAATTTTACCACGTGCGTATGATCGATTGGATATTGTTATGGAAGTAGACAGAAAAGCCCGTGGGCTAGCAGGTTTATTTTCAGAAGCCTTAGACTTAGATGAAAGAGTCGTTCGTTTTACTGTAACGCGTGAAGACATTCCAACGATGCAGCAAAAAATTAACAATTATATTTCTTAATAAATGATGCATAAAAAAGAAATGGAGAGGAAAACTAAAACAACCGCTCCATTTTTTATTTTTATATAGTGAGGTTATGTATGTGAAACGATATCGACATGTATACTTGTTAAGCCTATTACTTATTTGTTTTGTCGGATTATCACTTTCGTATCATACCGCTTGTGTTGAGAAATTTGATGATGTTATTACCAAATTTATTCAAAGTTTTCGGAACGATTATTTGACAGCTTATTTCACTTGGATGTCTTATATTGGTTCAAAAAAAATATATTTCCCATTATTAATCATAGTTGTAATGTACTTTCTCATTCGAAAAAGGTTGTTAGGTGCGTTGTTTTTAATCATTAATTATTATGGATCCCGTCACCTTAACAGCCTCCTAAAATTATGGTACGAACGACCAAGACCAGATGTGTCACAGCTTGTTACAGCTACAGGATATAGTTTTCCAAGCGGACATACGATGAATGCTACAGCATTTCTAGGGTTTATTGCTTATGTAACAATCACGGAGCATCGTATTACATTGCATAGAAAGTTGCTAATTATTTTTATTACATGTTTCGTGATATTTTCTATTTCTATTAGCCGCGTATATCTTGGAGTTCATTATCCATCCGATATATTAGCAGGCTGGGCAGCAGGGGGAAGTTGGCTCATTTTATGTATTATGTTTCACGAAGCATTCATCAAAAAAGAACCTATGTCATCATAGGTTCTTTTTGCATAGGTTCAACATGAATATGTGTGTGAAAAATTCCAAACTTCTGTTCTAACATTTCTTCAATTTTATCGGTAATATGATGACTTTTACTCACGTCCATCCGAGCATCTACTTCAATCGTAATATCCACATACGTTTGATTCCCATACATACGGGCACGAATATCAACAATATGTTCAACACCAGAAACAAGCTTGACAGCTTGTGAATATTCCTCCATTTTATCTGGATCAATGCCATCGGTTAACATATGAGAAGCTTCTACAAAGATGTCCCATGCAGTTTTGCAAATGATAAAGCCAACAATTAAGGCCGCGATTGGATCGAGGATAGGCATGTGGAACTGAGATGCGACAATGCCGACAACTGTACCGATACTAACGAGGGCATCTGATAAATTATCTTTTGCTGCAGCTTCTAGTGCTTTACTTTTTGTACGTTTCGCAATTTTATTATTATATTTGTACACAACGTACATGATGACAGCACAAAATAAAGCAACCCATGCTGCAAGAACATTTGGTGCTGTTTTTTGCGGATTAAAAAATGATTGTATTGCACTTACGATAACTTCTAAACCAACCGTTGCCATAATAAAAGAAGCAACAAGTGAAGCGATTTGTTCTGCACGCGAATGACCATATGGATGATCCGGGTCACGAGGCTTTCGAGAAATTTTTAAACCGATTAATACAGCTAAAGAAGCACCGATATCTGTTAAATTATTTAAACCGTCTGCACGTAATGCACTGGAAAGAGCAATATAGCTAATTACGATTTTCAGTGATGATAAAAATATGTAGGCGATAATGCTGACGATGGCTCCTTTATCAGCTTCTTTATTAGAAAGTGAATTCATAACGATCACTCACCTTTCTGTTAGGAATTTCTTTCTATTAATAGAGTATCAAACGAAACTCATGTGGGTCTATACAAACATTGTTGACACTTTATAGGTTTTTAAGTAGGGGATAACAAAGTTAGCTTAGGGCAAAAAGATTAATATATGTACATCAATAATATTTCTGATTATAATTAAGATGAAAATATTAGTAGTATATAGGGGAATAAAAATCAGTGAATAAAAAGGCAACAATTAAAATAGGGACATTGTTTACACTTTTATTAGTTGTATGTGTTTTTTATGGGTATAAGAGTTTAAATAGTTTTTTACTCTGGGATGAACTCGGTAATTTAAAGATGATTTCAAGTGATAAAGAAGTTGCAGATGGTATGTACTTTGTACGAGGAAAGATATATTCTGAACATGTAACAGGAGATGAAACATTTCTTGCTAATGGATATGCGATAGTAAATCGAATTCATAAGAAAAAAACGAAGTATTATACACAGACTTCTGCACCAAATCGTTCTCTATGGAGTAATGGTCAAATGGAAGTTTTTTACAATAACCCCATACATATTGGAAATAAAGAATTAATGCTAGCCAATAAAGACAATGTGTCACTTGAAACTCTTTTCATAGAATTAGATAGTGAAAATGTAATTTCAACAAAGGTAAATGATATTCAAGCAAACACTACAAGGTTAGCAGATGGTACAAACCGCTTTTATTCATTTAAAGCAGTAGAAAATAAAGAAAATGTAGTTGTACTGGGGCAGGTAAATGGGAAGGTAATTAAAGAATTACCTAATAGGTATGGGAATTTTGTTTATATTGGAAGTACTAAAGAACAAATTATAGAGGGGATAAAGAGTAAAAATAACAGTAATTGGATATATCTTTCCATTCTTGTTGTATTAAGCGGTATTAGTGGATTTGGATTTTATATGTATGGGAAAGGGAAATGGACTAAAGATGTTTTTGTTTTTACATTTTTTGGGAGGGAGATAAATTAAAAGGGACGCTTTTTTTGCGTCCCTTTTTTTATTACATACATATTTTGTTGGAGTTAATACACTTCTAAAAACTCAGTAACTTGCTCTTCTGTTTTTGCATTTGCACTATGTAAATGACCAAGTTTTTCACCATTTTGATACACTAATAAGCTAGGAATTCCCATTACTTGATATTCTTCCGCAATACTTGGGAACTCATCTTTGTTAATAGAATACCATTCAAATTTATTGAACTCTTCCATTACATCTCCAATAAAGTTGTCCATACGTACACAATCTGGACACCATGTTGTGAAGAATTTTACTACTACTGGCTCCTCGCTTGCGATAATGTCTTTAAATTCCTTTTCAGACTTGATTTCTTTCATGTTTTTTGCTCCTTTTACAATTGTTTTATTTTGTATTTTTTAGGTGGTGATTTCATTGGAAAATCATAACTTCTAACGAACGGTTTTATTTTCGAACAATTCGTTTGCAAATTGATCCACCGCAGTTTCTTGAAGTCCTGGTACAACATGTGAGTAGGTGTCCAATGTGATGCCTACTCTTTTATGTCCTAATCGCTCACTTACAATCTTTGGATGAATACCCTGCTTTAACATTATTGTTGCATGAGTATGTCTCAGATCATGGAACCGAATATCAGGAACCTCACTTTTCTTTATAAGCTTTTTCCAGAGCTGTGTCAAACTTCTGAAATTGCAAGGATTTCCGTTAAAAGTAGGGTAGACCAAATCATAGTCATTATAGCCATCGCCATATCGTTCTTTTTCTTCAGATATCTTTTATAGATGTTCTTTAAGCGCCTGTAAAGTAATGTCAGGTAGAACAATCAATCTCTTTCCTGAAGAAGTTTTTGGCTCATGGAATTCCTTTGTGATATGAGAAAGGGAACGGTTAACAGATAACGTTCGTCTTTCAAAATCAATATCTTTCCATTGAAGTCCCAGTATTTCTCCTTTGCGCATACCGCATGTAATGGCCAGTAAATAAGCGATGTAATATCGACTTTCTTTCGCGTGCTCTAAAAAGCGGAGAACCTCTTCTTCAGTCCAAGTATTTACTGTTTTAGCATCAGCGCCAGCTACTGGTGGACTAACAACATCAGCAACATTCTTTTTTACAATTTCATGACGTACAGCGTAAGTAAGAGCTGTTCTAACAATTTGATGAATGCTACGGACTGTAGTAACAGGCTTCATCGATTTTTGATTCATGTTGTGTAAGTCTAGTTGTAATTTTGCTGCTATGAAAATTACATG
This sequence comes from Bacillus sp. XF8, assembly GCF_017498755.1. Classification (NCBI taxonomy): domain Bacteria; kingdom Bacillati; phylum Bacillota; class Bacilli; order Caryophanales; family Bacillaceae; genus Bacillus; species Bacillus sp. XF8. Next base: position 6,244 of record NZ_JAGDQK010000016.1, on the reverse strand, counting down.
TTTGGACATATCAGCGATGGGTATATTTTATCATATATAAACTACATTAGTTATAGGATATGTTTGTTATTTACAGTTCAAAGATATTGTTCTTAGTAAGAATTACATAACCAGTTCAAATGGAATGTATCATTAAGGAATACATAAAATTTATAAATCTATTATGTATTTTATATAGGTTTTTTGGGGGGAGATATATGCAAAAAAAGGTTCTCTTGTTTACAGATTTAGGAGTTGATGATGCCTTTGCTATTCTATACACCTTTTTCCGTAAGGATATTCAGTTAGTAGGCATTGTAGCTGACTATGGGAATGTATCAAGGGAAAAGGCTATATGGAACATTAACTATTTAAAGTATATTGCAGGAAGACCGGAGATACCTGTTTTTCTAGGCGCTTCGGTGCCTTTAACAGGTATAGCTGTTGAATCCTTTCCAGAAATACATGGAGAAGCAGGGCTAGGACCGATTATTCCACCTCAGATTGATTCCCCAGTTTATCCAATTCATGATATTTATCAGATTATAGATTTGAATTTGGATGATCTAACTATTATTAATTTAGGTAGGCTTTCTTCTTTGGCAACTGCATTTGTTTTAAATCTAAAAAAGATGCAAAAAGTGAAAGAATATATTTGCATGGGAGGAGCTTTTTTTTATCCCGGAAATGTGACAGCTGTGGCTGAGGCTAATTTTTACTCAGATCCATATGGAGCAAACCTAATCGTACAATATGCTAAAAATTTGACAGTTATTCCATTAAACGTTACTCAAAGTGCTATTGTGACGCCTGAAATGGTTCAACAAATCGATGCATTTCATCATAATACAAAGGATCCTGCAGGACTTATCATTAAACCTATGTTGGATTACTACTATAATTTTTACTTGAAGTCGAATCCTGGTATAAAAGGAAGTCCAATGCATGACTTTGTAACCATATGGTACCTGTTAAATACAGATGCAGTTTCCCTCTCTAAAGTACCCATTAAAATAATACCTGATCAAGGAGAAGGCTTTGGTCAAAGTATAGCTGATTTTCGTTTTACTACAAATCCAGGTTATAAAACGCATAACGTAGCTTTCCAATTCAATTATGAAAGATTTAAGCAAGATATTATGGAAACATTTTTAAAAAAGAGACTGTAGTGCGTGGGATTGATAGGGAATTTGTTATGTAGGTATTTTAGCAATGAATTTATTTATCATATATAAACAGTGTGGGTTATAGGATATGGTTGTCATAACTTGTTAGAAAATAACAAAATAAGATACAATATTAGTAGATTAAAATATGAAAGGGGATAAGAGAATGGCATTGTTTGCAAAAGACCCGGTTGGCGGCTGGCACAATGAACCAGGCGGTGGTGGTTTAAAGAATTCTACTGATCCAGAAGGATGGTAATCATATTTTTATATTCAAAAGAGTCACAAGAGCCGGGCACAGGATGGAAAATAATATCTGATCCAGGAACAGGAATTGGAAGTATTTTAAGTTCCGATCCAAATCCTGGCGGAGGATACATAAAAGATCCTGGCACTGGAATGGGAAGTACCTTGAATTTTGATACAGAAACAGGGATATAAAAAAAAGAGCCATAGGGCTCTTTTTTTTATTGAACAGCAACTAAAGAAGACTCAATTATATACCGATTAGGAGCATCTCCGACATAATTGAATGGATAACAGGTTGTTAATGTTAGCGTAGGCTTATCCTTTGCAACAATTACAGTACGATCCTCTGCGTCAGTAACCCAGTGTTTACGAATTTGGTAAACGTATATTTTGCTGTCATATTCAACTAAAATATAATCATTTTCTTGTAAATTTCCCAAATCAGTAAATACTGTGTCACGATGACCGCTTAGTACAGTGTGCCCATTTCCAGAAGGGGTTGTTGTAATGTCACTAACGAACATTCCAACGCCTTTTTTCAATGTTTTGTCATCAGCACCCCAGTATACTTGATATTTTCGTTTGATTTTCGGGATTACCATATATGCGATTTGTTCTCCTTGTTGGTGTTGTACTTGAGAAGAGGAGATTTGTTTTTTAGATTCCGGAAATGTTTCCTTATTATCAGTCATGGCATATATATTTTGATATTGTTCTACTTCAGCATTTTCCATAGTCACAACAGTTTTTCTGGAATCATACCAGTCTATAAAGTAATAAGCAAAAGCAAATGAACCAATAGTAATCAATAATACGCCGAACCATTCAAGTTTTTTCAAATATATCACTCCACATTAAAAACGACAGGAAGATATACCTGCCGTCCTTATGTATTGATTTATGCATTCGTTTTCTTACGACGGAATACAAAGATTGAACCTAATAATACTAGACCGGCGCTTACGAGCATCATTGTCACATTGTTAGAAGCTGTATTCGGTAACTTTTCAGCTTGTTTTTTATTCTCCTTTGTTTCTACTTTAGTAGTGCTGTTACTTGTTTGTTTTTGAACAGGAGCTTGCTTACTAGCTACGAATTGATCGTATTCTCCTTTATTTACTTCACAAGGTAAACCATCGTTATCACGGTCTAGGTCATGTGGGTCATTAGTGGCACTGTAACCATTACTGTGCCAAAACTCCATAATTTCTTGTTTGTTTTTGAATTGACCACAATCTTTGTCGTTAGGATTCTTAGCTGCAAATGCAGATGAAGTATACCCAACTGTTAAAAGTGTGAACGCTGTTGCTGAAATCAATAGCTTTTTCTTCATTATTTATTTCCCCCAATATTAAAATGTAAGATTTCTACCTAATAATAACAAATATAGTTACAAAGGTTTTGTCACATTTTGTCGGATGGAAATGAAAAAAGAGCAAATAGCTCTCTTATTACATTTTAATTTCTTTTTCGAATATGTCCTTTCATGTCAAACACTCCTTGATTCGAATTTTACTTTGAATTTGTGTAAGACGTTGCTTACATAATTCAGGAGTGACTTGAAACACTTCAGACATATCAGCGACCATAGTATCCTTTGCAGGGTTAATATATTTTAGCATATGGAAGGGGATAGCTGCATATTTGGTAAAATGTACTGCATCCCATTCTTGTAATTCACGAAAAGCAGTAGGCATAATCCCTTGTATGCCGGTGTGGCGCAGGATATGGCATAATTCATGAAAGAATACTTCGTTTTGTTTTTCTTTAGATAAGCGTGAATCAATGACAATCATTTTTAAATAATTATTTGCTATGTAGTACGATTTTTGGAAGGATGATAGTTGGTACGCTACTATTTCAAAATGAAATGGATAAATAATTGAACAAAAGCGTTATTTAAATAAAACTGGCTGAAACATTGAGTCAGTATACTTAATATTTCAGCTGGTACTACAAAATATTTTAGAATTCATTATTGCTCTTCATTCTCTTCTTTATGAAGAAAATACAGAATTAATATTGATAAGACAATAGTAAACAAAGCTGGAAATGCCATTTATAAACCTCCTTTAAATAGGATTACTTTATATTTTACCATATATAGGGATTTTAATGTGAATGAGTTTAAAGGGATAGCAGTATAAAACTAAACAAAAACGCTATTTGGTTTAATCTCCGAAAATTAAGAGCACTTTTGCAATGTGCTCTTAATCAGAAAGATGTTATGTGTAAATATGTACTAGATTTTTGGTGAATTGCTTTTTTTACGGTGATCTTTGTCTTCAATATCAGTTTCAGGCATTCCGTATAATCCATTCATAGCCTGTTCATCTAAATCAAGACCAAGCACATTATTATTTGTCACATCATTTTTTTCTTTTTTAGAGTCATTCATATATATATCACCTCCTATTTTTAGGATGTCTAAAAGTGATATAAACATTCAAGGTTTGTTTCATGATAAAAACTTCATTTGAGAACAAAGGAGAGTTTAACAATGAGTGTCATAAACAAGTTCAAAAGAATATGCAGTCTATAAGGTGAATCACTTATATGTATCGGGACCATGAAGGAATGCGTTCAACATATGGGCGTACTTCCTGCAACAGTTCGTTTTTACATGACACCAGCATATCAAAGAAGATTGTCCCAAAGAAAGAAAGGAAGAAATTATTTAACTGTTACGGAACTTGAGGAGGATGAATGATAGATGTCAATGTATACGACAGCAAAAACATGGGATGAAATGATGAAAGTAGTACGGTCATTAGAACCACCAACATGCTTGTCAGTAAATTATGATCCCGATAATGATGAATATAAAATTTGGTGCGGTAATCAGCCATATTACTTTTATGATAATGAAATTGAAAAGCTTGAAAAAGAAACTAAACGTCTAAAAAAAGAAAACAAGATGTACAGTAAATGGGTAAATAAATTGCAATGTGAAAAGGATACATTAAACTATAAAATTGAGCGGGTTAAAGAGTTCACAAACAGTAAAACAAGAACCGTATTTTTTAAGAAAGATCAGGATATTATCGAGGGTATCTTAAAAGATTGAACAAAAATTTCATTTTGTACAGATTAGAAGCTTATTCAATAGATAAAGAGCAGCTAGCAAAAATTCATCGCTGCTCTTCAAATGGTCTTTCATGCGGCATGTATTCGTCCGGAGGGAACATAGGAGCGTTAAAAATAAGATAGATCCATACAAGGTAATAACCTAAATTAAACAATACAAGTAAAATTCGTTGACTAATAGAACTAGCACCTAATGCCAAAAATATTCCTATAAGTGGTGTGAATAGTCCGATTTTCCAAAAAAGGTTTGCTGATCCACCTATTTCTATTGTTTCTTCATTCCATACAGTTAATATAGCAAAAAGTAAGCATGTTAAAGAAGATATTGCCCATTTGTTCAAATTTATCAGCTCTTTTCTATGTAACGATAATTGCATATTAAATCATCTTAATTTATCCTTTATTATTTTAACAAAAATAAAATCGAACATGTGGTTTTTTACAATTTTAAACAAAATAATCCTTTGAAATAAAAAGTTTGAACGGAGGGGAAGCGTATCATATGAACCAATTGTCATTCTTTGAAGACATCGATGAAAAAGAGATGCGTAAACTTGTGGTGAAAGAGCTGAAAAATTACAAAGCATTACGCGTACGTATGAAAAATCAAGAAGAACAAATTCGAGCAGGGTACGCATTTCTTTTTCCGAAAATGAAAGATGATAAGAAGCATGAGATACGGTTTAGGCAGATTGAAAGGACGTTGCAAAATGCACTTGATAATGATCAGCGCAAAATCATTGAAATGAAGTATTTAGGGAATGAGAAAGTAAAAGATTCCTATGTTTACAATGAATTGATGATGAAATGTGATCCGTTTTACGAGAAGAAAAGAAGCGCTATACGACTGATAGCTACAGCCTTAGGGATTATATAAAAGTCATATTAGTGGTATGAAAATAATTTTTATTTTGTACTACAAATATATAGAAAAATATTGATATAATTAGGGAACTGATGAGTGTTAGAGGATGAATAGAAGGAAGGGCGCATGTATGAATTTTGATACAAAATATTTAATAAGATGGTGAATTCCTGGATGGGTTTTTCTCTTTTGGATAACTTTAAGCTGGTTTTTAATGCATTCAAATGCGTTTGATAAGTTATTAGTAAATGATAAAAATTTACAAAGTATCACTTTATTATTGGCATCTGTAGGGATTGGGGTGACAATTGGTTATCTTTGTCATCAAGCTTTTTTTGCATACAAATGGACACTAAGTCTGAAGGATATGGACTTATCTGTAATAACAAATCAAATAAAAAATGATGACTGGCCGCGGGAAAATACTAAAAAGTATTATCATATTGAATTCCTTTGGCAAAACGCAATTAAAAATATAGAAGATGATAACCAACGTAATTATATAGCTGAAAGATACAGACATTATTTATCAACAATACAGGGCTTAGGAGCTTTATTTCTTTCTCAGTTATTATCTACTATTGTTAGTCTAATAATTTTTGGATGGAATTGGATCTTTAATGGATTCTCATATATATTTTGGGTTGCAATTCTACTTGTAATTGTTCAAGGATTTTTATGCTGGCTTTTTTGGAAAAATCAACAGTACTATTCAGATTTATTAATGGATTATCAAGGTAAGATGTTAGCTGAGATAATGAAGAATAATAACTGATCAATACGGTTTACTTATAATGCGATGTCATTAAATAGATAAGTAGTAAAGTGAACCCCATTAATGGGACATGAAAAAAACACCTCCTTAATTCGCATACTAAATGCGAATTAAATGGAGGTG